>JASHTY010000316.1 GCA_030040315.1 Terriglobia bacterium | reverse complement strand
TAAACGGCCACGCCCTGCGAAAGCCCTCGCACGCCGCCTGACAGCGCCTTGCCGAAGACCAGCGCCACACGCGGCGCCGGGCTCACCAACAGCTTGTGAACAATTCCGAGATCCCGCTCCCAGATCACCGCGATGCCGTAAAAAATTCCGATGAACAGAACGCTCTGGGCGAGCACGCCCGGGGCCAGGAAATCCAGATAACGCATGGTGCTGCCGGTAGGGATGGCGCGCACGCGTGAAAACACCTCGCCGAATACCGCGAGCCACAACATCGGCTGGAGCGCGCGCGTGGCCAGCTCCGTGGGATCGTGCCGCAGCTTGCGCATTTCCATTTCCGTCAGCGCCAGGCACTGACGCACAAATGCCGCAGTGCGATTATGCTGCCGCACCGAAGGCGCGACCTCATCCGCGACGCGCGATGACACGTCGAGTTCGGGAGATTTCACGAAAGTCTCCTCCAGTTTCCAATTGGTGCCCCGTGAAATGCGCGAAAACCTCATCCAAAGTGGCCTCAGGCTTGCCGATCGATGTCTTTAGGTCCTGCGGCCGCCCCAGCGCTGACACCCGCCCCAGATTCATAATGGCCACGCGTCCGCACAGGTGGTCGGCTTCCTCCATGAAATGGGTGGTCAGGAAAACCGTCATGCCGAATTCTTCCGCCAGCGATTTCACGTGTTGCCACACCGTCTGCCGCGCCAGGGGATCGAGGCCGACTGTGGGCTCGTCAAGAAAAAGCACCTGGGGCCGGTGCAGCATGGCCAATGCGATCTCAAGTCGCCGCATCATCCCCCCTGAATATCCCCGCACCATGCGGTCCGCTGCCTCTTCCAGGCCGACGAATTCGAGCGACGCGGCGATCCGGGCTTTCCGCTCATGGCGCGGCACGCCGTAAAGTTTGGCAAAGATCAGCAGATTCTCGTACGCGGTCAGCGTGCCGTCAACGGAAACGAGTTGCGGAACGTATCCAATGGCCTCGCGCACGCGCGCCGGCTGGCGCTGGACGTCAAAGCCCCCAACCGTCGCGCAACCGGACGTAGGCGGTAGAAGCGTGGTGAGCATCTTGATCACCGTTGTTTTCCCCGCGCCGTTTGGTCCCAGCAGCCCGAAAATTTCGCCCGCGGCGATGGCCAGGTCCACGCTGTCCACCGCCGTCAAATCTCCGTAGCGCCGCGTGAGCGCCTGGGTTTCAACGATGTTCATGTAGGTTTGATTCCGCGACTCCTTTTGTAGCTTCACTCATTCTAATTCCGGATGGAGATCCCCCCGGCTCTGCCGACTGATTTTGACAAACCCCTCACTCCAACTCCCCTCCCCCTCTTCCCTCTCCCCAGGGAGAGGGAAGAGGGGCGAAGGGGTGATAGGGTGAGGGGTCTTTTCTGCGGAGGCAGTGAGACCCCTTTGTGGGACTGTTCAACGCAAAAGGCTCCACCTTTGTCGCAGGATAATTACTTGCTGCTGTTCCATTCTCTGATCTCATCTTCAAGCCCGTCCGGAGCATCCCTGGGTGTGAGGCCGCGGAAGTTTGGGAATCGATGGAAAGTAATAAAGTTTGCGTTGTGAAAGGAATTGGCACCGCCCCGGCCGTCGTCATAAGCTGTCCGCGAGAGGGCAATCAGGTCATTGCCGTCAAATCGAAAGTCCACGTACTGAAACGCGTGGAATTTCACTTCGGAGTGATGCAGAACGACCGCGCGAATCGTCCAATGATAAAGGTCCGGCGAGCCGACCAGCGCCAGCGTGTTGCGAATGCGGTCGGGCTTGGGGCCAAGGTGGCGCTTCGGAACCCAATTCGTCAGGCTCAGGTAAAGGTTAGTGGCCGGGTCGAAGCGAATGATGAATTTCTTCGCGCCTCCGGGAAAATTTACAAAGTCCTTCAGTGGATCGAAGCCCAGAACGGTCCCTTCCGGACAAGCGGTTCCCACCAGCGCTTTTTCCTGCGGGTCGTCATCACTTACACGGTACATTGTGACAGGCAAACGCGAGGGGCCCGTGGCGATCGTCCCTTCCACGAGCCCGTGGAACCCCCCTTGCAGGAACGATGGGTTGGAAACGATGGGCGTGGAGTATGTCCAGTTCGAGTCCCTCAACAAGTCAGCCTTGATCGGCGCCGACATGACGAAGAACCGGAAGGATGTTCCCCATCCGCGCGGACCGAGCGTATCAAACACCGACCCAAACCACAGACGGCCGTTGCAGATGGTGACGTTTCCGGCGTTGGTTTCAACGGGAATGCCGGGCCTGAGCAGACCGTCTTGCGGCCCCGTGGGATTGGTCCAGGTTCGGCCCCAGTCCGATGATCTGCGAATAAACAGCCGGCTGTCATCACCGGAGTGCGTCGTCCCAATCAGGTAAGGAGCCTTGCCGTGGACGAACAGCGTTGACCAGAAGGCGGGCTGCACGTTGGCCAATCTCTCCCAGGTTTGTCCGCGGTCCTCAGAAATGAAAACGCGCGTGATTCCGCTGGTGTGTTCGCTCGATCCCGGGCCGAATTCGTCGCAAGTGGCCAGATATTTTCCATCAGGAAGAATAATCAGGCTGGGCGACGACAGATAGATGCGTGTGCTCGCTGGTGAGTGGGATACCACCACGCCGGGGACCTGTGAAAAATCCGCTTGAGGGGCGGGGAAGTGGAACGCACTCGCCAGCGCTTCAGCGCAGATCCAACCGCTTGCCAGCGTGCCAGCCTCCAAAAACTTCCTGCGGCTCCGATTCAATTCGCCTCCCCTGCACAACAGTCGCTTCAATATTTTACAACTGTTGTGGCCCGACCGGCGCTGTAGCGGCGGTCTCCGGCCGCTGAAATGTTGATCGCCCTACGGCCCAAAGCCTTCGGGCGACGGGTCGGAAATCGACGGAATAGCCGGCCGCACAGGGGGCTCAAGGGGGTTGGCC
>JASHTY010000315.1 GCA_030040315.1 Terriglobia bacterium | reverse complement strand
GAAACGTCACCTTGTGTTTGCGCAGATTCTCGACGGCCTTATCGGCGTCCCACTCGAACTCCACATGTCCATTGTAGCGAATTCACACTGCTTTTGCAGAAATCTCATCACCGCGGGTTTTTCCTTCGAGGGCGAACCCACGGTCAATTTCCAAGCGGGGTAGCACACAGTCGAGCGCAGCTCGCCCTACTCTGCGGTTTGTAAATCAGTAATGCTCTATTTAGAATGTTGCGAAAGGATGAAAGCCGCAGAGTCGTTCCGAATGCCGGAACCACTCTGCGCTCCCCGCTTCCCGCTTCCAGCGCGGCGGTGGCCGTGACGGTCAAGCCCAAACGTCCAATGCACTGGCGCACCACAAAGCCGCCGGGGTGGGGCGGATTCTTCACAAGCAGGGGTGCAGGCTCCGGTGAGTAGTAATCGACGTCATCAACGCCCCGCACCTCACGGAGTTCCGGAGCGCCGTTCTTCTGCTCGAAGAATGTGGGGTTTGACGTATCGTTGGAACGCCGCAGCGATTTCGCGTGTCACGTTGCCCGGCGCGCGGTATTTCCAGTTGGGCTGAATGCTCCCCACGGCGGCAACTTCGCGCGTCGTGGAGCTGACGAAAACTTCTTCGGCGGTGTCAAGGTCGGCGGGGGTAAGGTCCTGTTCCAGCAATTGGAATCCTGCGGAGGGAATGACCTCCAACAGAACGCTGCGAGTAATTCCCGGCAAGCACCCCGAGGACAGCGGCGGCGTGCGCACCTCACGTCCCCGCACCAGAAAAATATTCGCCGACGTACACTCCGCCAGTTGGCCGCGCTCATTCATCAGCAAGGCGTCATCCAGGCCCTCGTCGTGGACGCGCTCGTGCGTTCCGATGTTCTGCACCCAGGACAGCATCTTGGCGCCGGCCAGCCTCCCGGCCGAATAGATCGCATTGGGGACGAGCACCAGCTTGTGCCCCGCGGGCCACGCAGAGAGTTGGCGGGTGAAGATCAGCAGGTCGGTGGGCGGGCAGCCGGGGGCATCCGCCCAGATGCCTCCGTGATTCTTGATGAAGGAGATTCGCGCGACGCCTTCCGGGCGCTGGTTGGCGGCGGCCAAGTCCACAATCGATTTCCAGACGTTCTCCTGAGCGTAGTCGAGCGCAATGCCCAGACGTTCCGCGTCGCGCGACATGCGCGCCCAATGGCGGTCGAAGGCAAAGGGAATTCCCTCATAAATTCGCAGTGTTGAAAAAACTCCCCAGCCCATCAGCAATCCCATCTGGCCGGGAGAAAGACGCGCTTCCGCCAGCGGAATCAGGCGGTTGTTGTGAATTATGAGGGAGTCCATCCGGTTGGTCAAAAAGACATATGGACGGTCAGGGGATAGTTCAGGCGCAGGCGGCAGGGCGTGTCAGGCGGCAGATTAACTTCACGGCCGCGGCGCCACAGGGTTTCATACGTAACGATCGCCGCTCCGCCCAAGGGGAGGGCGATGCTGGCGCCGGCGGAACCCACCGCTGCCAGCTTCAGAGCGCCAAATGTTCCAAGTGCGGTGAATCCGCCCGCCAGACCTTTCCATGGCCTGTTCCGGTTGCCCGTCAAATGCCCTTCCTGGTCAAGATGAATGTCAAGCATCTTGGGGTTTTCCAGCGCAGCAAGAACCGCAGCCACGGGCTTTTCCTGCCCATCGGGAAGGGTGATGCGGTCGAATCGCAACCCAAGCTGCGCGGCCCGATGCGCGTGACCGGCATTGCGAATCATGGTGATGTGGCCGTCCAGCAAACTGCCCTGCGGCAGCGCCAGCTTGCCCTGCACAAATACCGGCTTGGTGACTTCCGCGATGACGGGATCGTTGACGTGGTTAACCTGGGAGTGGATTCCCGAGAGGACTTGGACTTTGAACTCCGTTTCCGCCGGCACAGTGAGCGACAGGTGCTCGCTGAGGCCCGTGCTCTCGCCCGTGAAGTCGCGGTGAGACAGGGGGATATCCTGTGCCATGGCAAGAAATGTGAATGCAAAAACGGCGACGGCAACGCGCCTTAAGCCCATCATCGCCCGATCCTTCCAGCGGCCGGTTTGAGCCGCTTGGTTGTTACTGCGTCCGTTGTAGAACTATGACGTGCCAAAATCCGGAAAGTAAGCGTGCCCTTAATCGTTGGACTGCGCTATTGTCTCGCTTAAATAATTGAATTGCAAGCAAAAGGTTGGATGGAAATTTAACTCGGCGTTATCGGGAATGGTACTGCCCCAATGGCTAAGGTTTTGGGCCGGATTCCCCAGGCCGGAGGACGTTATGAGGAGCCAGGAATCCGGGATTTGCCCAAAACAAAAAGGCCCAACCACGAGGGTTGGGCCAGGAAAAAGAGAAGCAGATGCCGGTTACCCGAGCTTTGAGACCTTGTCAGCCTGCGGTCCTTTCTGGCCCTGGACGATCTCGAACTCTACTGTGTCGCCCTCTTGCAAGGTCTTGAATCCTTCACCCTGGATGGCCGAGTAATGGACGAAGACATCTGCTCCGCCTTCCTGGCCGATAAACCCGTACCCTTTGCTGTTATTGAACCACTTTACCTTGCCTTGAAGTCTTGCCACTTGCGCCCTCCTTGGTTTTACTTTCGGGGTTACCGCTCCTTGAGTGATGTAAAA
>JASHTY010000314.1 GCA_030040315.1 Terriglobia bacterium | reverse complement strand
AGGCAGTAGAGGAAATGAAGAAGCTTTCCGGCAAATCCATCAAGCGCCTCTGCATTGTGGGTGGCGGAGTAAAAAATGAAGCGCTCAATCGCCTGACCGAATTGGTGACAGGAATCGAAGTGGTGCGCGGGCCAAGCGAATCCACGGCAGCAGGGAACTGCGCTGTGCAAATCGCGGCGCTCGAAAAGGCCGTTACGCTTGATCAAATTCAGGCCATAAGCGCGAAGTTGAGTTTCGCGTCGTGACAGGAAAAGTCCAATGCGCTGTCCACGGAGAGAATCAAGAAACTTTCGCCTGCACGCACCTTTCGATTGAGGCCGTCGCACTTGGATTCAATCGCAACGATCCCATCGAGGATAACCCCTTTCCAGATGCTTGGTGCGATCGATGCGAAATTATTCGGGCTGCTCACGACGGATGGAACGAAGAATCTGAAAAACTTGTAAAAATTGTTCTCCTTTGCGCGCGGTGCTATGAGCGGTCTCGTTTACGCAATACCAGAGAGACGAAACAATAAGGGCGACTATGATTGTTGAAATGGGAGTCTTGAACGTCCGGCCCGGGCAGGGAGCGGCCTTTGAAGAAGCACTTCGCACCGCCCGGCCGCTAATCGCCGCTACGCAAGGGTTCATTTCACTCAATGTCCACCGGTGCATTGAGACGCCCAGCCGCTATCTGCTGCTCGTTAGCTGGCGAACCCTTGAAGACCATACGATTGGATTCCGCAAATCCGATCGGTTTCCAAAATGGCGCGAACTTCTGCATCACTTCTATGATCCGCCGCCGGTGATTGAGCACTATGCAGAACCCCTGACTCTGCCGGATTCAAAATAATATGTCGGCCCGGTTGCTCCTATTCAATCTGCTTGCCTTGAGGGATCTGCCCTGGAATCAGGAAGGTCTTGATCAACTCGCCGTCGCCGCACACGATCATCCCTGAAAAGGATTTGTACCAGGGTTCATCCGGGACCTCCGGCTCCAATTCAAGCCACTCGGCCAACATTTCGAGCTGCGACGCAGGTATCTTGCGTTGTTGGATTCGGTCAAGCAGGTGCTGAAACAAGGCGGGAGGAAGATTTTGCCGGCGGATCTTCGGCATTTTTCACCGCCGCGACGGAGGAAGTTGGGTGGGGTTAAATACCATAAAACCCTCGTGTGATTGATTCACGAAGGCGGGAGGCCTCTGCCGGGTTCTTCGCATTGGCGAGCTTCTTCGCCAACAACCCAAGCTCCTTGGGGCTAAGACGCTGGCCTTTGGCTTCCAGAGAGACAAGTTCCGGCGTTTCCAACTCAACTTCTTCGCCAGTGGGTTTGCGAGCGATCACCCTGGCCCCGGTTACTGCGTTCCGCACGAACCAATGGTACACGGCTAGCGCGTTTTTGATCACGTCGGTTCTTTTGGACTGCGTAAGCTGCGCAACCTGATCGACTAGATCGGATTCAGTCTTCGTGAGAACTGGTTGGATGCGGGCCATCTCGCAGACTCCTTTTTCTCTACTCAAATATGCACGAGATATGAGTAAAAATCAAGCGACCGAATTTTCGGTCTCAGCCTGTTCATCCTTCGCCCTTCCATGCCAGTCAGAATACTTGACCTGTACACTAGAATCCGATAGCGTTGATTCTTCGCGAAATCATGGCCAAACCTCGTGTAGCGCTCTTCATCACATGTCTTGCCGACCAATTCTTTCCACAGGTCGGCGAATCCGTGGTAAAGATTCTCCGCCGGCTGGATGTGGATGTCGTTTTCAACCCCGAGCAGACATGTTGCGGCCAGCCGGCATTTAATACGGGTTTCCGCGACGAAGCGCGCAGCGTGGCGCGGCGCGTGCTCGACCTGTTTGACGATGTGGAGTACGTCGTGGCGCCGTCGGGATCGTGCTCGGCGATGGTGCGCGTGTTTTATTCCGAGCTTTTTGAAGATGACCCGGAGCTTTTGCGCAAATGCCATGAATTGCAGAAGCGCTTTTTCGAATTCTCGGAATTTCTGGTAAAAGGTCTGAAGGTGGAAGACCTGGGCGCACGTTTTCCGCACCGGGTAACGTATCACGATTCCTGCCACCTGCTGCGCGAATTGGGAGTGGATGACGCGCCGCGCAAGCTCCTCCGCAAAGTGCAAGGGATCGACCTGGTGGAGATGCAGGACTACAGGCTTTGCTGCGGATTTGGTGGGACCTTCTCCGTGAAATTCCCCGAAGTGTCGGTACCCATGGGGCAGGATAAGATTCGCGCCGCTACGGAGACGGGCGCGGAGTATCTTGTGGCTGCTGATGGAGGTTGCCTGATGCACCTGGCGGGGCTCATCCATCGGCAAGGCACGGCCCTTAAGACAATGCATCTGGCGGAAATTTTGGCTCAGCGATGAAAGGATGAAGGCTGACGTATGTCCGACGCCGGCATTCACAGCGACGAGATTCACCAAATCGGCGCCGAAACGATTGCGAATCCGCGATTGGAAGAGGCGTACCGCTCTTCCACGCTTCGCTTATTCACTCACCGGCTGAGTTCCGTCTCCGCCTTCCCGGGGTTTGAGCGCCTGCGCGAAGCGGGGCGCGAAGCGAAGCGTCATGTTATCGAGAATCTCGATTACTACCTCGGCCAGTTTGCCGACAACGTGGAGGGCAATGGCGGAAAGGTGCACTGGGCCGCCACAGGTGATGAAGTCTGCAAGATTGTCGTGGATATCGTGCGCAAGGCGGCGGCAAAGGAAGTGGTGAAGGCCAAAACCATGGTGGGCGAGGAGGTGGAACTGAACCACGCGCTCGAAGCTGCCCAAATTCGCCCCATAGAAACCGATTTGGGTGAGTTCATCATTCAACTGGCGGGCGAACGTCCCGCCCACATCGTTGGCCCCGCCATCCACAAGACTCGCGATGATGTTTCCGACCTGTTCGTGAAGCACATTAAAGCGGAGCGCACGAATGTGCCGGAAGAGCTGACCGCCATCGCCCGACGCGCACTGCGCGAGATGTTTCAAAAAGCAGGCGTGGGCATCAGCGGCGCCAACTTCGCGGTGGCCGAAACGGGAACCGTGGTCACCGTTGAGAATGAAGGAAACATCCGCATGTGCACCACGTTTCCGCGCGTGCATATTGCATTGGTGGGAATCGAAAAACTGATTCCCCGCCTTGCCGACCTCGGGGTTTTCATGCGGTTGCTCGGCCGCTCCGGAACCGGCCAGAAGCTCACCACCTACACGTCGTTACTCACAGGCCCTCGCCGCGCGGGCGAGGACGGGCCGGAGGAAATGCACGTGGTCATGGTGGATAATGGCCGCACCAAGTCGCTGGCTGACCCCAAAATGCGCGAAATGCTCTATTGCATTCGCTGCGGCGCGTGCCTGAACACCTGTCCGGTTTACCGAAAAATCGGCGGGCACGCTTACGGATGGGTATACAGCGGCCCTATCGGCGCGCTGGTAACACCGGAATTCATCGGCATCGGCCAGGCGCGCGAGTTGCCCTTCGCCTCCTCATTGTGCGGCGCCTGCCGGGAAGTTTGTCCGGTGAAAATCAATATTCCCGATATGCTTCTGCACCTGCGCAGTGAAGCACAGGCTGACGCGCCAAGGCCTTCGGGCGGACCGATCCCGGAGCGCGCTGCATTCAAGCTGTGGGCCTGGGCCATGCGCCACCCGTTCGTGTATCGGCTGGGCGCCAGGCTTGCCCGCTGGGGGCAATCCGCGATCGCGCAGAAAGGCTGGATTCGCAGAATCCCAAGCTATCCGATTTCCAATTGGACAAAAGAGCGCGACTTCCCGGCGCTGGCGTCGCAATCTTTTCGCGAGCGGTGGAAGCGGCTTTAGTCTTTGTCCCGCAGGGAGCACCAGAGAAAGAAGATGTTAATGCTAAAAGGTAAGATGTAAGACGCTCGTCTTTTTACATTTTACCTCTTAACACTTACATCTTATTTTTTCACCTTTCGTCGAACTTAGCGACAAGCATTCATCAGGGAGAAATGAAATGACCAGAACAAATCGAACTAATAAACTCCCAGCAGTCGCAGCGCTTCTCCTGGCTATTTGTGCAACACCCTCGCTACGCGCGGCGGAGGGCGCTCTTCCCCCTGTCAACCTTCGCTGCGAGTTCCTGAGAAACCCTGTGGGAATCGACGCGCGCCAGCCGCGCCTACAGTGGGTGGACCTCCACACGGAGCGCGCGCAGATGCAGACTGCATTTCAGGTGTTGGTGGCCACCAGCCCGGAACTGCTCTCGCAAAACAAGGGCGACGCATGGGACAGCGGCAAGACTGCGTCCGACGATCCCACTCAGGTGGTTTATAACGGCAAGCCTCTTGAAAGCAATCACACCTACTGGTGGAAAGCTCGCTATTGGGACAAGGACGGCAACGCCAGCCCCTACAGCGAGACTGCGACCTTCGGCGTCGCGCTGCTATCACCCGACGATTGGAAAGGACAGTGGATTGGCGGCGCCAATCAGTTGCGCCAGGAGTTCAACCTCGCCGAAACTCCGCGCCGTGCCCGCGCTTACATTTGCGGCCTCGGATATTACGAGCTGCGCATCAACGGCCACAAGATCGGGATGAACTATCTCGATCCCGGCTGGACGACGTTTGACAAACGCGCTCTCTACGTAACTTACGACGTCACCACCAATCTCCACAGCGGAGCGAACGCGATCGGAGTCATGCTGGGGCAGGGGTGGTACCACAACCGGGCGCTGCTTTTGCAACTTGATGTCGAGCTCGCGAGCGGCAAGCACGTCAGCGTTACCACCGGTCCGGCCTGGAAAGCGAAGGACGGACCCATCGTGAGCGACAGTGTGTGGGATGGGGAAGTTTACGACGCGCGGCTTGAAACTCCGGGTTGGGACATGCCGGGTTTCAAAGACGATGGCTGGAAGGCGGCCGAAGTGGTGAAGGCTCCGGGCGGAGTGCTCTCTGCCCAGACCATGCCGCCCATTCAGGATGTGGACACCATGGTTCCCATCGCGCTCACCAATCCGCGACCGGGCGTTTATGTTTACGACATGGGCCAGAACTTCAGCGGCTGGGTTGACATGCACGTCTCCGGGCCGCGGGGGGCGCAGGTGCAATTGCGCTTCGCCGAGCTGCTCTATGACACTGGCATGATCAATCGCGAGAATCTGCGCGGCGCCAAAGCGCGCGACATTTACATCCTGCGTGGCGGCGAGGACGAACACTATCATCCGCGGTTCACCTATCACGGCTTCCGATACGTCGAGCTGACGGGATACCCAGGCACGCCCAGCCTCGATACGATCCGCGGGCATGTGGTGCACACATCGGTCAGGACCACGGGCAGCTTTGTGGCGTCAAAGCAACTGCTGAATCAGATCCACAAAATCATTCGCTGGTCGGACCTGACCAATCTGATGAGCGTGCCCACGGACTGCGACCAGCGCGACGAGCGCCAGGGATGGATGGGCGATGCGCAAGTGAGTGCGGAAGGTCTGTTGCTGAATTTCGACATGGCCGCTTTTTATTCCAACTTTCTGCGCGACATGCGCGACGAGCTGGGTCCCGACGGCACGATGACCGACACTGTTCCCCACCTGACGCACGGCAGGCGCCCGGCTGATCCCGCGTGGGGCACGGCATTTCCGCTGATCACCTGGTACACCTATCAGCAAACCGGCGACCGGCGGCTGCTGGAAGAAAACTACGACGGCTTGAAGAAATACGTGGAGTTTCTGCGCACCCGCGCTCCGGATGACGTTCTGCGCTTCAGCTATTACGGCGACTGGGTGGCCACGGAACTGACTCCCGGCGCGGAGGTTTCTGATTTCTACTATTACTATGACACCATTGTGCTCGCCAAAATGGCGGCGGCGCTCGGCAATTCCGCTGACTCCGATACGTACACGCAATTGGCGGCACGAATCAAAGATGCCTTCAACAAGGCATTCTTCGACTCGACGGCCGCTAGCTACACCACGGGAACGCAGACGGCCAACGTTTTGCCGCTCTTCCTAGACATCGTTCCGAGCGACCGCCGTGGTCCGGTGGCGAACAACCTGGCCAACAATATCCTTTATTTGCACAACACGCACCTGACCACGGGACTGGCGGGCTTGCGTTACATTTTACCCGTGCTGACCCAGAACAATCGATCTGACCTGGCTTACGATCTTGCTACGCAGACGACTTATCCGAGCTGGGGTTATATGATCGCGAACGGCGCCACGACGGTTTGGGAACTTTGGGAGCAGAAAGTCGGCCGGTCGATGAATTCGCAGAATCACCACATGATGGGCAGCGTGGATGTGTGGCTCTATCAGGCTCTGGGCGGAATCAACGTTGACCCTGATCATCCCGGCTACCGCCATATCCGCATTACGCCGCAGGTAACTCGCGAGCTTACCTCCGTGAGCGCCACGGTGGGTTCGGTGCGCGGCTCGGTCACATCATCATGGAGCCATGAGCCGGGCGTCATCACTCTGCAAGTGGATGTGCCCGTCAACAGCACCGCCACCGTTTCCATTCCCAAGGAAGACGAGATGACTGGAATCACCGTTAAGGAAGGCGATCGCACGGTCTGGGAGAAGGAACACTATGTCGAGGGGACGCCCGGAATTACGGCCGGGAAATACCAGGACAGCCGAGTGGTTCTTGAGGTCGGGTCGGGGCACTACTCATTCCGCCTGACAGGTGAGTAACCATCCCCGGCCATCGCGCTGCTGAAGGGGGTCATCATGAAGCTGGTTACGTACGAGTCTGCAAAGCAATCTCGTCTGGGAATCGTGGTAGGTGATTTTGTAGTTGATGTGGCTGCGGCATTCGGCTCGATTGCCAAGGGAAAAATCGGGGACGCCAACGTGGCCGCCGCGGCGAAGGTTCTGCGCAAGCTGGGCAGGGCGCCGTATGACATGATCGAGCTTCTGGCCCTGGGTGAAAAATATCGCCAGGCGCTGGGTGTGGTGGCAGGCGGCCCGGCGGCGCTGGGAAAAAAAGCCCCCAAGGGACTGCTGGTTCCTCTCGCCAAGGCAAAGTTGCGCGCGCCCATCGCACACCCGCAGAAAATCACCTGCATCGGCCTGAACTACGCCGACCACGCTCGCGAAGGCGGCCATGAGCCTCCCCCCGCGCCGATTTTTTTCCTGAAGTCGCACAACACGATCTGCGGCCCCGGCGATCCCATCAAGCTGCCGCCCAACTCCACGCAGGTGGATTACGAGGCTGAGATGGCGGTCGTTATCGGCAAGCGCGGAACCCGGATTTCCCAAGCTGACGCGCATAAATACATCGCCGGTTACACGATCCTCCACGATGTGAGTGCGCGCGACATGCAGTTCGCCGACAACCAGTGGTTTCGCGGGAAAAGCTGTGACACGTTTGCGCCCA
>JASHTY010000313.1 GCA_030040315.1 Terriglobia bacterium | reverse complement strand
AGATGCTCATCACGCAGCGCGAAGAGAGGAGCGGCGTGAAAGTGCCGGTAAGGGTACAGGGTCTCGGAATAGGCGGGCAGCGCGGGCCGCTCCTCACCGCGGATGTCCGGCAAAAGGCTACGACCCTGAAAGGAAGGTGACGATGGGATACCGAGAAGCGAGCAGACCGTGGGCGCGACGTCAATCAATCGCGCCACAGTTGCGATGCGTTTTCCCGCAAATTGGTGATTCGGGTAGCGAACGATCAGCGGGATGTGGGTGGTGCTGATGTAAAGCAGAAATCCATGGCTCTCTTCTCCATGATCGCCCAGGCCTTCACCGTGATCGGCGGTAACCACCAGCAGAGTTCGATCCGCAATGCCCTGCCGAACCAGATCGTCCCACAGTTTTCCAATCAAATCGTCAACGTAAGCGATTTCGCCATCGTAGAGCCTTGTTGAGAAACGCTGCCGCCACGGCGCGGGCATAAGGTAAGGTCCATGCAGGTCATAGAAATGTGTGAAGGCAAAGAAACGATGCGAGGCGTGCTGTTCGATCCACTCCTCCGCTGCAGCTTGCACCTGATCCCCGCGAATCTGGATGGTGCCCGGGTCCGCGCCCTCGTAACGGTGCAAGGGGAACTCGCCCCAGTATTCGTCAAATCCTCGAGAAAGCCCGAAGCGGCGGTCGAGGATGAATGCGCCGACAAAGGCCGCCGTCTGGAACCCCTGGGCGTGCAACTGCTCTGCAAGTGTGGGAATTGAGCCGGGCAGCACCTCGCCGTTTTCGCGAATTCCCGTTGCGGGCGGATATCTGCCCGTAAGCAGCGACGTATGAGCGGGCAGAGTCAGCGGGACGGGCGTATAGACTTGCTCAAAAACCACGCCCTCTTTGGCCAGGCGGTCAAGATTCGGGCTAACGGAACGATAACCGTACGACCCCAGGTGATCGGCGCGAAGGGTATCGATGGAAATCAGCAGCAGGTTCCACTGCGGTGGAGTCCCCTGTGCCAACACCGAGTGAACGGCGAGCAGCAGGGCGCAACAGGGCAGGATGAGATAGCGAAGAGATGCGTGGGGTCTGGTGACGGTTACGGGATTCGCTGTGCGCAAGGCGCTTCGCCTGTACCCTCCGGTTTAGACGTCCGTGACCTTCTTCAAATACGCCCGGTCCCTGGACAGGATGGCTTCGGGGTCAGCGGCGGGTTTAGGATACGTCTCTTCTTCCTCGATTTCCAGCCAGCCTTCCCAATCGCTATTCAGGAGAGGCGCAAAGATACCCGGCAAATTGGTTTGGCCTTCGCCCAGGGGCGTGTAGACGCGCTTCTTATCGGCCTCTACTTTTTCGTCTTTGATGTGAAAAATGGCGATGCGCCGGAAGTGCTCGCGTGAAAAAGCCGCGGCATCGATCCAGCCGGTGGCGTGCCCAACGTCGAAATTGAGCATCACGAGTTTCGGGTCGGTGTCGTTCAACAGGTAACTCATCATGCTGGGATTATCCTGAAATTCGATTTGGTGGTTGTGATAGCAGAGTTGCACTCCTTCTACCTTCATGGCTTGGCCCAGGCTGTTCATTCCTTCCGTCCATACGTGGACGGCATCTACGTCCAGCTTGCCATCCGTTCGGGGAAGGCGGCCATCACTGATGATCATGTGCTTCGCGCCCATTTCCGCGCTGGCGGCGGCCACCGGGCGAAGCGCTTCGATGTCGGTGGGAATTTTTTCCTTGGGGTAGAGCGTGGCGCCGTTGTGCAGAGCCACAAGGTGCATATGGCGCGCCTCAAAATCGCGGCGGCACTGCGCGGCCTGATCGAAGCGAGACTTGAGGCTTGCGGCGTTGGTTTCAAATCCCGTGTAGTCGAGACGAGCGAGCGTGTCGAGAATCTTCATGAGGGCGTCGTAGTCTTTGATAGGCACCCCGAAAATGTTGGTCTGCGCGCCCATATGGATGCGATTCGCGCGAGGTATGGGCATCGCCCAGGCAGTGCTGCTATGGGCCAGTGCTCCACCCAGCAGCGCCGCCGCCGATTCCAATACTTGCCGTCGATTCATTTTCATAGATCCCTCTCTATTCTGAAGGATTTCATCATGTCACGAAAGGGTCTTCCGGTTGCGGGACGGTTTTGATGACAAATCAAATCAGGCCGGGCAACCTCAGGGCCAGCGTCAGGGGACGAATTGAATCCGTCCCCTGACGCCTTCCGGGTCAGAAGTGCAGCTTCAGAGCGAACTGAACAGTTCGAGGGAGCGAATTCGGGGTTGTGATTGTTCCTTGGCTACCGGGCGAAAGGCTGGCTGCCGGATTGAAGGTTGAAGCCGGGATGCCGAGGATCGGGTGGTTCCAAATGTTGAAGGCCTCGGCCCGGAATTCGAGCATAAACCGCTCGTTTATGGCCGTGTGTTTAATCAATCCCAGATCCTCAGAGAATCCCGACGGACCGCGCATTGCGTCGTAGCTTGCATCGCCAGGAACAAGGGCGGCGCCTGCGGTGGTGGGCTCCGTCGGCACAACCAGGCAAGCAGGGTTCCAATACTGGAACGGCGTGGGATTACTCAGTTTGGGATTACAGGTCAGGTTCGGCCGGTCCTGATTGTTGTAGCCGTTCTGATGGAGCAGATCCACATCCGGACTCAGGTGGAGAGTGAACGGGAAGCCGGTGTTGAACGAAATGATGGTATTGGCTTCCCACCCCTCAACAAACTTGTTCGCAACGGAGTTACCCGGCGCAAAACGCTGCCCCCGGCCAAAGGGAAGCTGCCAAATGGGGGAGATGACGAAGTGGTCGTGCACATCGTCCTCCCACGGACCTTTATCCACTTTGGTGTCAATCAGGTCGCTCAGATACATGTCATACGTCATCACCTTGGACCAGGTGTAGAAACTGGTGAAGCTCAGATTGTGGCTAAGTCGCCGAGAGATCGTAACCTGCAGGGATTGGTAATTACTCGTTGCAGTGTCCTGATAGCTGTTCACCTGGAGAAAGTCCGGAAATGGGGTGGTCTGGGTTGCGCCTGCCACCCCGATGGGAACAGGGATGTTGTAAGGTAAGTCAAGCCCGAATTGGCCGTCGTTGCCCAGGTGCCGGCCGGCATTGGCGACATACCCCACTGTCATGGTCGTGTTAGAGGTTAACGCCCTTTCCACCGAAAGGTTCCACTGGCCCGTGGAGGGAAGCTTGCGGTTATCCTGAGAACAATTGACATACTCGGGTTCGGCTGGGGCTGCTCCACCAAAAGGATTGGTTATCGTTTGAGGTGGGGCAGCAGTTCCGGTTGGCGGCACCGTTTCGTTCGGGGTTTTTAGCGTGAGAATCAGGGGCCAGCTCTCGCAGCTCTCCGTATCGTCGTCGCCGCTAAAGGTCATAAAGTAGAGGCCTGCGCC
>JASHTY010000312.1 GCA_030040315.1 Terriglobia bacterium | reverse complement strand
AAACCACCCGATCCCTGGCCGGGCTGCCCTTGCTGGCGGCGTTTTTTGTGTATAGGATGAGCGTCATACTGTCCGCCCTCAATGCCGGAGCGTTACATGCTGCGAGGTACAGTCGCGTCATTCTTCTGCCTTTGCGTTCTCGGTCAATCGACTGCCCAGGGCCGCGGCGCCTTGACGCCCCAAGGCGGCCAGCTTGGGGGGACTTCGGGCAAGGCGGAGCAATACTACCAGCGCGGCCTGACCGAGACCCAAAGCGGGCAAGACACCGCCGCCATCGCGGATTTCGAACAATCCATCGCTCTTGATCCGGACCGCTACGAGACTTACAGCGCGCTCCACGAGGTTCTAAATAAACATCGCCAGTGGGCAACGGCAGTTCAATACTGGAACCAATACATTCAGCTTCATCCGGAGGATGGACGCGGGTATTGTGAGCGCGGGGCGGCCTACTCGTGGCTTCACGACGGCGTCCGCATGGGGGCCGATGCGGAAAAGGCTTGCAGCCTGGGCGATCAGCACTGCTGCGAGGTCGTCCGCACGCACCGCCGCGCCCCGGCCCCACCTCCCCCTGCCGAACCCTTTCCCCGGTTCTTTTGGGCTCTGTGCTCAATGATTCTATCTTATCCAGTCTTGTTGGCCGTTTATCTCGTCTGGCGGCCGAAGGGGCCTAAGGGGCCCAGCGACCTTGGCTCCATGGATATGTCGAAACGAACGAGCGCCGGTTTCTTCTACGTGGGTGAGCTGGACAGACCGGCGAGCACATTCTACCTGCTTCTCTACGGCACGGCGCTCACCGGCATAGGCCTCATCATTCTGTTTTATATTCACCTCGTCAGTGCGGAGGGCATGATCAATCTCTTGTGCCCCGTCACCCTCGCCATGATGGGTGTGATTTTGTTTGTACGAGGTTTTGTGATTTACCGGGAGTTCCGAGTCGTGCTTACGACGGCAGAGTCGAAAATCGAGGGCCTGGCCATGGGGTTCGTGGAGGTGCATGGCAAGGCGACGGGTCAAGAAACGGTCGACAGCGTGGTCACGGGCACCCCTTGTTTCTTCTGCAAGGCCATTCTGATGGAAAAGGACAAATGCGGGCAGGTGGTCCGTGGCAATCCCTTCTACCTGGAGGACGGAACTGGCAAGGTGCGCGTGGATCCGACCGGGTTGGAGTGCGACTTGCTGCCCAATGACCAAGCGGAACAGAGCCAAGGCCTTGGCAGCGTGGAGTACTGCGTCTTGCCGGGCCATTGGTACGACCTGGCCGGAACTTGTGTGCAGAATCCCCATCCGCAAGACGACGAGGACCGGAATATGATCGTGAAAGGCTCAGAGGAATCGACCTTCCTGGTCTCGTGGAGATCCGAAAAGGGCATCAAGGCCAAGGTACGCCATCGAGCGGTCTATTGCGTCTTCACGGGCGGCGCCCTCATCGTGACGGGAGCCATCATCGGGCTGTGGCTTTATTACTTGCTGTAATTATCCTCCGGCAGAGCCGGAGGCTTTACGGCGGCTGGCCCCTCAAAGGGGCCTTACCGCCGCCGGTAACAAACCCCTCACCCAACTCCCCTCCCCCTCTTCCCTCTCCCCTGGGGAGAGGGAAGAGGGGAGAAGGGGTGATAGGGCGAGGGGTCAGTTCGATGCGATACAAGCTCAGGTCTCGATGACTCCTGGAACCGCCAAACTTCGGCTGCCACCCCGGCAGAGCCGGGGGATCTCCCAACGGATTAGACCTGCAGCCCCCAGAGCCGGCTACACGCTGATTTGCAATCGCCGCTCAATCCGTTATACTCACACCATCGATTCGCGGGACCCCACTGCATTGAAGGAGGCGTATGAACGCGACTGATTCCAAGGTCAGCATCGGCAGCCTGATTTTGATTCCAGCGGTGATTACGCTCGCGATCACCATTCTGCGTCTGGTGGGAGAACTCGAGGGATGGCCGGCGCCCTTTTTCAATAAGGCGGCAGGAGGCGGCATGGCCTTGGTCGGCATCTCCTGGCTTCCCATCATCTTCGGACCCTACTTCGCCATGAAGCTGGCGAACGCAGGCGAGGGCCCATCAAGCTCCGGCAAGGCGATTGGGGCGTGCGTCCTGGGGTTGCTGGTATTCGTCGTGGCCGGAGCGACTTTCAGCGCCGCTCTCAAGAAAAGCTCTCCGCCGCTGATTCTTCTGTGCTTCGCGCTTTGGTTGGCGTCCGCCTTCATCCCCCTCCTGGGATGGCGCGCATTGGGAAAAACTCTGCTGGCGTATGCCTTCGCCGCGCGCATTCCCGTGGTGGTGGTGATGTTCATCGCCATGAGCGCCAATGCCGGCCAGGGCTGGGGCACACATTATGATGTTACGACGCCGGGCTTCAAAGTCACATCATTCGCTCAAAAGTTCATTGACCTGGCCGTGCTGCCGCAATTGACTCTCTGGATCGGGTGGACCGCCATCCTCGGCGGGCTGCTGGGCGCGATCTGCGCAGCCGCGTTGGGCCGTCGAACAGCCACGCAGCCGGCTTCGTAATCATGCGATTTCTACTGCGCTTGGGCGAGGGGAATAATCCTTGCGGGCGCTTTCATCGCTGACGCGGGCTCATCACCTATAACGAAACGCATCACCTTTTCCCAACCCATTGGCCCTGGGTGGCATCCAAGAAACACGGCCTTCGGGGCGGCTCAAACTGCTGTTCGGCCCCTGAAGCGAAGGGCTTTCTAATGCCGAACGCGACCTGCTCGAAGGAAGCCAACTGTCCTGTACCGCGCACACTGGCCGTAGCAATCCGAGCATCACTTTTGAGCTGTCTTTTGTCGCTGCCCTTGTGCGGCCAGGACGTTCTGACCTATCACAATGACAATGCGCGCACGGGCCAATACCTGAGCGAAGTCACGCTGACGCCCGCAAACGTCAACTCCGCGCAGTTTGGAAAGCTCTTTCAACTGACTGTTGACGGCAAGGTGGATGCGCAGCCGCTCTACGCCTCTTCAGTCGCCATTCTGAATCAGGGAACCCACAACGTCCTGTATGTCGCCACTGAGAACGACAGCGTTTACGCCTTTGATGCGGACAACGGCTCGCAACTTTGGCAGGTTTCCCTGATCGAGCAGGGTGAGACCACTTCCGACAATCGCGGATGCACGCAGGTTACGCCGGAAATCGGAATTACTTCCACGCCTGTGATCGACCGCACGAGCGGGCCGAACGGAGCCATCTACGCCGTGGCCATGACCAAAGACTCCTCTTCAGCCTACCATCAGCGGCTTCATGCATTGGACATCACTTCGGGTGCGGAATTATTCGGCGGCCCCACAGAAGTAAAGGCCAGCTATCCCGGCACGGGGGCCAACACCAACGGCACCAACGTGATCTTTGATCCCGGGCAATACGTGGACCGGCCCGGCCTTCTTCTCTTGAACGGCGTGGTCTACACTTCGTGGGGATCCCATTGCGATTTTACCCCCTACACCGGATGGATTATCGGGTACAACGAAAGCACGCTGGGCCAAGTCAGCGTAATCGACCTCACACCGAACGGCAGCGATGGAGCAATCTGGATGGCGGGGACGGGTTTAGCCGCGGATTCGGCCGGATTTATTTACCCTTTGATGGCGAACGGAACGTTCGATACAACGCTCAATTCGTCAGGCTTCCCCTGGCAGGGCGATTATGGCAATGCCATGGTCAAGATCTCCACAGCCAATGGCGGCCTGTCGGTGGCCGACTACTTCACCATGAGCAACACCGTCTCCGAGTCCAATGCGGATGAGGACCTGGGCTCCGGCGGCGCCCTGATCTTGCCCAACATGACGGATGCGAACGGGGTTACGCATCAACTGGCGGTGGGGGCGGGAAAGGACCAGACGCTCTATCTGGCCGATTGTAATAACATGGGAAAATTCAATCCCTCTGCAGACAACATTTATCAGGAGCTTCCGGGCGCATTGCCGGGCGGGATTTGGGGCGCGCCCGCGTATTATAGCGGATTGGGATTGCTCTACTACGGGCCGGTAGGCTCCAGCTTGATGGCCTTTCAACTCGCCAACGCGCGGATCCAGGCAAGCGCGGTCTCAACAACCGTCACGATGTTTGAGTATCCGGGAACCACTCCCAGCATTTCCGCCAACGGCGCCAGCAACGCCATTGTGTGGGCCGCGGAAAACTCCAACCCCGCGATCCTTCACGCCTACCCTGCCAACAACCTGACCAGCGAACTCTACAACAGCAATCAGGCGGGCACGCGCGATCAGTTTGGAACGGGGAATAAGTTCATCACTCCCACCATCGCCAACGGCAAGGTGTATGTTGGGACTACGAATGGCGTGGGCGTTTTTGGATTATTGGGTTCGAATACGGACTTCATAGTTGGCATCAGCTCGGGCAGCTCGGCCAGCGCCACCGTGACTCCAGGGCAGACCGCTAATTACTCGCTGAACGTGGCGGCAGAGGGCGGATTCAATCAAGCCGTGACCTTCACCTGTTCGGGCGCGCCGGCCGGGGCCACGTGCACGGTTTCGCCCGCATCTGCCACGCCCAGCGGGAACTCCACCATCACGCTGGCCGTGAGCGTCGCGACCACAGCGGCGGGCCTGCCGCGGGCGCGGCGATGGATTAGCCCGCTCGGGTTTCCCAAGGGCACGGGAGTAATCGTAATGCTGCTGATCCTTTCAATCACTCTCGGCGCCCTCACAAGATCGCGCCGCCGGGCTTGCGCAATGATTGCAACCTGCGCGCTTTCCCTGGCCATTGCCGCGGTTGCTTGCGGTGGTTCCATGTCCACGACGCATACTAATTCGGGAACGCCAGCAGGGACTTACACCTTGACCGTCACCGGCACTTCAACCTCCGGTACGACGACTCTCACCCACAGCGTCACACTTCAGCTTATCGTGAGCTGATATTCACTTCCGGTTCCGCGCTTACAAGCTGAATTTCGCCATCAAGCCTCCTAAGTCGCCAGCGGGGCGCCAGATTTTCTTGCTTTTTCCCTGACGGAAATTATCATAGTTGGCGTGAAGAGAATGCCAAAGCCACCTGCGGCAGAAGCCCTGGCGATGGGCCGGCTTTCCCGGCGCGAAGCCCTTGCCGCACTGGGCACGTTCGCGGCGAGCTGTTCCCTTTCCGGGTGCGGCGGCCCGGTGACTCGCAGTGCGTCTGCTTCGGTCGCCAACGCACAGCCCGTGCCTGCGGGGCCGATCACCACTTCCACCATAACCATATCAAATACGCAGGCCGGTAATTTTCCCGCAACCTTCGTGGGTTTGAGTTACGAAAAAAGCTCTCTTTCCGAACCGCTCTTTTCGGGAAGCAATGCCAACTTGATCGGGCTTTTCAAACTGCTGGGTCCAAGCCTGCTGCGCATTGGTGGAAATAGCGTGGACCAGACCGTTTGGACGCCTTTGGGTGCAGGGCAAACTGCGGGCGAAACCGCGCCATCGGATGTCAACGCGCTCGCGGCATTTTTGACGGCCACGGGCTGGCAGGTTCTCTACGGAGTCAATCTGGCACAATCCACAGCCGTCGTGGCCGCCGAAGAAGTCGCCTACGTTTACCAGACGCTCGGGACCAGTCTTTTCGGAATCGAGATCGGCAATGAGCCTGATCTTTATGCCGGCAACTACTTTCCATCCACCTGGGTGTATTCCAATTACCAGAGTCTCTGGCAGGATTTTGCGTCCGCAATTACGGGGCAGACGCCACACGTCTCGTTGACCGGGCCGGCTGTGGCCAGCAACACAACCTGGTTCGGCTCGTTCGCGCAGGCAGAGAGCAAAAGCATCGTGCTGCTTACCGCGCATTACTACCGCGGAAACGGCGAGAGCTCCTCTTCCACCATCGACGAGCTGATCAGCTATCCGGACACGAATCTGGAAAGCTATCTCTCTTCACTGGAGCCGCCCGCCGCGGCCGCCAGCGTGCCCTTCCGATTGGCGGAGACCAATTCGTTTTACAATGGCGGCGCGCCTGGCGTCAGTGACACTTACGCCTCGGCGCTTTGGGTGATCGACCATCTGTTCACCATCGCGCTGGGCGGCGGCGTGGGCGCAAACCTTCACGGTGGGGGCAATGCAACAGGTTACACACCCATCGCCGATTCGGATGGAACCGTCGTGGAGGCCCGGCCGGAATACTATGGCGCTCTGCTCTGCACACTGGCTGGGCAGGGCGCGCTCTTGCAGACCACTATTGCGGCTGGATCACTTAACACCAGCGCCTATACGGTGCAGAATTCCACCACCCAACTGAGCACTATGATCGTGAACAAAGACCCGGCTCAGAACCTCCAGTTTACCGCCACCTGCCCCGCAGCGGTCAGGTCCGCCTCGATGCGCGTGATGACCGCGGCGTCGCTGTCTGCCACCTCCGGCGTCACTATCCAGGGAAGCTCCGTCGGGGTCAACGGATCGTTTTCGCCCCAGGATGCCTACACCCTTAGCGTTTCGAACGACACATTCACAGGGTACGTGCCCGCCGAAAGCGCCGCGTTGATCGTGGTGACCCTCGCTTGACCCTGCCGGACTTAAACAGCCCAACAGCTTCCGGGATTGCTGAGACTAATAAACCTTCCCTCCGTCTAATTCGTTATAATGGGTCACCCTGACCGCAGGGTGAATCTGCGCAGCACTCCATGAATTCAAGGGTTGAAGGAGCATTTATGAAGGTCTGGCGTTTTGCCATACTTCTTGCCTGTATCCTTGGAATTGCGGGCTCGGCGCGAGCTGCAGAGGGATGGAAGGTGCCCGCCGTCACAAAAAAACTGCCGAATGGCTTAATCGTTGTTGTGTCTGAGGATCATTCCGCGCCGACGTTTGGAATCTGCATCTCCTATCGGATCGGGTTCCGCCTGGAACCGCCGGGCCGCACCGGCTTCGCCCACCTGTTCGAGCACATGATGTTCGAAGGCACGCCGGACGCACCCAAAGGGACATTTGACCGCGTGATTGAGGGTGGGGGCGGGTATAACAACGCCGACACGCGCTACGACTTCACCGAATACATTGACTCCGCGCCCGTCTCCGCGCTCGAACCCGTGCTTTGGCTCGAGGCCGACCGGCTGAAGACCCTGGATTTCGCGCCCGAGCACCTGGAAAATCAGCGGAAGGTCGTGGAAGAGGAAGTGCGCGTGAACGTGCTGAATCAACCCTACGGCCTTTTCTTCGCCATTGACCTGCCCGGCAAAGCGTTCGACAAATTTCCCAACGCGCACAATTTCTACGGCGACTTCAAAGACCTGGATGCCGCGAAGATTCAGGACGTGGAGGCTTTCTTCAGGCACTACTACGCGCCGAACAACGCGGTGATGGCCATCGCCGGCGATGTGAATCCCACCGACGCCTTTGCCAAGGTGGAGAAGTATTTTGGCGGAATTGCTCCGCGCCAGGTGCCTCCCAAGCCTGACCTTGCAGAGCCGGCGCAGACGGCCGAGCGGCGTTCGACCGAGCAGGACAAGCTGGCCCATGTTCCGGCGCTTGCCATCGGCTACCGCATGCCCCCCCGTCACTCGCACGATGCCGTGGTGGGGGCGCTGGTGGGAGAGTTGCTTCACAACGGCCAGGCCTCCGTGCTGTATCAGGCGCTGGTGAAGGAAAAGAAGGTGGCGCTTGACGTGGAAGGTGGCGTGAACTTTGTCTTCGGCAATCCCTTTGAATACGATGGTCCCACACTTCTTACTTCGTTCGTCCTGTATCCGCCAAACTTGAAGGAAGATGATGTGCTCGCGGCTTACGATGCGACCCTGAACAGCCTCGCAACCGACGGACCCAGCCCGGAGGCTCTGGCGCGCATCAGCGCCAAGATGCAATCGGATTGGTATTCGAACATGGAAGTTCCCGTTGACCGCGCTTCGCTGCTCTCCCACGCCACATTACTCGATGGAAGCCCGGATCGGGTGAATGAGGTTCCGGATGAGTTGGCCCATGTGACCGCGGCAGAGGTGCAATCGTTTGCCCGAGCGTATCTGGTGAAAACTCATCGCACGATCATTAATCGTATCCCCGCTCAAGCCGCTGGCAGTGAAAAAGGAGGCCGCTAATGACCAGGGACTCGCGACCGGTAGCGCTCGCAATCGTTTGTCTTTTGATTTTCACCGCGGGGCAACTCTTTGCAGGCGACAAAGAAAAACCTCTGCCCAAGGATCTTCCCCCCTACGGAGAGCTGAAGCCGTTTGAAGCGCCAAAAGTCACCACTCAGCAACTTTCCAATGGTTTGACGCTCTGGTTCGTGGCGCGGCCGGGGTTTCCAAAAGTCTCCTACACGCTGGCCGTGCGCGGCGGCATGTCGGCTGATCCCCAGGACCTGCCTGGGATCGCCGATTTGATGGTTTCGACCATCGATCAGGGAACTACCACTCGCAACGCCCGTCAGATCGCCGAGGAATTGCAAGCGGCGGGAGGCGACTTGAACGGCAGCGCGGGAGTCGAATCCATCGTCATCAATACCAGCGTGCTCGCGGCAAAAGCCGAAGCCGGACTCACCGTGCTCGCCGATGTCGCACAGAACGCCACGTTCCCTGACAGCGAAGTCGACTTGGCCAAGCGCAACGCCGCCGATAAACTGCAACAGCAGGAAGCCGACCCGCAGTTTCTGGCCGGCCGCGCCCTGGCGCGCGCGCTCTTCGGCCAGCACCCCTATGCTATAACTTCGATTACGCAGGACACCATCGCCAAAGCTACAGCGCAGGAGTTGCGCAGCGAGTACGCGCGGCGATTCCGCCCGGACCAGGCCTTGCTGGTGGTGGTGGGAGAGTTCGATGCCGCCAGAATGGCAAGCTGGTGCGAATCGCTCTTCGCGCATTGGGCAGTCCCCGCAACTGCGCCCGTGCCTGCTGTGGAAAAGCCTTCCTTTGCCCCGCCGCACGCCGTTTTTTTTGTCAACCGGGCCGATTCTGTTCAGACGACCATTGGACTCGGTTCACTCGCACCGCCGGAAGGAAGCCCCGACTACGCAGCGGCTCGCGTGGCGAATGCTCTGTATGGGGGAATGTTCGGATCGCGCCTGACGCTAAATATCAGAGAGGATAAGGGCTATACCTATTCACCCCGATCATACGTAACTTCCAGGCGCACCCTCAGTATATTTCAGACCTGGGCGTCGGTACGCAACGAGGTTACCGGTGCAACCGTCAACGAGATTAATTATGAGCTGAACCGCATGGCCACCACCACTCCCTCTGACGAGGAGCTCTCCCACGCTCAGAGATACCTGGTCGGGACGGAGGCGCTGGAGCTTCAGGCTCAGGATTCAGTGGGAAGATCACTGGCCCGCCTTTGGGTTTTGGGTATGCAGCC
>JASHTY010000311.1 GCA_030040315.1 Terriglobia bacterium | reverse complement strand
TCAAGACCAGCTCGCAGGTTCCGGCAGGCGCGGGCCTGGGTGGTTCCTCAGCCCTGAACATCGCGTTGTGTGGAGGCCTGGCGCGCGTCACGGGAAAGCGCATCAATCGTGGCACAATTCTTGAGATCGCCAAGAATGTGGAGGCCATCGTCATCCGCGTTCCCACCGGGTGGCAGGATTATTTTCCCGCGCTCTACGGCGGTGCCAATGCCGTCCACCTGGAGCGCGACGGAGTAAAGCCCGAGCGCCTGCCGCTGCCCTTCGCCGACGTGGAGAAGCGCTTCGTGCTTTGTTACACGGGCCAGCCGCGCAATTCCGCCATCAACAACTGGGAAGTGATGAAGTCGCACATCGATAACGACGAGCGGGTACTGGAGAACTTCCGCCAGATCACCACCATCGCCACGCAGATGCGCGAGGCGCTGCTGGCACGGGATTGGAACGACGTGGCGGAACTGCTGGCGATGGAATGGGAAAACCGCAAACGCAATTTCAAGGGCATTTCCACGCCCCGCATCGATCGCATGATCGAACAGACGCGCAAGCACGGAACTCTCGCGGCGAAGGTCTGCGGCGCGGGGGGCGGCGGGTGCGTGGTCTTCATGGTGCGGCCCGGAACCAAGCACGCCGTCGAAAACGCCCTGGTGAAACTGGGCGGGCAGGTGATCAATTTTGCCGTATCGAGCACCGGCCTGGAAGTCCGAGCCGATCAGGCCGAGCGGGTGCGATAATTGAATGGCGGCGTAGCTTTGCCGATGCACGCTTAGCTTGCAAGTGGCATCTATCGAAATGGAATCGCAGGTTCGGCAAAATGGATTCGTAAATTCGGATTCGTGCTCCGGTGAGAGTGCGACGAACTGGCCGCCTTACTACCGGTGGGTGTCTTGAGACTAAGGCTGCAATTGAGGCTGTCCGCTATGTGCCGCAGGGAATCAGAGACTCCCGGCCGCGCGGAAAGATGCGGCCGAGCTTGGCGGAAGCGAAAGGTGTGGTTCGCTCTTGCCTGCCTGATGGTTCCCTGCGGATTCGCCAAGGAGGGCATGGATCGCAACGCGCGCATTGACATCATTCGCGGCTTGCTGCGCGAAGTTGCGGTGACCAAGGTTGCTTTGCCACGCGGGAAAAAGGGCGTGCGCGTGGACGGCCAGGGAAAGCTCGACCAAGGTGCGGCTCAAAACGAATTGCGCACCAACGGGCTGGCGATGAAGGCGGGGATGCCCGCGGAAATCACCAGCATCCAATTCAAGTCAAAAGAACTGGTCATCGAAGTTAATGGGGGAGGCAGGTCGGGAAAGAAGTGGTATCAACACATTGAGATTGATATGGGCGGTCCGGTGATGGCAGGGACTCAGCAACAGCAGCAGGATACGATGGAGGAGTATGGTTCTTCGGTGACCGTGGATTTCGGCAAGCCGCTTCCTGACATGACGGTTCCCGATGTGAAGAAAGTACTCGCCAATGTACTCGACTTCGAGCGGCACTCACCCACAGTCTTGTATTCGCCCGACGTGCCGCCGCAAGTCAAAGAGGCTATCAAGGATCACAAGGTGATCGTCGGCATGGACCGCGACGCGGTGCTCTCCGCAAAAGGCACACCTGACCGGCGGGTTCGCGAGACTCGCAACGGCTCGGAGCAGGAGGATTGGATTTATGGAACGCCTCCGCACGTGCTGATAGTTACGTTCGATGGCGATCAGGTGGTAAGTGTAAAACAGTATTGATTGTCCGATTTGTCTTTTTTCGCCCAACGCCGAGCGAAATCCCCCAAATTTCCCCCCTTCCAGGCCGCGTAAGTTGATGAACCCATTGGAATTGGGTTTGGAAACCGGAATGCAGTGAATTCATGATGTGAATATTCGAGCTCCTTTTTGCGCGTGGGGTGGCGAAATCAGATTGTTCTGAACCTTTTAGCTTTGACTAACCTCGCGATGCCGAATAGAATTTTGAGTTTGACCTAAACCTGCTGAACTGAACTGGAGGAAGCAATCATGCCTGTTAAGGTTGGAATCAATGGATTCGGCCGAATTGGCCGAAACCTCTTTCGCGCTGCGTTGAACGATCCGGGAATGGAAATTGTGGCCGTCAACGACATCACGGACCCAAAAACACTTGCACACCTGCTGAAATACGATTCGGTCTTCGGAATCTGCGATGCCGCGATTGGCTTCGGCGAAGACTGCATCAAGGTCAACGGCAAGACGATCCGCGTCTTTAAGGTGAAGGACCCTGCGGAGATCGATTGGTCGTCTCTCGGCATCCAGGTGGTGGTTGAGTCCACCGGACTTTTTACTAAAGCCGACGACGCCCGCAAGCATCTGAAGGGTACGGTCAAAAAAGTCATAATCTCCGCGCCTGCCAAGGGCGAGGACGTTACGGTGGTGTTGGGCGTGAATGAAAAAATGTACGACCCGGCAAAGCATCATATCCTTTCAAACGCCTCGTGCACCACGAATTGCCTGGCCCCGCCCGCCAAGGTGATTCATGACAATTTCAAGATCCTGCGCGGATCGATGACCACCGTGCACGCCTACACCAACGACCAGCGCATTCTTGATCTGCCCCACTCGGACCTGCGTCGCGCGCGTGCAGCGGCGCTGAGCATGATCCCGACCACCACAGGCGCGGCCAAGGCCATCGGCCTGGTGATTCCGGAGCTGAAGGGCAAGCTGGATGGTTACGCCATGCGCGTGCCCACTCCGGATGTCTCCGTAGTGGACCTCGTGGCGCAGGTCGAAAAACCTACCACTACTGCCGACGTGAATGCCTCCCTGAAGAAAGCCGCGGAAGGCCCCATGAAGGGCATTCTGCAGTACGTGGAGGAGGAGTTGGTCTCAAAGGATTTTACAGGGAACGACCACTCATCCATGATTGATGCAGGCTTTACAAAGGTGATTGACGGAACGCTGGTGAAGGTGGTGGCTTGGTACGACAACGAGTGGGGATATTCCAGCCGCGTCCGGGACTTGATTAATTACGTGGTGTCGAAGGGGCTGTAAACGCACAGGTCGACGATAATGCCTTCGGCCACAAGTGCTTGACCCGCTGCCACGTGAATTGAAGCCACCGCCGATGATTCTTGTCCAATACGATTCACGGTTTGGAGCCCGAAGCCGATAGCCTTCGTGTTGCGGTTTGGAAGACTCCATGTGATGCGTCTGGGGATTTTCGCGGTCTTCCTTTGGCCCGGCAATGCCCATCCCTCTGAAATGGGGCAAGCAGGAATTCCTGGTCTCCACCAACATTCATGAAATTTCGATCCAAGGAATAATTTCATGCCAAAACTGTCTGTTCGCGATATCGATCCCAAGGGTAAACGCATTTTCATGCGCGTGGATTTCAATGTTCCATTGAATGACGCAGGCGAAATTACTGACGACACACGCATCCAGGCATCCGTGCCGACAATCGAAAATCTTATCGCACGCGGTGGCCGCGTGATCCTGGCCTCGCATCTTGGACGGCCCAAGGGCAAGCCCAATCACAAAATGAGTCTGAGGCCCGCGGCCATTCGCCTTGAACAGTTGCTGGGCAAACCTGTGGCAGTCGCAGGGGACTGCGTGGGTGCGGAGGCTGAAGCGGCAGCAAAAGCGCTCCAGGACGGCGGCGTGCTCCTGCTTGAAAATCTGCGCTTCCATGCGGAGGAGGAAAAAAATGCCCCTGAGTTCGCCAAAAAGCTTGCTGCGCTGGCTGAGATCTATGTGGACGACGCATTCGGCTCCGCGCACCGTGCCCACGCTTCCACGGAAGGCATTACCCACTATCTGTCCTCCTGCGCGGCGGGGCTTTTGATGGAAAAGGAGCTTGAATACCTGGGCAAGGCTGTGGGACATCCCGAGCGGCCGTATGTGGCGATCGTGGGCGGCGCGAAAGTCTCTGACAAAATCGAATTGCTGCAAAACCTGATGAAATTTGCGGACAATATTCTGATCGGCGGCGCCATGGCCTACACGTTTCTTAAAGCGCAGGGGGTAGAAGTGGGGCTATCGAGAGTTGAGGCGGACAAGCTCGATCTTGCGCGCGAACTCCTGAAGACTGCCCAGGACTGCAAAGTGGATCTACGCCTGCCTCAGGACCACATTGTAGCCGAGAAACTCGACGCGAACACCGCCGCGGAGCTTGCACCAGCGCGCAGTATTCCCGCCAATCGCCTCGGCCTGGATATCGGCCCCGCGACGCGCGCTGATTACGCCGCGAAAATTGCCAAGGCCAGGACCATCGTTTGGAACGGTCCTATGGGCGTGTTCGAAATTCCGCAATTCGCGGAGGGCACCATGGCCATCGCGCACGCCGTGGCGAATTCCCATGCCCTGTCAGTGGTGGGTGGCGGAGATTCCATCGCCGCGGTAAAGAAGGCGGGAGTCGAGGCGAAAATCTCACATATCTCGACCGGAGGCGGAGCATCACTCGAGTTTCTCTCGGGGCTAACTCTCCCGGGAGTCGCAGCTTTAACTGATAAGTAAGCAGCAACCACTCAACGGCGATTGCCCTCTGTACACTGCCTACTTTTTGCAAAGGACACAAGCTATGCGTAAACCGGTCATTGCGGGCAATTGGAAAATGTACAAAACCATCGCGGAGGGGGTGGATTTTATTCAGAAGATCGCGCCAATGGCCGCCTCGGCTAGCCACTGCGACGTGGTTGTGGCTCCGCCTTTCACGGCGCTGGCTGCGGTGTCGCAGGCGGCCAAGGGTTCGAAAGTCGGCATCTCCGCGCAGGACATGCACTGGGACAAGGAGGGCGCACACACGGGTGACGTTTCCTCCACGATGATCGTCGATGCCGGCTGCACATACGTCATCATTGGCCACTCCGAGCGCCGGCACGACCACGGTGAAACCGATGAGCAGGTGAATCGCAAGCTCAAGGCCGCTTTGGCCGAGGGTCTGACGCCCATAATGTGCGTGGGTGAAACGCTCGCCCAGCGCGAGTCCGGCGGCACCGGGCAGGTGTTGAAGACGCAATTTGAAGGGGGGCTCGCCGGATTGACCCCCTACGATTTTTCCCGTATCATTATCGCTTACGAACCCGTCTGGGCGATTGGCACAGGGCGCACCGCAACGCCGGAAATGGCCGCGGAAAGCCACCACATTCTACGAGACTTGGCCCGGCAAAGGTTCGGAGAAGCGGAAGCCCGCTCCGTACGCATTCTCTACGGCGGAAGCGTTAAGCCTGACAACGTGGGCGGGCTGATGGGGCAGCCTGAAATTGACGGCGCCCTCGTGGGCGGAGCCAGTTTGAAGGTTGATTCGTTCGCAGCGCTCATCAATTACCCGCGAACGTAATCGAAATGTGCGGGCGAAAATCTAAAGTCGCACTCGGAGCGGAATGATTACCTTAGTCGAAATCGTGCACGTCCTTGTCTGCGTGTTGTTGATTGTAGCGGTGCTCCTACAGGGTGGCGAAAATGTGGACATCTCAGCCGCTTTCGGAGGTACCAGCCAGGCGGCCTTCGGCCCGCGCGGTTCAGTGACGCTGCTGGCCAAAATCACCTGGGCGCTGGGAGCGATTTTTATCGCTACCTCAATCACCCTTGCCGTCCACGCCTCAAACGCGGGCGGCGGCTCGGTGCTTGAGAACATTCCGGCAAAGACCGCGCCAGCAATACCTGCGGCGCCTGCGCCAGCGAAGAAATAGAGCTCTCGGTCGTCGGCTCTCGGCCATCGGTAGGAGCCAGAATTCGCTCTTAGACCCGTTTTATCCGTGCTTGAAGAAAGTTAAAGTCGAAGAACTGACAACTGAAATCGGGGAACTGAAAACTCAGACTGCCTTTTGTGCGGAAGTGGCGGAACTGGCAGACGCACCAGCTTGAGGGGCTGACGCTCGCAAGAGCGTGGGGGTTCGAATCCCCCCTTCCGCACCATCCTTAAGTCGACACCCTCGGAATCTGATTCCCATCACAATTCAGATACGGCGCAACGAACTCACGCAATAATCACGAAATAGCCTAAGGTAAGTTCTTAATGGAAACTTCATCCAGACTTCACTCACCTGGATTAAGTGTCACATAGAATCCCTTCCTCCCAAAGGTCGACGAGCTCAGAAGAATTTGCTCCGTAAAGGAGAGAATCAAACGACTCGTGGCTGTGTGTAGGATGATGGCGATCGCAATGCGCATTTTGATGTTTGCAGCGGCTGGGGCGGCAATCATCAGCAATTTTGCCCGTGGGGAAAGTCGCCCGGCCGAGCCTTGTACCCGTCCCTCGGTGGGCAGTGTGGTTCCCGAACCGGCTGAGGTTGAAAGCCGTAACGGCGTGCTAAGACTTCAGCTCACCTACCGCAACTTTCTGGATACGGCTGGATTCTTGCGCTACTGCTACGTCGATGCAGAGGGTGAAGAAGCGCCGGTCTTGCGACTGAGGGCTGGGGATGAATTGATCCTTGGCCTGAAAAACGAGTTGAAGCCAGGATTGGCGGCACGATCGCGACTCGGGATGAAGGCCGGGCACATGCACATCCCCTCCCATCCGTGCGCCAGTGGTGAAATGGACGCGCTTTCCACGAACCTCCATTTTCACGGACTTACAGTCCCGCCGGCGTGCCATCAGGATGACGTCCTGAAAACCTTTATTGCCCCGAACGCCAAGCCGTTCGAGTATCGCTTCCAGATTCCTGCCGACGAAGCTCCCGGGATGTACTGGTATCATCCGCACGTTCACGGCTTCACCAGTTCGCAAGTGCTGGGAGGCGCTTCCGGAGCGATTGTGGTGGAAGGCCTGGAGCGTGCCAACACAGTGCTCGCGGGCCTGCCGGAGCGCACATTCATTATTCGCGACGAAGATCTGCTCAATCCGGACGCCCCACCTGCTGACTCCGGAAATATCCCGCCCCCGATCGTGCTGCACGATGCCGAGGGTGATGTACTGAACACCGGGACCGGTGGCGGAAAACCTGCCAAGGACCTCTCAATCAATTTCGTCCCCGTCCCGTATCCCGAGTACACGCCGGCGGTGATTCGCATTAAGCCGCTCGAGAGGCAACTGTGGCGCGTATTGAACGCTTCAGCAATCACTTACTTGAACCTGCAAATCGTTGTCGATGGGTCGCCGCAGTCGCTCGGAGTCGTCGCGCTGGATGGCGTCCCCATCAATGAGAGCGGCATGGCGGGAGATCGCATCCTCTGGGAAAGCCATATTCTGCTGCCTCCCGCCGGCAGAGTGGAATTCGTGATAATAGGGCCACGCGCGGGATCTCAGGCGAAATTGATTACGCGCAGCTACGATACGGGGCCCGATGGAGAAAATGACCCGACGCGGCCCTTGGCAAATATTGTGGCGAATGCCGACGCACCTGAACCGCGGCGAATGCTTGCGGCTGTGCCGGTGCCATTGCCCCGGCCGCAAATCGCCTGGCTTGGGAATGTGAGGCCGGCGGCGCAGAGAAAACTGTATTTTTCTGAAAGGCCGCAGGACCCCACCAACCCCGTGAGCCCAACGCTCTTCTATTTAACTGTGGATGGGCAGACTCCCGCTGTGTTCGACCCTGCCGCACCAAGTCCCAACATTACCGTTCGCGGCGGGGATGTGGAAGATTGGATCATCGAAAACCGTACACGCGAGGTCCATGCATTCCACATTCACCAGACGCACTTTATGCTGTTGGAATGGAACGGCATACCGCTGGATGAGCCTTTCCTGCGGGATACGATTAACGTCGCATATTGGAATGGCAAAAGTACCTACTTCCCGAGCGTTAAACTTCGCATCGATTTTCGCGATCCGAATATTGTCGGTACTTTCCTCTACCACTGTCACTTGCTGGAGCACGAAGACGGCGGCATGATGGGCACCATCCGGGTCCTTCCGCCTGACGCTCGGCCGCCGACCGCACCCGCAACATATTCATATTAGATTAACTCAACAGTGATAATATATTAACATATATAATATTACTATATTATTCTCAGCGTCCTCCAGGAGCTTCCCTCGCTTTGGGCGTGTCTCCCTCCCGGGGGAAAAGGTGGTGCGCTCGAGAAATCCAGCTAAAAGGAGAATCCATGTTCCAATACATCGCACGTCGTCTGGCGGCGCCTCTGCTGGCTATGGCTTTGGCCGTGGCTGTCCCCACAAGCGAAAAGGCTCAAGATGCAAGCCTAACTGGACCGACTGCAACGCCCATCAAGCACGTCGTGGTGTTGTTTCAGGAAAACATTTCGTTCGACCATTACTTTGGGACGTATCCGTATGCTTCCAACCCCGAGGGTGAGCCCGAGTTTCATCCCGACCCGCTTACTCCCCGTGCCAACAACCTGCTGAGCGGCGGACTTTTGGACCAAAACCCCAATACCACTCAACCGTTTCGTTTGGATCGCACCTGCCCGTTAACCAGCGACCAGAACCATGACTACACACCCGAGCAGAAAGCGTTTGATCACGGGCTGATGGACGCATTCGTCCAGAATACGGGGAAATCGGGAACCAACTGCACGGACGTGACGACCGGCACCGGGATTGTGATGGGCTATTATGACGGAAACACAGTGACCGCCATGTGGAACTGGGCCCAGCACTACGCCCTGAGCGACAACTTTTATGGAACGATGTTTGGTCCTTCCTCGGTGGGGGTGTTGAACCTGGTGGCTGGAAGCACCACCAACATGACGATTACCGGTGAAAGCTCTGCGGACGGTACTATCGCGGGGGGCTCAACCTCCGGCACTCTCATCGGCGACGTCGACGCCGGTTACGACGATTGTTCAACGAGCAGCACGCACGGAACCACGACTACTCCTAATATCGGCGTATTGCTAAGCGGGAAAAACATCACCTGGGGCTGGTTCCAGGGAGGATTCGCACCGACCTCGCTCTACAACGGCACGACGATCTTGAAGTCTGTTTGCGGCTCGGAATCGAGCGATGCAGCCACCGGCCTCTCCGACATCTCCGATTACGTTTCGCACCATAACGGCTTTGCCTTCAATTCCCTGACGGCGAACCCGCATCACCTGCCGCCCACGCGTCCGGTCGGCTACACTGACCAAGCCAACCATGGATACGACCTCAGCCTGTTTCTGTCGGCAATTACCAACGGAACCCTGCCCAGTGTCAGTTTTGTGAAAGCCAAAGCGTTCCAGAATGGCCACCCTGGAAACTCCACTCCCCTGGACGAACAAACGTGGCTGGTGACCGCCGTGAATGCCATTGAAAACAGCAAATACTGGGACGATACGGTGGTCTTCATCACGTACGATGATTCCGATGGCTGGTACGACCACCAGATGGACACGGTCGTCAATCAGTCCGACAGTTCCAATCCGTCCGGACCCGATGACTACCTCAGCGCTCCGGGCGCTTGTGGAACCACGCCCAGCGGCGGCGCTCCTGGTCGTTGCGGCTATGGGCCGCGCTTACCGCTCGTTGTGATTTCGAAATATGCCAAGAGCAACTACATCGACCATCGCATGGCGGACCAGTCTTCCGTTATTCGCTTTATCGAAGACAATTGGAATCTGGGACGGCTCGGTGGCGATTCCACGGATGCCAAGGCGGGTTCACTGTTCGGGATGTTCGACTTCGACCATCACGCCATTAGGATGACGCTGGACCCCTCAACGGGTCAAATGGTTTCCTGGTGGAATGACTGACCTGCCTCGATCACCTCGCCCAGGTAGTTGACTGCAAAGGGCTGTCGCGTTCCGGTACTAGGCAGAATAGCCGGTCGCTGGAAATGATGACAGCCTTTTTCACTTTGTGGCAACACCTCGCTTTGAACGTCTGGTCCCAGCGTTGAATCAGGTCTCCAATTTGAATTTCGTTGAGGCCAGACCGTACAGCCGCCGCCAGACAAGGCGATTGAGCGTGACCACCATGGCCGCCATGCTGATGGTGGCGGCGAGCAGCACGTGGAAGTTTCCCGCGTCCGTTGCCTGGCTGATCACCGCGCCGAGTCCCACGGTGGAAAGAGTTTTCCCCTGGAAGCGGAAATATTCGGCCACGATGCTGGCATTCCACGCGCCTCCGGATGCCGTGATGAACCCCGTGATGAGGTAGGGAAAAATTCCGGGCATGAATAACTTTCGCCAGCGCTCCACCCTTCCCATTCGGAACACCCCGCACACTTCTTTCAGGTCGGTAGGAATGGCGGTCGCGCCGGCAATGATGTTGAACAGGATGTACCACTGCGTGCCGAGTAGGAGCAATAGAACTGAACCAACGCCCATTCCTCCTCCGGTGCGAATCAGGAAAAGCAGAATGACCGGGAACAAGGCGGTGGCGGGGACCGACGCGGCAATTTGCGCGACGGGCTGAATCAGGGCGGAAAGTTTCGGACGCAATCCCACATAAACTCCCACGGGAATGGTCCACAGTCCGGCCAGCGCCAGCGTGGCTTCGACGCGAAGGAAGGTTGCTCCAGCGCCGCGCACGATTCCCAACGCTTCCGCGCTTGAAACCTGTGCGAGCATCTGGGTCATTCGAAACACGGCGTAGCCCGTTGCAGCCAGCCCAACGGCCATCAGGCTCCGCCAAATCCAATCAGTAGACTTCCGCTCCTGTGGTTTACCGGCTGCGGCCATCGCGGAGCGCGAAAAATGAAGATTCAGCGCCTCGCCCGCCGGCCGCAGCGAAACGCGTGCCACGAGCGGGAGAAGTTTCGAGCGGCGCAACAAATCCAGAACAGGGGAATGCGTGGGCTCGGCCGCCTCAACTTGCTCGAATTTGAATTTCTCCGCCCAGGCGATGGCAGGGCGCCAAACCACCTGATCAATCACCACGATGATCGCCACCATCACCGCCAGGCCCCAGGCGATGGAATGGGTATCACCTTGGTTGGCGGCCGTCTGCAGGTAAGACCCCAGACCGGGAAGGCGCAGGTCGCGTGTGCCCAGGGTAAACATTTCGCACGCCATCAAAAAAAACCATGCGCCCGCCACCGACATGATGGAATTCCAAATCAGGCCAATCGCCGAAAAAGGCAACTCCATTTGCCAAAGCCGCTGCCACCAGTTCAGCCGGTAGACCTCCGCCGCTTCGTGCATTTCGCGTGGAATGCTTTTTAAGGAAGAATAAAAACTGAATGTCATATTCCACACCTGCCCGGTCAGAATCAGCACGATGCATCCGAGCTCCGCACCCAGTTGACTGTGGGGAAACAGACCGATCATGGCGATCATTACGGGCGGAAGAAAGCTGAGCACAGGAATGGACTGCAGAATGTCGAGCAGCGGGATCATGAGGCGTTCGGCTTTGCTGTTGTAGGCCGCCACGTATCCGTAGACCAGGGTAAAGCCCAGGCTCAGGAAATAAGCGATGGCGATTCGGGTGACCGAAAAAAACGCATACTTGGGGAGCGCACCGGGAGCAAGCTGAATCTCTGCCTGGGTGTTGACGGGCCCGATCCCGTAGCGCGCGAAAACCAGCAATCCGTAAAAAATCGCGAAGCCGGCAGCCAGAACCGGCAAGTCTCGCAGCAGCGAGCGGCCGCCGGCGGGAAACTGCCCCCACAGGGGAACTCCGGAAGAGGATTTGGGCGGCGCCGGCATTATGAGTGATGCAGCAGATCGCGCTGGGTGTCGCCCGCGTGTTCAAGACGGGCCAGAAAGAGCTTGTCGCTCTCCGCGTCATAGGAAAAGATTTCGCCGTAGCGGCCCCAGTTCAGCGCAGTCTCGATTTGCCGCTGCGTCTCCTCCGCGGAAAAATGTTCCTCGAGAATGTCGCGGAAAAACTCGAGCGGCATCGAGCCGTCAGACTTGCTCGTCAGCCCTGTGTGGATCTGCTGAAGCAGCGTGGCATGCGCAAGAGCTGCGTTGCGAAAAAGCACCTTGCGGGTGGGAATGTCGGCGTTGGCGAACTCGCGGCCGGCATCGGTAATTCGCACATCGCCCTTTTCCGTTTCCGCAAAACCCAGCAGGGTTGCCGCTTCAACGATGGGTAAAAGGTCATCCACTTCCCACAGCAACTCCTCCGCAACGTGGTACAGGTCGTCCTTGCCGCCGCGGTCGCCCAACAATTCCAGCATTCCGGCAATGCCGCCGGGACGAGCATGGGGCAACATCGGGTAGGGGGCCTTGGCCGCGCGCGCCGGGGCTGAGGGCGGAGCCGGTTCCAACTCCGGCTGTGTCATCAGCTTGTAAATGTAATCGACATAGACCAGGAACTCGGCGGAATTGCGGTCGCGAGGATGCTTGAGCGGGATGCGGAAATCGGCACGGATGCGCGCGGGATTGCGGCCCAGCACCAGGATGCGGTCCGCCAGCGTGGCTGCTTCTTCGATATTGTGGGTCACCAGGAAAATGCTGCGTGTGGGGATTTTCTTGCCGAGCCACAGCTCCATAAGCTCGCCGCGAAGGTTCTCGGCGGTCAGCACGTCGAGCGCGGAGAACGGTTCATCCATAAAAAGAATTTCCGGCTCGAGCGCCAGGGCGCGCGCAATCCCCACGCGCTGTTTCATGCCTCCGGAAAGCTCCTTGGGGTAGGCGTTCTCAAATCCTTGCAGTCCTACGGTGTGAAGGGCCTGCACCGCGCGTCTGTGGCGCTCCTCGTGTTCCATGCCGCGCGCTAGCAGAGGGGTCTCCACGTTGTCCAGCACGCTCAGCCACGGAAACAGGGCGAAGCTTTGAAAGACAATCGCCAGGTTGGGTGCGCAATCGTGAATCGGCCGGCCGTGCCAAAGCACGATACCTTTGCTGGGTTTGATTAAACCCGTCAGAATTCGCAGCAGAGTGGATTTTCCCGAGCCCGAAGGACCCAGAAGCGCCGTAATGGCGCCTGGTTCGAGAGCCAAATCCGTCGCAGCGATTACCTGAATTTGGTGGCCGTCGGGTTGGATAAAGCATTTCTCAACCTGCACAGCCTCAGCAATGGGTTCGACCGCGGGCGGCCGTTTGGAAACTGCGCCAGCAACCGCAACCGGCGCGCCTTCTCCATCGGCCGCCGGCCCTTCCGCTGAAAGTTCATCCATCAGGCGTTGCCAGGCTTCCCCGGGCAATTCGTCCAAGAACTGCAACCTCTCCCCAGGAGGCATTTTGTTGACGATGGCGCGCAAATGCTCGAGCGAGCGCGTGTGGAGCAGAACGTAGGAGTGGTAATAAGGGAACCGGCTCACCAGCGTCGCGGCGAAATCATCGGGCACGATGCGAAACAAAATTTGCTGCTCCTCGAACGGCAGGTCCATCATCAGCCCGGCGGCGTCTGTGGCATCGAGCCTTTGCAGCATGGAGACGGCGTTCTCCCATTGTCCCTGGGACAGCGCCTCGTGCAGTTTTTCCGTGCCCGGCGGGTTCATTCAACTCACCTCAACTCACCTCAACTCTTATTTGCTTCGAAGTCATGGCGTGAGCCGCCAGTGTACACCAGCGCGAGGACGCAGGGAAACCTGCCCGTTGAATCTTGTAGAGCGAGTGTCCCCATCAGCGATGACGGCTTGGGATCCGTTGCCTGACAGGCCCTACAACTCCGGCCGGCCCCGGTCATCGACAGATATATCGCGATGTGATATTCTTAAGCTTTGCGGCGAGGGCGCGGGATTGCCTATGTCCATTTCGGAACCCTTCATTCGTCGGCCCATTGCCACGACGCTTCTAACCGTCGCCGTGGCGCTTGCAGGCGCAGTAGCTTTCCGGCTGCTTCCCGTGGCACCGCTGCCGCAAGTGGATTTTCCCACCATCAACGTCTCCGCTTCACTGCCGGGCGCCAGTCCTGAAATCATGGCCTCGGCTGTGGCCACTCCGCTGGAGCGGCAGTTCTCGCGCATTGCAGACGTGTCAGAAATGACATCCTCAAGCGCGCTGGGGTCGACCTCCATCACTCTGCAATTCAATTTGAACCGCGACATCAATGCGGCAGCCCGCGACGTGGAGGCCGCCATCAACGCCGCGCGCGGCTATCTGCCCACGAATCTCCCCAGCAATCCCACCTACCGGCTTTCCAATCCCGCCGATGCGCCCATCTTCCTGCTCACGCTCACCTCACCCGTGCTGACCAAGGGGCAGATGTATGACGCCGCAGAGTCGATCCTTGCGCAGCGGCTTTCGCAAATCAGCGGCGTGGGGCAGGTGGTGGTGGGTGGAAGCGCCCTGCCGGGGGTGCGGGTTGAACTCGACCCGACGCAGCTTGACCGGTATGGCATTGGGCTTGAGCAAGTTCGTTCCGTCCTGGCAAACGCCAATGCCAATTCCCCCAAGGGGGATTTTTCTGATGGCGGCACCTTGTGGGAAGTTGAGGCAAACGACCAGTTGTTCAAGGCCGTCGACTATCGCCCCCTGGTCGTCGCCTATCGCAACGGTTCCGCGGTCCGCATCAGTGATGTCGGCCGGGTTGTGGATTCGGTGGAAGACCTGCGCAACGCAGGTTATGCCGACGGCAAGCCTTCGGTTCTGGCGATCGTGTGGCGGCAGCCGAATGCCAACATCATCGACACCGTGGACCGCATCCGCGCGGAACTTCCTTTTCTAAAAGCGGCCATTCCGCAGTCCATCCATTTGGGAGTGGCCATGGATCGCACGGTTACCATTCGCGCTTCAGTTCGAGATGTGGAGCACACCCTGGTCATCTCGGTGCTGCTGGTCATTCTGGTCGTGTTTTTCTTTTTGAGAAACGTGCGCGCCACGATCATTCCCAGTGTGGCTGTTCCCGTGTCCCTGATCGGAACGTTCGGCGTGATGTACCTGTTCGACTACAGCCTGGATAACCTTTCGTTGATGGCTTTGACGATCTGCACGGGCTTTGTGGTGGATGATGCCATCGTGGTGATTGAGAACATCACGCGCTACCTGGAACAGGGAATGGCGCCATTTGAGGCAGCACTGAAGGGCGCGCAGGAAATCAGCTTTACGGTGTTATCCATCAGCATCTCGCTAATTGCTGTTTTCATACCACTGCTTCTGATGGGAGGCATCGTCGGGCGTCTGTTCCGCGAATTCGCTGTCACTCTCTCCGTCGCCATCTTCATCTCCATGGTCATTTCGCTCACCACAACCCCCACCATGTGCGCGCACCTGATCCGGGCGCATGAATCTCGCGGGCGGCTCTATAAACTGAGTGAGAAGGTGTTCCAATGGGTTGTCGATGGCTACGGAAAGTCTCTTTCTTTCGTTCTTCGTCATTCCGCGAAAACTCTGACTGTGCTGCTGGCCACCGTCGCTCTGACGATTTATTTGTACGTCAGGGTTCCAAAGGGTTTCTTTCCGCAGCAGGACACGGGAAGAGTTGTGGGGGCGATTCAGGCCGACCAGGACACCTCCTTTCAGGCTATGAACCAAATCCTGCTGAAAATGGTCAACATCGTGCAATCCGACCCGGCCGTGGACGCCGTGGATGGCTACGTGGGTGGGGGAACCATGAACACGGGGCGGATGTTCATTTCACTCAACCCGCTGGAGGAGAGAAAAATCAGTGCCGACCTGGTGATCGCGCGCTTGCGCCCCAAACTCCTGCGAATTCCCGGCGCTTCGCTCTATATGCAGTCCTCCCAGGACGTGCGCGTGGGTGGGCGCTCCAGCAACGCCCAGTATCAGTACACCATGGTCAGCGACAACCTGCGCGACCTGGTCCGATTCGGGCCGCAAATGCTCAAGGAACTCCAAGCCATTCCTCAAATCGCCGATGTCAGCAGCGACCAGCAGAACCGCGGCCTGGAGGCCCTGGTGCAATATGACCGCAAGACCGCGTCGCGCTTCGGCATCTCCTCCCAATTGCTTGACAACGTGCTCTACGACGCCTTCGGGCAGCGCCAGGTGTCAACGATGTACGGCTCCCTGAACCAATACCACGTGGTAATGGAGGCGGCACCGGAATTCTGGCAGAACCCGCTATTCCTGAATGATCTATACGTCAGGTCGCCGGAAGGATTGGAGGTTCCCCTCGGCGCCATTGCGCATCACGCCCCACAGGTTGCACCGCTGGCCGTCAATCACCAGGGCCTTTTCCCGGCGGTAACCATTTCCTTCAATTTGCGGCCGGGGGTGGCCCTCAGCGACGCCGTGGACGCAATTCAGTCCGCGGCCTCGCGCGTCCGCCTTCCCTCCAGCATCACCACGGGGTTTGCGGGCACCGCGCAGGCCTACCAGCAATCACTCGGCACGGAACCCCTGCTGATCGCGACCGCGCTCTTCTCGGTATATATTGTCCTGGGAATACTCTATGAGAGTTATATCCATCCAGTTACGATTCTTTCCACCCTGCCTTCCGCTGGCGTCGGGGCGCTGCTGGCCTTGATGCTCACACATACGGAGCTTTCCGTCATCGCCATCATTGGAATTATTCTGCTGATCGGAATTGTCAAGAAGAACGCCATCATGATGGTGGACTTCGCATTGGCTGCGGAGCGAATCGAGGGCAAGAATTCGCGCGATTCGATCTATGAGGCGTGCCTGCTGCGCTTCCGGCCCATTTTGATGACGACCATGGCTGCTATTCTGGGCGCAGTACCGCTGGCGCTTGGCACCGGAACGGGATCGGAATTTCGCCGCCCGCTGGGAATTGCCATCATCGGCGGGCTTACGGTCAGCCAGTTGCTGACCCTTTATACGACGCCGGTGGTTTATCTCTACTTCGACCGGCTTCAGGATTGGTGGCGGCGTCGCGTTCATGCCGGTAATCGCAAATTGACCAACGGCCTGTATTCAGCGACCTGACTTTTCAGAGAGTCCGCATCCACGCGAGCAGGGCATCCGCCTGGTCCGCAGGGACGCCCTGCGCCCACCGGCATTCGCTTCCCTTGACCAATATCAGAACTGCCCCGCCAGAAACTGTGCCCATGAACTCGTCCGCGCTGGAGCGCTTGTCCTTTGCCAGCTCAGGATATCGATGGGAAAGAATCGTGGAATAGTCACGGAAAAATTCGTGCGCGGCCTCCACGTTATTCCATTGCACTCGGGCGACCAAAGCGTAACTCTTACCGCCCGACCGCTCGTAAAGCAGAAACCGGTCGGCCACCCACGCCGGGCTCAGCAATTTTGCTTCGTCTTCTAAAATGAGCTGGCCAAGTATCGAATAGAACCCGAGCTCGCCCAATTCACTCTCTCGCAAAAGCTGCATGCCCTTTACATTCTCGAAAGGTGGATGCGGCAATGCAAGTTTTGAAAACGCCTGATGGTCAAAATACGCCTTGGGTTCGAAGATTTCTTTCGTGTTCTCCGGCGGATGCTGGAAAAATTGATCCACATTTTTCCATCCGCCGTCTTTCAAACCTGCCTGAATGAATCCCGCACCCTGAACGTAAGGGAAAGTGGCTTGCATGCGGAAGAAGTAGGGAGCGTTCGAATACGCAGGGAACTCATCAAACTGCTGGTGTACGACTGCGTCCATAAGGTCGGAAAGCGACGGCATCTGGTCCACTTTCAGCCCGCCGATCATGCGCTGGAACATGGCGACCGTGGCCTCACCTTCCACCACCGCCTGGCGGGCGGCGGTTGCATCGTCATTGTCCCGGGCGCCTTGGAGATAATCTTCCAGGTCCCAGGTTTGGTCCTGCAAGGCGTGGGTGAGCTCGTGAGCGAGAATCAAGGCCTGCGTATCTTCCGGAGTCCAGTCGGCAATAAACATGGTCTTTTGCTTGGGGTCGTAAAAGCCGGCTGCCTGCTCGGTGTAGAAATTTATCAGGAATTTTTCAAGGTCAAAATCCGCCGGCACCAGCCCCAGGGCACGCACCAGGGCTTCCTGCGCGTGCAACTCCTCCGGCTTTATCTCTCCGTGAATTTTCGCGACCAGGTACTTCTCGATTTCTGCCCGGCTGACGATCTGCTTCTTGACGGGCGACTTGATGGGCATGCCGGTAATCTGGCTCATCTGGTGAAGAATTTCGTCAGCCTGAGCGAGGATGTTCCTGGCATGCTGGTCCTGCGCGGCAGCGACGGGCGCCAGGACCATGAGCAGACCAGAGAGGAGCATCGACCCAGAAAAGGCTTTCACCACAGAGAGCACGGAGGTGCACAGAGGAAAACCTTTCTGTGCCTCTCCGTGCGCTCCTTGGTGAGAGCTTTTCATAAGCATGGAACGAGACTATCATAAGTATCTGCGCGGGCAAGCCGGGTGATCGCTGCTTCGCCTTGGCGTTCCGGTGCACGTGGCCGGGACAGGCAGGGGCGGAGGAGAGGAAAGTCCGAACTCCGCAGGGCAGTGTGCTCGCTAACGGCGAGGGCTGAGGGGGGATTCCCGATTGATCGGGACGTACGCCCTCGGCACGGAAAGTGCCACAGAAAATATACCGCCCGTCTTTGGACGAGTAAGGGTGAAATGGTGCGGTCCCGCTCCGGCGGGAATTAAAGTAAGAGCGCACCGCTCCGGTGGCGACACCGGAGGCAGGGCAAACCCCACACGGAGCAAGACCAAATAGGAGGGGAGGGGCGGCCCGTCCCGCTACAACCCTCGGGTAGGTCGCTGGACCCCGCGAGTAATCGCGGGGCTAGAGGAATGATCGCCGTTCCGCCTGACGGCGGAAAACAGAATTCGGCTTACAGGCTTGCTCGCGCACTCTAAGAGACTTATTGGCAGAATGCTATCTGGAGGGACGCTTTTGAAAGTATGAGTTGAGCCAGAGTTCGACGGTAAGATCATGCCGGTCTTCGTTGGCGAGGTACGGTCGCTGTTCCTTTTCGTAGCGTTCACGCAACACGTCAGCCAAAAGGTGGAGATTTGTAGTCAGATATTCCACATCGTCGCGGTCTTTAGTACTGTTTCTTTCGAGCTTTGAGAGAATCAAGTCGTAAGCGTCAAGGGCGTAAAGCCGCAAATTCTTGAACCGACCTGGGAACATTTCCACAAGCCGTTCTTCGTAGTCCTCCGGTAGAGTATTCGACGAAAATTGATGCAA
>JASHTY010000310.1 GCA_030040315.1 Terriglobia bacterium | reverse complement strand
CTTGGGGAGGTGGAAGCGGAGGCCGAGCGCATCAACTGGCGCTTCCAGAACAGCAAGTGGAAACCCATCGTCTACCTGAACCGCCATCACAGTCACCAGGAGTTGAGCCGGTATTACAAGTCCGCCGACCTTTGCCTTGTGACCTCCCTGCACGATGGAATGAACCTGGTGGCTAAGGAATACGTGGCGTCGCGCGAAGACAATCAGGGCGTATTGATTTTGAGCCGATTCACGGGAGCCAGCCGCGAGCTGCGCGACGCGCTGATCGTCAATCCCTACGATGTGGAGCAGTTGGCCGAGGCCATCCACAGCGCCCTGGTGATGGACCCCTCAGAACGCGACGACCGTATGCGCCGGATGCGGCAGGTGGTGAAGGACTTCAACATCTATCGCTGGGCGGCGGACCTGGTGACGCAACTCTGTGAGATCCGGCTGGACGCTCACGTGGAGGTGACATAACCACGCGCTCTCGAGGGCTCAAGCAAACTCCTCGCCACCTTTTCGAGTCATGGCCGCAAGTGGCGAGCCGGCTCAGGGCGGCGAAGCACTGGCTACTGCTCCTGGATTTTGACGGCACGCTCGCACCGATCGGCCGCGAATACCAGAGCGCGGAGCTTCATCCTGCCGTCAGGCCGATCCTTGGAAAGCTGGCGGGGCGCCGGCGGGCGGAAGTCTACGTGATCAGTGGAAGACCACTGGCGTACCTGCGCCGCATGATCGATGTTCCGGGAGTGCACCTGCTGGGAGTGCACGGGTGGGAAAGGAGCGGCGTCCCTGCCCCGGCGCGGGCACGGCACCGTTTGCTGCGCATCAAGCGGCGGCTGGAACGTAGCATTCCCCGCGTCCCGGGAATCGAAATTGAGGATAAGGGAATGGCGCTGGCGATTCACTATCGCAGCGCCAGGCCCGCTGACGTGCGCAGCGCGCGCCAGGCGATGATGGCCATACTGGAACGGCTTCAATCCAGGGTGCGCCTGTTGGAAGGGAGAAAGATCTGGGAGCTTTTGCCGCCCTTCATTGACGGAAAGGGAGCAACGGCGCGAAGGTTGCTGGCCGAGCATCAGAACGAGTGGCTGGTGATTTGCGCTGGCGACGACGCGTCCGACGAGGCGGCATTTGGCGTCATCCGCGGCGGGGTGACCATTCACGTGGGCAGCCCGGCGGATACGCGCGCCAGGTTCTGGCTGCGCGACCCCGACGAAGTCAGGCTTTTTCTGGAAAGACTGGAGAATCTGATCGCATGAATAACGCCCAGTGCCCGTTCCAATTCCTGACCGCGTCTTACCTGGTGCGCATTCTGGACGTGAAGGCCAGTACGCTTGCGGATCTGGCCGACGGCCTTGAGAAATGCAGCGACGGGTCCATTTTCTTCCACACGTTTCAAAGCCTGGGCCGCCACCACTTTCTTACCGAGGGATTCTCCAACGACTTTGCGCAATGGATCCTTACTGCCTGCAACCGCGCGGAGCTGGCCGAGCAACTGGCCAGCCTGGACATTCGCGATTACACTGCGATTCCGGAACTGCGCGCCGACCTGCGAAGAATCGTAAAAGACTATTGCGAGCAGCACTCGGCGTTTGCCACTCAGCAGGCGTTCGAAGAGTTTCCCTTCTGCGAGGCGGTGGAAGTCACGACCCCGCTGGGCATTCAAGCCTGGGACCTGCGCCAATTCTCCGCGGGGCTGGGAAGGCTGAGCCATGCCTCACTGCACTATCACTTCATCGCCTCCCGGCTGCGCCTGCACTTCAGCACCAACGATTTCTCGCAATGGCTGGAAAACTGCCTGGGACTGAAAAGCCTCGCCAGCCGCATCAACCAAATCGATATTTACACCAACACGCTCGACAGCTTGCGCGACTTGTTGATGAACCTTATTGAGCCGGAATTGCACACGTGACATCGGAAACGAACGTCTTGCGCAAGATTTACCTGGATGACTACTCGCCCATTCTCGGCGAAGCGGAGGTCGATGAGTTGCGGGCGCTCGCCCACCCGCTCCATGGTCACACTGTGCAGATGGTCAATTCCACGGCCCTGGGGGGAGGAGTCGCGGAGATTCTCACGCGCCTGGTGCCCATTCTTCAGGAATTGGGGCTGTCCGTGCGCTGGGACATCATCACCGGCGGAAACGAATTCTTCGCCATCACCAAGGCGTTCCACAATGCCCTTCACGGCGGCCCATATCCGCTGCCACCGGAGAGCTTTGACGCCTTCCTGGCCACCAACGAACAAAATCTGACGCGCTTGAGAATGGATTGTGAGTTCACGGTCATTCATGACCCGCAGCCCGTGGCCCTGATTAAGGGGCGCGAAAACAATTCCGGCCATTGGGTCTGGCGCTGCCACATCGATCTGTCACGGCCGAACCTTACGGTTTGGGAATTCCTGAAACCCTGGGTCAGCAAATACGACGGTGCGATCTTTTCTTCGCCGGAGTTCACCAAGAGCCTGAGCATTCCCGAATACCTCTTCTTTCCGTGCATCGACCCGCTTTCGGAAAAAAATCGCGAGCTTGAGCCCGAAGAGATGAGGGCGGTGCTGGAGCGATATAGAATCAATCCGCGCCGGAACATTCTGACGCAGATTTCGAGATTCGATCGCCTGAAGGATCCAGTGGGAGTGGTGCGCGCCTACCGCATCGTCAAGCGCTACTTCGATTGCCAACTGGTGCTCGCCGGCGGAAAGGCCGACGACGACCCCGAGGGTGAAACCGTTCTGCAGGAGGTTATTGAGGCCGCGCAGAATGACCCCGACATTCATATTCTCAACCTGCCGCCGTGGAGTCCGACGGAGATCAACGCCCTGCAACAGGCCTCAACACTGGTCATTCAAAAAAGCCTGCGGGAGGGATTTGGCCTGACCGTGGCGGAGGCGCTTTGGAAGAAAAAGCCGGTGGTAGCCTCCGCAGTGGGCGGTATTCCCTTGCAGGTGATTCACAAGCATACCGGACTTCTGGCGCATTCGGTGGAGGGCGCTGCTTACCAGATCCGCTTCCTGCTCTCCAATCCCGCCCTGGCGGCAAAACTCGGCCAGCAGGGCCACGAGCACGTTCGCGAACACTTCCTGATTACCAGCAACGCCAGGCGCTACCTGACACTGTTCCTGCTTTTCCTTCGAGCTGGAAAATGAGGTTGACTGACGCCGTCACGGCGTTCGCCGTTCGTCACTGGTTTTGGGGCTGGTTTCCGGGCCGTGTTGCGCGCCGTTTTCAGGCGAACCTGAGCCGGATTGGAGGCCGGGCTGTTCCGCAGGCTTTTCCTGAGCGCCCTTGCGCGGAATTCCCGCGTCGCGAATCTTGTAGAGCAGGGATCGATAACTGATGTTGAGCACGCGCGCGGTCTTCTTGCGATTGCCCTGATTGGCGTTCAAGACCTGAAGAATGGCCTTGCGTTCGGCTCCGCGCGCGGCATTGCGAGCGATCCGCCGCAGGGAAAACGCCGGCCCTTGCGCGCTTGTGGCTTCCGCCGGCTCCGGCTCGCCGCCCAGCAACGCATCCGTGATGACATCCTCCGATCCCAGGATGGAGTAGCGATTGATAAGGTTTCCCAGCTCCCGAATGTTTCCCGGCCAGGGATTTTCCCGAAGCAGGCTCATTGCGTAGGCGCTTAGAGGAGGAACCGGATGGCCGTTCTGTTTCGAATAAACCTTCAGAAAATATTCCGTGAGCGCCTGGATATCCTCCTGACGCTCACGGAGTGGAGGAAGCCGAAGCATGGCAACACTCAGGCGGTAAAAAAGGTCGGGCCGGAACTTGTCGCGGCGGATTTCCTGCTCAATGGCGCGATGCGTCGTGCAGATGATGCGCGCGGTAAGGGATTTTCCCTCTCGAAGGGCGATGCGCATCGCCTGCCGGTCCTGGAGCGCGCGAAGAAGTTTTGCCTGCGCGCCGGCGCGGAGTTCGGAGATTTCGTCAAGCAGCAGCGTACCCCCGGCCGCCGTATTGACCTGCTGTTCGGCGCCCGCCACGTCTGCTTCCCCATTTCCAAACAATTCGCCTTCCAGCAGGGCTTCGGGGATTCCCGGGCATTGGACTTTCACAAACGGCCCGGACTTCCACGGCGAGTTGAGGTGGACGAACCTGGCGATGACTTCTTTTCCCGTGCCGCTTTCTCCGCGAATCAGCAGGGGAACCTGCGCACCGGCCAGCTTGAGCGCCCGCTCGCGAAGTTCCTGCATGGCTGCCGTCCGGCCAAACATCAGGTCGGCGGCTGGCAGGCTGGCCGCGTCCAGGTCCAAGATGGTTTCGACGAGGCGTGTTGGCATCAGCCGCGCCTTCCTTTCCGTCCCATCCAGGCCCGGCCGGTGCTCGCCCGGCTCTTCCGGGCGGAGAGGCGCTGGTATCCTTCCCCCTCTCCCGCCGCTCGGGCGGGTGGCACCGCTGCCTGCAGGCGATCCAGGGTGCCGATGCTGTTCATGCCGGCTTTTCCTTTCTTCTCTCCGGAGGGTTGGGCGTCGACCAGTGCCGGATGATCGAGAGAATCTGCGCAATGGGAGTGTTCTTCACGATGAAGCTGTCGGCTCCGCTGCGCGCAGCAGCCTCCCGGTAGGCGGCCCCATCGAAGGAAGCGAGCATGACAACACGGGTATCCGGATGCGATTCCTTGATTCGCCGTGTGGCTTCCAGGCCATCCAGGCAGGGCAGGTCAATGTCCATCAAAACCAGTTGGGGCCTTAGATTCTCGGCTTTGCGGACGGCCTCAATTCCGTCCAACGCCTCGTCTACAATTCTATTACTAGCCTCCATATTCAATACGCGCCGCATAAACGTGCGGAAGCCCGGATCGTCATCAGCAATCAGTACCTGCACAGGACCTCGCCGAGAAATAAAGTGTGATCGGCACTAACCACCCACCAAGGGCGCAAATCTCGGCCCTTGGCCCTCCTGGTTGAGATTAAGACTGTGCAGGATTTCTAACTATCCGGTGGGTTCTGGAAGGCGCCTGCAGAAAATACCGGGGTGCCATTGTAGGGGAATCACCTGACAGGAAGGGACTGACAGAATTACTAGCGATAGGAAGGGAAAGGCTCAGCGGATTACCTGTGGCGATTGAGTGCCGCTGAGCACACGTAGCGGCGAGTTTATCTCGCTACGATGCGGCTGTGGCCGCGATAACAGGGGATGGCGGGGTAAACCCGCCCGTTAGCTCAAGGCTGCACCACGCCCCGTCTTATCGCATATCGCACCAGCGTGGCGGTTTCGTGGATATCGAGTTTTTCCATGATTCGTGTGCGGTAGGTTTCCGCGGTTTTAACGCTGATGTCGAGCGTCGTGGCGACTTCCTTGGTGGTCTTACCTTCTGCGATCAATTGCAGCACCTGGCGCTCGCGGGCGCTCAGGGGATCGGGGGGGATTTCGCTTTTCGTTTGGTATGCGGAGACAACGGCTTGTGAAATCTCGGGGCTCAGATACGTTCCGCCCCGAGCGGCTTCGCGGATGGCGCGCACCAGATCGTCCGCGGCGTGGGTCTTCATGACGAAACCTTTGGCGCCGGCGCGCAGGCTTTCCAGAATGTAACGCGAATCCGTGTGCATGCTTAAAATGATGGTTCGGGTTTTTGCCGAAACCCGCGCCACTTCGCGCGCTGTGTCAATTCCGTTCAGAAGGGGCATGGCGAGATCCAGAACCGCGACTTCCGGATGGAGCTGCTCAACCATTTTCAGAGCGTCCTGTCCATTGGCGGCCTCGCCGACCACTTTGAAGCCTCCGCGTTCCAGAAGGGCTCTGAGCCCCTCGCGAACAATCTGGTGATCGTCTGCGATAAACACGGTAGTTGCCATATCAGACCTCCTCGACGGCTTGTGAAATATCGGGCCACCGCTGAAGAACCCCTCACCCTATCACCCCCTTTCCCCTCTTCCCTCCCCTGGGGAGCGGGGAGAGGGAAGAGGGGGAGGGGAGTTGGGGTGAGGGGTCCTTTCGATCCAATGAAACCCACATCTTGCAGATTCCTGAAACTGGCCGCTTCTGCCGCAAAGCTGGGGGATCTCCCAACAGATCAGGCCGCCTGTGGCACGGTAATAACCAACTTGGTGCCACGGCCCGGCGACGAGATCAGCCGGACGGTTCCGCCAAGGGGCTGGAGCTTCTCCCGAATGCCGATCAGCCCCAGGCCACGCTCTCTCGTGCCGGTCTTGAACGCTCGGGGATCAAATCCCACCCCGTCATCGGCGACCGTGCACAGCACGATGTTATTAGAGCTGCTGAGCTGGATACGGACGGCTTTTGCCCGGGCGTGCTTGGTCACGTTATTCAGCGCCTCCTGAACGACGCGGTAAAGGACGGTCTCGAGTGCTGCGGGAAGGCGCTTTACATTCAAATGCCGGAACCGGATTTGCAGCCCGGAGCGCTTGGCCACTCCCGCGGAAAGGAATTCGATGGCGGGGACCAGACCAAGGTCGTCGAGCAATGTGGGGCGCAGTTCATGCGAAAGCCGGCGAATTTGCTGGTCAACGCCGTCCAGCAAATCCTTGACCTCCTGGAACTGCGAAGCTGCCGGAAGGTTCAGTTCGCGTTCCACGCGATCGAGGGACAGGTGAACCGCGGCAAGCAGTTGTCCCGCTTCACTGTGCAGGGCGTGGGCAATGCGCTTAACTTCCTCCTCCAGAGTTTCGTTCATGTGGCGCAGGGCATCATTGGCCTCACCCACGGCGCGATGGGTAATCTCAAACGGCGACATGGTTTGGGCGAAAAAAATCCCCGCCTTGCTCAGCGTGTCTCCGTTGATGCGCTTTGATCCCTTGGCGCTGGAGAAAATCTCCTCGATGGCGGCGTGATGAAGTGCCACCATGCTCAGCACTCCTGCGCCCTCCGCCAGGCATTGCCGCCCCAGCTCATACGCGCGCTGCAGCCCGGCTTCGCCTCCGCGCCGCAAATAGCTCTGCAGGGCGGCCTTGTAGGCAGCAGCGAATTCATCTCCCCGAACTGTTCCCTTTTCCATTTACGTAGCGCGCTACCAGCACCAGGGCGTCGTCCGTTTCGCGCCCGTACTGGTCCAGAATCCGGTCGGCAATCTGCTGGGGCGAATCTTCCTGATTCACGTTATCGGCAAAGCCGGGCCGGATGCCGTCCGTTGCGAAGATCAACGTATCGCCGAATCCGACTTGCAGAACGGCAGCGGAGAGCCGGGGCAGACTGTCACCCACCACGCCGGGGCGAAGAAGCAGGAATTCGTGACCGGGAACCACGTTCGAGTCGCGGTGCAGCAGATATCCCTCCACGTTGCCCACGCCCAGCCAGGTCATGGTGTTGTCCGCGGCGCGAAAAAGCGCCAGGCTCATCACCACTCCACGCGTCGACCGCAACTGCTCATGAGTGCGCTGAATCATGGCGATGGTGGACTCACGGTTGCACTCCGCCAGCGCCCGCAGCGCGGCCTGGGCGGCGGCCACTGCTCCGGCGCCGTGACCCAGCCCATCACCCACGGCCACCAGAGCTTCCTTGCCGCGCGCACTCACCAGGTGGAAGTCTCCCGACTCCTTCTGGCTGGCAATCGCGCGTGAGGCGATCCCCCATTCGATCAGGCCTGGCTTTAGGGCACCCATTTCCTGACACTCACTGTGGTTCCGCGATTTATCTCCGATGAAATCTCGAATTCGTCCATCAGTCTTCTTACTCCCGGAAGGCCCAGGCCGAGGCTGTGGGAGGTGGAAAAACCGTCTTGCAGAGCGCGTTGAATGTCCGGAATTCCCCGGCCCTCATCCGAGGCCACAACGCTCAGCCCGCGCTTTTCACCCTGATGCACCGTTCCCAGAATGATTTCCCCGGTATTTGCATACAGCACGATGTTGCGCGCCAACTCCGAAATCGAAGTGGCGATCAGCGTCAGATCGGTGCTGGAAAAGCCCAGCTTGGACGCCATTTCCTTGCCCTTTTGCCGGGCAAAGATGATGTCCCGATCAGATTTGATCGGCACGCGTACCGTGTCGTTTCCCTCCGGTCGCCCCTCGATCCGGTTACGGGCGGCATGGTGGCTGGCGGTAGTGCGCAAGGTCCTGGGATGTCGGTCATCGCCCACAGTTCTTCATCTCTTTTTGCCCGATTCGGTCATTTTGCGGTTGAGGTAGAGAATTCCTTCCTCCAAATCGAGCGCGGTTGCTACGCCTTCCAGCTTTAATCCCAAGCGGACCAGCGCAAAAGCCACTTCCGGCTGAATGCCTACAATCACCATCTCCGCGCCGCGCAGGCGGATCATGTGCGCAATGTCGCGAAGCGTGCGCGTCGCGAAGGAGTCCATGACATCGAGAGCGGTTACGTCGACAATGACGCCGCGCGAGCGCAGCTTGCCCACCTGCGCCACCAGCGCGTCGCGCAACTGCACCAGGTCCTCGTCGCTCAGTGCGGATTGAATGGATGCGATAAGGTAGGGGCCCTGCTTGAGAATGGGAACTTCCACGATTGACCGCCTTATACGGAGTGTGGTGCTTCGCCCAAGGGAACGACTTTGTATCCGAGCAGCCGCTCGGCTTCTTCAATGCCTCCCTGTAAATCGCCGACGGTGTTCATCTTGCCCAGGTCCACACCGATGGTGACGAGCGTCTGGGCGATTTCCGGTGACAGACCGGTGATAATGACCGTGGCTCCCAGCAGGCGCGTGGCCTCAACGGTTTGCACCAGGTGGTTGGCCACGCTCGCGTCCATGACCGGCACGCCCGTGATGTCAATCACCACCACCTTCGCGCGATTGGTGCGAATGCCGCGCAAAAGCTGCTCGGTAAGCTGCCGCGCGCGCTGCGGATCAATGACGCCGATGATGGGCAGAATCAATAGGCGCTCGCGCACTTGCAGCACGGGAGTCGACAACACCCGAATGGCTTCCTGCTGTTCGCGGATCACGCGCTCGCGTTCCTGCACAAATCCCACCGCCACGGTGTTGGCGATGCGGTTGGCCGCGGGTTCATAAGCGTCCAGAATGCGGTTGTACAGCGTGAAATCGCTCTGGTACTTCGCAAACAACGACCGGGCCAGGACGTCGCGCAGCAGCAGAACGATTCCGATAACTTCATGGGTTTCAACGCCTCGCGGGATGATGCGCTCGGAGAGGTTGCGAGCATAGGCCTGAAGGGCTTCGAACGTGCCGGATTCCAGCGCTTCAATGTAGTTGTCGTAGATGGCGGTGGCCTCGGCAAAAATTTCATCCTTGCTCATCGCAGTAAGCAGTTTTGCCTCGGTAATTCGGCGAGCCCACTCTTCCCGCAACAACGTGCGGTTCTGCTGCAGGTGGGCGACGAGTTCTCTCAGCAATTCCGCCGGGTCGTCCATCGGCGCCATGGCGTTCTTCTGTCTAACGTTAGCCATCAAATTCCTCCTAGTTGACTACCAAGTCCCTACAGATGTGCCCCTGTGCCGGGCAATGC
>JASHTY010000309.1 GCA_030040315.1 Terriglobia bacterium | reverse complement strand
GGAGCAAATCCCAGCGATGTAAAGAAGTGCTCACCGTAGTGGACCATGCCCAGCGCGTCGGTGTTGCGGCTCTTCAGAATTTCCGTCAGGTCGTAACCCGGATCGGCGTTTGCGGGCGCCACCAGGGGATAAACGTTGTCCCAGCTTTGCGCCCACAAATTTCCGAGGAGTTCGGCAGGAATGGGTCCATTCGCGGGCAGCGCCTGCGCGCCGTATTTCTCGCGCAGCTTCCAGCGCACGTAAGCATGAAGCTGCACGTAGAGAGGCCGAACCTGCTCCCACAGCCGGTCGACCTCGCGCGCAAAATCGTCCGCGGGCATATCGTACTTGGAGCGCCACAGGGCGCCGGTATCCTTGAAGCCCAGCTCACGCGCCCCCCGGTTGGAAAGCTCGACGAAGCGCGCGAAATCGCTGCGCATGGGCCTGCCTACCGCGTGCCAGCCCACCCAGGCGTCGCGCAGTTCGTTCGGATCGCGGCTTGCGGCCACAAGTCGCGTGATGTCCTCGATGTCCAGGCACTTGTCCTTGCCGGATGGGCACCACTTGCCCTTGCCGTATGCGCCTTCCGTCCCGGAAACAATTTTGGTCAGCTCCGCGCTGGCCTGCGGGTCGGCGGGAGTGGGCATCACAAGGGAAGTCTTGAGCAGCATCATCTTGCGCGCGAGATCGGCGGGCAGCTTCAGCTTGTCAAAGCGCGTGGTCTGCTTGGCGAATTCCACCTGCGCTGCGATGGCGCGCTCGTCAGCCTGCGCAGCCAGGAATTCCGTGTCGTCGGTGATGTACGTCGCCTTCACCCAGTCGGCGCGGCTGGCGGTGGTGTTGAGCTCCAGCAGCCGGGCTTCTGCGGTCTTGATGAACGCTTCCGCCTCCGACACAGTCGGCGGCTGCTGCGCGGAAATGATCGGTTCAATGTTGGACATGGACACAGCTCCCATCAGAATGAGGCCCGCAACTGCCACAGGCAGGTTTTTGAACATGTGCCAAGACCTCTTGCAGAGTTTGTGGCATGGGCTTCCAGCGTATGCGCATCGGCATGAAGGCCCTGCACGATTTGTTAGCCGCCCTTCCCGGAAGTCGCATGTTAAAAGGCTTCGCGTTCCCGAGCAAGGGCTTAAGTACTGAGAAAAAACGGGATCGGGTCAAAGCCAGCACAACCTGAACCCTACATTTTTCCATCTAACCCAGAAGCGATGTGTGTCAGAATATGGAGCACCCCCGAAGTGGTTACCCAAGAGGTGGTTACGCATATAGAAGGGGAGTAGACTTCGATGCCGGCGGCGCCGCGGCAGGTTGGTCCCTCGCTGCGAGCCTCGCAGCCGGAGATATGGAACATTTCTCATGATCAGCAGAACCCGGGAAATCCCTCATCTGCCCAATGTCGTTGAAAAGGTTATGCGGAGGCGCCCCGCGGTCGTTGGTTTCTTGTTCTTTTTTGCTACCGCTTTTTTAATGGCCAATGTGGAGCTTAGAAGCCAGCAGGCCCCGGCGAGGCAACAAGCCCCCGCGCAGGCGCCCGCTCAGGCCTCCGCACCGGCTCAGGCACAGTCAATCGCCGTGAACGTGAAGGTGGTGAACGTGCTCGCCACGGTGCGGGACAAAAAGGGAGCGATTGTTCGCGACCTGACTCAGAACGAATTCGAGCTGAAGGAAGACGATCGTCCGCAAACGATCAAATACTTCGCGCACGAAACCGATTTGCCGCTCACACTTGGAATGTTGGTGGATACCAGCATGAGCCAGCGCCGGGTGATCGATCAGGAAAAAGACGCCAGCGCGACATTTCTCGATGCCGTCCTGCGCGTGGATAAAGACCACGCCTTCATCATCAACTTTGACCACGACGTTACGCTTGACCAGGATCTGACCTCCTCTCGCGAAAAATTACAGGCGGCCCTGGGCCAATTGCAAATCGGCAGCCGGCCGAGCTCCGACGATTCTGACTCCGGGGGCCAAGGCGATGGAGGTCAGGGGGGTGGCGGTGGGGGACGGGGACGCAGCGGCGGGGGATCTCGGGGCGGAGGCACCGCGCTTTACGATGCTGTGTACCTTGCCTCCAATGATGTGACTGCGAAGCAGCAGGGGCGCAAGGCTCTGATCGTCCTGTCCGATGGGGTTGACCGCGGCAGCAAGAAAACCCTGGCCAGCGCCATTGAGGCTGCGCAGCGGGCCGATACGCTGGTCTATTCCATCTACTTTTCGTCGGAGGAAGAGGGTGGAGGCTTTGGGCGGGGCATGGGGCCTGGAATGGGGCGCGGAGGAATGGGCGGCGGAGGCATGGGCCGGCACGGCGGTGGATATCCCGGCGGGCAAGAATCGCGACCCGACGGCAAGAAAATTCTTGAACGCCTGTCAAAGGAAACGGGTGGACGCTTCTTTGAGTCCAACAAGAAGCATCCACTTGATGAGACCTATAAGGATATCGAGGAGGAACTCCGCAACCAATATAGCCTGGGTTATACGCCGAACCCGCCCGACACCACCGCCGGGTATCACAAGATTATTCTGATAGTTAAAAAGAAGGACTTGACGGTGCAGGCGCGTGATGGGTATTACAGTTTGCCGTGATTTAAGATAGCATCTCTTAAATATGCCTCTTAATCGCGTCGGATGGAAGGGCGCGGCTGAAGCCCCGCCCTTACGGATGTCCGGAAAATTACGCTTATTTATAAAATCAAGCACTCGCATATAGCCGACAGCTAACATTCCAGAGTGACCATCGTGGAGGTTCTGACGATGAGCGGTTAGCTGTAAGCTGTCGGCTACAATCTCAGCACCATATGCTCATTGTCCAGGTTTCGCCCCCCAACCCTCAGCCCGCCGGGCTCGACGCCATATGGCGTAAAGCCCAGCAACAGATAAAGAGCTCGTGCGGCATGCTGACCCGCAATCACTGTGAGGGAAATCTGCTCAACTCCCGGGCAATTTTTTATTTTCTCGATTAACGCGTTGAGCAGCACCCGCCCGATTCCGCGACCGCGACAACTCTCATGCACATAGACGCCCCAGATTCTTCCCTTGTGCCGCGCCTTGGCGAGCGTATAGCGAAAAAATCCCGCCATGCCCACAAGATTCCCGTCGAGGAAAGCGCCAAAGACAGAATTGTCAGCGGGGTGTTCCGACAAACGTTTTGCGGCGGAGTCGATGGTGGTGGCGCGGTGCTCCTCGGCGGATTCTCCGAAGGACTGGGGCTCGCGTTCCAACGCCTCCAACCGTAAATGCCAGTAGATTTCAGCGTCGCTTGCCGTCAGGAGGCGGATTTCATAGTTCATAATGGAAGGGCGGGGCTTTAGCCCCGCCGCAAAAGCGGGCTTCTGCTCGGGGCTTTAGCCCCTGAAGCGGCGTCCCTTCAGGGCCTAAAGGCCCTTTTGACCGAAGTCCCATAACGGCGGGGCTGAAGCCCCGCCCTTCCAGAAGTCCGTAAAATTGTGCCTACTAACGCAACCAAGCCTTGGCGGGAAACTGGCCACTTGTCCTGGCCAGCAACCGCTGGCCACCGTCATTTCAGCGCCGCTTCGATGGCCGCCTCGGCAACCGGCGCCAGCAACTTGTATCCCTGATCATTTGGGTGCAAGCCGTCATCGGAGTACCCGTCGCGCAGCATGCCTTTGTCATCCACCAGCGCGGAATAATAGTCGGCCACCTGGGCGTGAACGTCGGGCGCGTAGCTATCGATCCAGCGATTCAGGCGGATGATGTCTGCGGGCGGGCGGTGCTCGGTCTGCACTGCTTTGGTGTAATCGCTGATGGGCGTGAGCAAGCAGAGAATAATTTTGATGTTGTGGCTCTCCGCCATTTCGCAAATAGCCCGAATGTTGTCTTCCACCATCTCCAGGGTTTCAGGCCCGGTGTTGCGGGCAATGTCATTCGTGCCGGCCAGCAGAATGACCGCCGCGGGCCGCAGGTGAATCACATCGGGATGCATTCGCACCACCATTTGCATGGTTGTTTGCCCTCCGATGCCGCGGTTTATGTAGGGTTTTCCCGGAAAGTACTTTGCTAAATCCCAGCGATCGGTAATGGAGTCGCCAAGAAACACCACGCGGCCGCTCTCCGGCGGCAGCTTTTCCAGACGCAAGTCGTCCTGATGGTATCGTCCCAATTGGTTCCAGTCCTGAAGGTCATCGGCAAGCTGAATCGCCACGCGCGGCAAGCAGCACGGCACGGCGGGCGGATTGAAATCCGGGACTAACTGCGCCCGCGCCGATAAAGGCAGACACAGACTCAGACACAAACCCACAAGAAATTTCGCGGCATTGTACATAGCTACCCCCTTGCGGGTGTTATAACCGACTTCGGGAGAGCCGTCAAAGCTTGAAATATGATCCGGGCGTCGCGCCCCCCGCGGCGTGGCCATCCTGGCCATGCGCAAGGCCAGAGTTGCCGCGCCACCTCAGACCCTATTGTACTCCGGTAACATTCCCGCTAAGATGCTCTTGGAGAGGGGATACTCCATACCGTTTTGCCGTAAGGGAGGAAGCTCGCGTCGACCAGCCATTCGAGTGTACTGGAGCGTACTGGGAGGAATGATGCGCAAAAGCCTCATTATGATGGTCGCGGCGATGTGCCTGGGTATCGGTCTGACCTCAATTGCCCTGGCCGACCAGCAGATCGACTGGCGGACGCAGAAAAAGCAACTTAAGCAGTCGCAGAAGCTTGAACGCGATACGCTGAAGCTTAAGGAACGGCAGATCCGCCAGTCCCTGAAAGCCCAGCCTGTTTCCGGAGCCACGCGCGCCCAAATTATTGACAAGATGCGGCGCGACCACCGCGACCTGATCCTTAAACAAAGGGACGCCATGCAGAAGCTGAAGGAGCAGGAGAAGGCATACCGGGAATACCAGCGGGCGAATGGCGGTTAGCGGCTGAGCGGCTCGGGGGGGGCTGGGCTTCGCGAATTCCGGCCCGGGAGGTCGCCATGAAATTGCGCTGCCCTGAATTGGTTGCCTGGCGATTAGTGGTTTGCCTGATCTGCAGTTTGGCGCTTGTGGCTCCGGCGCGGACTGTTTGCGGGCAGCAGACCTCGCAACCCCAATCCCCAACGCCGGAAGACCGTCCAACCCTGGGCCCTCGCAACGGCCCATCCACACTCGACTCCGGGCCAATGACCGCCTCGGTGATCGACGTTCGCAAGCTGCTGCGGATTCACACTCTCTACGTCGAGAATATCGACAATTCTCTGAGTGACAAGCTGGTGGCCGACTTGGGAAAGCTGGGACGGTTTCGTCTGGTAACAAAAGAGAAGGAGGCTGACGCCGTGGTGCGCGGGTCGTGCCTGGAATCGCGCCGGCTGAAGCGCGTGCATTCTGAGGTCTTCATTTCCGATCATAATGGGGCTTCCATCTGGCAGGACACAATTTACAGGCCGTATAATCCTCCGGCGCTGGACCAGGTAATCAATGACACGGCTGAACTGATCGTGGACCATTTGGAGCGGACCGTCCGTGAGGCTCAGCAACATTAACCACAGATTTCACGTCTCCCGGCGGCAACCGGGTAGTTCTTCAAAGGCCTTCGAACCTTCACCATGTCCAAATTGATGATTTTTCAAAAAATCCTTCCAGGTTGTGAGGAAGGCAGCCCGGAGGCGTGGCGGGCATTCCTGGGCTTTTACGGCCCCATGGCGACGGAGATTCTGGGAGTGTACACGCAATGGGATGCTGATGAGCGGCTGGCCCTATGGCGCGAGTGCATAGGCGAACTGAGCGCCAATGACTGCGCGGAATTGAAGAAACTGCCCCACCAGTCCGAGCGCGAGTTTCTGGTGGCCATGCGCGCGCATTTGCAGGATCGCGCCGCTCCCCGGCTTGAGGCCCGCAAGGACGCGGCTGAACCTCCCGCGCCGGCCAGCGAATCACTCACCACGCTTCTGAGCGGTTTACCCGTGATTCACCAGGAGGTTGTTTTCCTGACGCTGGCAGGGTATTCGCAGAAGACCGTAGAGAATATTTTGCGGACCACACCCAGTGTGGCGGGTGAGGGGCTCTCGCGCTTGCGTTCGGCATACGCGGGCGCGCTGGAACGGCCGGAGGATCGCTGTTTGTGGCCCTCCGCATGGATCGGCATCTGTGGTGAGGCGCGTGCCGGCGCGGGTAAGGATTGCGCCACGCTGCGCCAACTTGTTCGGGTGCTGGATGGCCAGGCAAGCTGGTATGACAAGTCTCCGGCCGAGGATCATCGCACCAGGTGCCTGCATTGTCTTGAACTCTGGACGTCACTGCTGGAAGTCGTCGCCTGGGACCGCACGCGTCAGCCCTGGCCGGACGAGAAGGTGGAACCGCTGCTGGCGCTCATCCCCATTCGCAAAGAGAAGGCCAAGCCTTCGCTTTTCGCCCGCATGCTGGGCAGATAAGAAACGGCTCGGAATTTATGCGCAACTATCGTCAGGAATTCTCGGATTTTTCTCCGCTTGTGTATCTCGACTGCGCTTACCAGGGAGCATTTCCCAAAGTCACCACCGAGCGTGTTCACCAAGCCATTGAGCTCAAGTCTCTCCCTTACCTGCTGAAAGAGGACGCTTACTTCGGGCTGCCCGACCGCGTGCGCGCAAGGATTGCCGCCCTGGTGGGCGCCGATGCTGGGGAGATTACCATCACGACCAGCGCCACGCAGGGAATCGGCATCGTAGCTGCCGGCCTGAATTTCGTCCCGGGCGATGAAGTCGTGATTTCCAGCTCCAACTTTCCTTCCAATCTCTTTACATGGCTTCATTTGCGGCGTAAGGGTGTCGGGGTGAAAGTTATTACTCCCATCGACGGGGCGGTGACGGTGGACCAGGTGGCGTCGCAACTGACCGCGCGCACGCGCGTTCTGGCGCTTGAATGGGTAAGCTATTTCTCCGGTTTCCGCATGGACATCGCAGCCATGGGCTCGCTTATTCACGAGCGAGGCGGGATTTTGGTGCTTGATGGTTCGCAGGGCGTGGGCGCAAATGAATTGAACCTGCGCGCCCTACCTGTGGACGTGATGGCCTGTGCGGGTTACAAGTGGATGTTGGGACCTTATGGAACCGGGTTCGCCTTCGTGGCGCGCAAGGTACAGAGCAGGTTTGACGTGCCAGTGGTCAACTGGCATTCCGTGGAAGGCGCGGCAAATTTTGCCTCGCTTCCCAAGAATGACCTGAAGCTGGTTCCTGATGCCCGCGTATTCGATGCCGGCGAGACCGGAAATTTTATCAATCTGTGCGCGCTTGAAGCGTCACTTGACTACCTTTCCGGTGTAACAGTCGGCGCTGTGAATGACCACTGCCGTCGAATTCTTAAACGGGCCGAGGAAGGCCTCCGCTCGCACGGCTACACTCTCTCCGCCGGAACCTGGCCCGGCCACGAATCCACGATTCTGTGTTTCCGCGCCGCGACTCCCGAAGTCACAGCCGAGCTTCACAAGAAGCTGACCGCGAACCACATTTCTGTAAGCCTGCGCCATGGATTGATCCGCATTTCTCCGTACCTTTACAATGATGAGGCGGATATCGACCGGTTGCTGGAATGCGTTCGGCCGGCGTGAGCCGCTCCGGGCGGGATGGATTCCCCTCATGCGCCTGCGCCCCTTCCGCCCTGAAGACCTGCCAACCCTTTATGAAATCGATCAGGCGTGTTTCGACCCGGGAATTTCCTACGCGTGGCGGGAAATGGCGGCATTCACCCACCACGAAGGTTCGAAAACCTGGATTGCGGAAGACAATGACCGGATCGTCGGCTTCCTGATTGCGCACATCGAGCCGCGCAAAATTCTCCATATCGTTACCATTGACGTCCTGAAACCCTGGCG
>JASHTY010000040.1 GCA_030040315.1 Terriglobia bacterium | reverse complement strand
TCAAAGTCCGTCAGCATTCTGCCGGTGCCCAAAACCACCGAAGCGAGAGGGTCTTCGGCAATCGAAACGGGCAATCCGGTTTCTTCGCGGATCCGCTTGTCGAGGTTCTTCAGCAATCCGCCTCCACCGGTCAGGACAATGCCGCGGTCGGAAATATCCGCGGAAAGCTCCGGCGGCGTCCGCTCCAGCGCCACGCGAATAGCATTGAGTATGGTGGAAACGCATTCCGAAAGAGCGTCGCGAATTTCCGAATCGTCAATCGTCTGCGTCTTGGGAATGCCTTCCAATAAGTGCCGGCCCTTGATCTCCATAGTCATAGGCTTTTCCAGAGGATAGGCAGAGCCGATTTCGATTTTGATCTGCTCGGCGGTGCGCTCGCCAACCAGCAGGTTGTACTTGCGCTTCAGGTAGGCGGTTACGGCCTCGTCCATTTCATTGCCTGCAACGCGCACGGACCGGCTATACACGATGCCGGAGAGCGATATCACCGCGATGTCCGTCGTGCCGCCGCCGATATCTACGATCATGCTGCCGGAAGGCTCCGTAATTGGCAAGCCGGCGCCAATCGCGGCCATCATGGCCTGCTCCACAAGAAAAACCTCGCTCGCCCGGGCGCGCATGGCGGAGTCCTGCACGGCGCGCTTTTCAACCTGGGTAATTTCCGACGGAACGCCAATCACAATCCGCGGGTGGACAAACATGGTGCGGTTGTGCGCCTTCTTGATGAAGTGGTTGAGCATTTTTTCCGTGACCTTGAAGTCGGCGATGACGCCGTCCTTGAGCGGCCGGATGGCCACAATGTTGCCCGGAGTGCGGCCCAGCATCTCCTTGGCGTCGCGGCCGACGGCTTCGATGTCCCCGTTGGACTTGTTGATGGCCACAATGGAAGGCTCATTCACCACAATGCCCTTGCCCTTGGCGTACACCAGGGTGTTAGCGGTCCCCAGGTCAATCGCCAGGTCGGACGAAAATACGCTGAACAGAGAACGAAGGTTCATTCGTTTGTGAGCTCCTGCACTGATGGACCGGAGTGATGGCTGAGGGGCTCGCTCATTCGATCACGACGGTTTTCTTGATCGTCTTGGTGTTGCCCTTACGGTCCTGCGCGGTGATGGTGACCTGGTTAGAGCCCGCCGGAAGTGCGGGAGTGAAGCCCCGGAACGTGCCGTCCGGCGCAATTGAAAAGACCTGCTCGTTGTTGATGATGACGATGGAGCCGGGTTCCGTCTTCCCCTGCACTTCTTCCACATGGCCATGCGGAGTGATACTGGTCACTTCCAGGTAAGCTTCGCTGCCGGCAACTTCCTGCACAAGATTCAGGCGGTTGGCCTGGCTCGGCTGGCTCTCCACACCCTTGGAGTCCACGGAGCTGACCATCCAATAGTAGGTCCCTTCATCCAAACCCGAAACCGTCAGTTCCGTTTGCCCGCTTACTTTCTTGTCCACCACAAAATTGGAGAGCATTACGGAAGGCGAAACCTGCACGTGATAGGCGACCGCCTCCGCCACGGGTGACCAACTGAAATCCAGAGCGGTGGACTTGGGATCTTGCACCAGTTTTAGTTCCATGTTGGGAGGGGTCAGCAGTTGCGGCGGAGCGATCACCTTGCTTCGCACCAGGCCCGGTTGCTGAGCGGCGAAGGCCACCTGCTCATATTGGCCCAGTTGCACGGTGTTGGAGCCGCGGGTCACGGCCGCGCGCCCGCTGTCAACTGTGATCTCATGCACGTCCTTGTCCGGGTCGTTGCGCACCACTGCGCGGCTTTCTTCATTCAGAGTCGCCACCGCGTCGGCAAATGAAACCTGCGAGGTTGATCCCGGCGTCTCAAAGTGCCCCGTGGCCAAATCCACCGCGCCGGAGGTCACCTGAACCGCAACTTTTGTGACGTGCGTTACCTGGTCCTCGCGGCTTTCCTCAACCACAATCAGCGCGTCAGGCTTCAAGGTATAGCTCGTGTTATCGGCGAAGACAATTCGCGCCACGCCGTCGCTTCCCGTCTTCACGGTGTCGCCCGTCTCCAGGTTGGTGTTGAAGTCTGCAGTCATCCACTGCGATGAGCCTGCTTTTTGCACGCGGACTGTGCCGTCCAGGTTTACAAAATGAGCTTCCTTTTTTGCGGCGGGCTGCTGGGCGGGCGTGGGGCTGGCGGCCACAGTTTCCAGCAATCTTTTTGTAGTCCTGATGACAAAGTTCGGGGAAATCACGTACAGAATTCCCAACAAAAGCGCGAAGGCCAGAACCAGGTAAATCGCAATTGTCCGGTAAGAGATTGTGGTCCACTCGACCTCGACCTTCGGACCTTTCCCTGATCCGGTGGGATGGGTTCTTGGGCTCATGACAATGACGACAGAAATCTCGCAAGCCTATTCTTGTCGAAACCTCCGGCAGGGTCAAGCGGATTTAGCTCGCGAAACCTATGTTCGCAGCGCCCTAAAGCTCCTGCTGAATTTCCCGCCTTTTTCTCGCCTTAGCCTATTCCTGGGTGATATGCTCCAGTCCGTCGAGATAAGGTCGCAAGGCGGTCGGGACGATGACCGAACCATCGGCCTGCTGATAATTCTCAATGACTGCGACCCAGGTGCGCCCTACGGCCAGGCCGCTGCCATTCAGCGTGTGCAGGAATTCCGTTTTGCCCGCCTTGCCGCGCCGGAAGCGCAAATTGGCGCGGCGTGCCTGAAAAGCCTCGAAATTTGAGCAGGATGAAATCTCCTTGTACTCGCGTGCGGAGGGCAGCCAGACTTCCAGGTCATAAGTCTTGGCGGAGCTGAACCCCATGTCGCCCGTGCAGAGCGCTACCACGCGGTAGGGCAATTCCAGACGCTGGAGAATCTCCTCCGCATCGCGCGTCAGGCTTTCAAGCTCGTCGTAGGAATTCTCCGGCAGCGCAAATTTCACCAACTCGACTTTCTGGAACTGGTGCTGGCGAATGATGCCGCGCGTATCCTTGCCGTAGGAACCGGCCTCACTGCGGAAACAGGCCGTCCAGGCGCAATGCTTCACGGGGAGATTTTCGGCTTCCAGCACCTCATCGCGATAGAGATTGGTGACGGGCACTTCCGCTGTGGGTATCAGATAGAAGTCCGTATCTTTCAGCTTGAACAGATCGCCCTCGAACTTGGGCAAATTACCAGTGCCGAACAGGCTGGCGGAGTTCACGATGAAGGGCGGAAGGATTTCCGTGTAGCCATGCCGGCGCGTGTGCACATCAAGCATGAAATTGGCCAGCGCCCGTTCGAGCCTCGCGCCCACCCCCGAATATACGGCAAAGCGCGCGCCCGTGATTTTCGTGGCGCGCTCGAAGTTCAGGATTCCCAGCGCCGGCCCCAAATCCCAGTGCGCCTGGGGCTCAAATTCAAATTTGCGCGGCTCGCCCCAGCGGCGAACTTCCTGGTTGGCGGCAGAATCGCGGCCCACCGGCACGCTTTCATGCGGGATATTCGGGACCAGGCGCAGCACCTCGCGCAATCGCTCGTCGCAGGCCTTCGCCTGTTCATCCAGCTTTTCGATTTCCTCACGCAGCGGCTTCATTTCCGCAATCAGTGCGGAGGCGTCCTGCTTCTGTTTCTTGAGCGCCGCGATTTCATCGGAAACTTTGTTGCGCCGCGCCTTGCGGGCCTCCACATCGGTCAGCAGCCGGCGGCGCTCGCGGTCAAGCGTCTCGAAATCGACGAGCACGTCGGGCAAGCCGCGCTCGCCCATTTTCTGCTTCACGAGCTCCAGGTTGTCACGGACAAAACTCAGGTCGAGCATCTTGGGAAACGGCTCCTTAGGCCACGCATGGATCAGGATTTGCTGCGCGCTTCAGCATTTGTCAATCTAATCCACGCTCACGGAGGTGTCAAACCCAGTTGGCCGCTGAGCGTGAACATTCGTCCCACCCTGCAGCCAAGAAACTAATCACACCTTTGGTTTCGGCAATTAAAAAACGCGAACGGCTCTTCCACTACAGTTTGAGGCTAGAGTCATGGAAGGCAGAATTTATGCGGAAGGGCGAAAGGGCGAAGGCTACGTGGGGTTTTTGCAAATGCTTCAATATTGTGCAAAAAACCCTTAAGGAAACACTCAGTTTTTGACCGCGATTTGGTGCGCCACTGGCATTTTCTTTATGCAGCGGGACGGCTCGCAAGTCGTTGCAAACAAATAACTAATAATCACGGCTACAGCCGCACCCGCTTAAATTGCGGCTGGCATTGAATATTCCCCATGGGCAAATTCAAAGTCATTTTCCACAGCGTTTTCCACAAGAAAATTTGCCTCGAAATTGCAATGATTTAGCCATCCACTCGGGCTCCGGTAGGGGCGGACATCACCCTTTCGCGGATAGATCGCGGCACTCGTGCCCGCACTCGGACTTTTCCATCCTCGTATTGCGTTGAGACCACGGTTCCCGTGCGATGCAGCAGCGCCAGGCCCTTTCCGTCGGCAGCTGAGAGTTCAAAATCCGCTTCCACGACGGGGTCGGCAGTCAGCAAATCGCCAATGCGCTGCCGAAGGGCGTCCAGGCCCTCGCCGGTCTGCGCGGAGACCAGAACACCTTGACCATCCGATTCAAGTCTGCGTCGCTCATCGGACGAAAGCAGATCCACTTTGTTCCAAACGCGCAGGCGAGGCGTTGAGGCGACGCCCAATTCATCCAGCATGGTTTCGACAGCGGCGTCCTGCGCGACGCGATGCGGATCAGACGAGTCGGTAACATGCAGCAGCAGGCGCGCGTCCTCCAACTCCTCCAGCGTGGCGCGAAAGGCTGCAACCAGGTGTGGCGGCAGCTTGCGAATGAATCCTACCGTATCGGAGAGCAGCGCCGTCCGATGGGAATCAAGCGGCATCGCACGCACCGTGGGATCGAGCGTGGCAAACATGCGCGCCGAAGTCACCACACCTGCGGAAGTGAGCGCATTGAAGAGCGTGGATTTTCCAGCGTTCGTATAACCCACCAGCGCCACGGTGGCCAGGTTCTGGTCTCGGCGGTGGGCGCGGTGCAGGGCGCGCTGCGAGCGGACGCGCTCAATGCCCTCGCTCAGATTGCGGATGCGGCGGCGGATGCGGCGGCGGTCGTATTCAAGCTGCTGCTCACCGGGACCACGCGTGCCGATTCCCCCGCCCAGCCGCGAGAGCACCGTTCCGTGCCCGGAAAGGCGGGGCAGCAGATAGTTCAATTGGGCCAGTTCCACCTGAAGCTGCCCTTCACGGCTGCGCGCGCGGCGAGCGAAGATGTCGAGAATGATTTGCGTGCGGTCAATCACCTTCAGGTCAAGAATTTTTTCAAGATTGCGAAGCTGCGTGGGAGTAAGGTCGTGGTCAAGGATGACCAGGTCTGCGCCCGCGGCGCGCGCTTCCGCGCGAATTTCATTCACTTTGCCGCGCCCCAGCAGCGTGGCGGGGTCGGGCTCGGGGAGGCGCTGCATAGCCGTGCCCACCACGCGGGCCCCGGCGCTGACTGCGAGTTCCTTCAGTTCCCGCAGTGAATCCTCCGCGTCGGCAATGCTGGGCGGCATGCTCTCGCGCCGGGTGGATTCCCATCCTGCCAGAAATGCCTTCTCCAAAACTTGCGGGCGTCGAATGCGCTAACCCTCCGGGGTCGCGGGCGCCGCGGCGGGGCCCGCAGCGCGGGGCAGCACGACCGTGGCAATGGCGTGCTTGAAAACCATCTGCTCCTGATGATTGCTCTCTAGGATGAGCGAGTATTTGTCAAAGCTGCGAATGCGCCCCACCAGCTTGACGCCGCTCAGAAGATAAACCGTCACCAGGATTTTTTCCTTGCGGGCGGAATTCAAAAAACCGTCCTGAATATTTTGAGGCTGTTTGTCCATGTTTTTTCTCTCTCTTTTTTCGTTTCGGATTTCCAGGGTCGCCCTCGATGGGAGCTTAGCTTACGGCCGTGGGCGAGGCCAGCGCCGCCTCACCTGTGGCCATTGGACTCCCGCCCAGGGTTTCCAGAATGTGACGTTGAACGTGCGGGTCGTCGCCGAACCCTTCGAACCAGACCACGCCCGCATCGCGACGGAACCAGGTCAACTGGCGCTTGGCGTAGTGGCGAGTAGCCGTTTGCGTGTCCAACATCGCCGCCTCGCGGCTGCACTTCCCTTCCAGCACGGCTCGGGCCTGCCGGTAACCGAGCGCGCCAAGGGGTTTGATGCACGCCGCGTGCGGGTGGTCCAGCAGTGCTTGCGTCTCTTCAAGAAGACCGCCCGCGAACATCTGGTCCACGCGGCGGTTGATGCGCTCGTAAAGGCGCTCGCGGGGCGGGTTCAGACCGATCTGCGTGGCACGAAATCCCTCCAGGCCTTTGCGACCGCGCGCCTGCAAGGTCGAAAGGGGCTGCCTGGCGACGATGCAGACCTCCAGCGCGCGAATCAGCTTCTGTGTGTCGCGGGGCTGTATGCGCGCAGCCGCCACAGGGTCAAGCCGCGCCAACAGCCGATGCAGAAATTCGCGGTCGCGTCGTTCCGACATGTTGCGCAGGCGCTCGCGCAACGCCTCGGACCGAACCGGCCCTTCGAAAAGTCCCGCCAGCACTGCCCGCAGGTAGAGCCCCGTACCGCCGACGAAGATGGGAAGGCGGCTGCGGGAGCGCACGTCCGCCAGGACTTCCAGCGCGGCTCGGCGGTAATCCCCCGCTGTAAAGATGGCTTCGGGCTCAAGCAGATCCAGCAGGTGATGGGGAACGCCGCGGCGCTCGCTTGGTGACAATTTTCCCGAACCCACGTCGAACCCGCGATACAACTGGACGGAATCGTAGTTCACCACTTCCCCGCCCAGTTGCTTTGCGAGCGCCAGGGCCAACGCGGACTTTCCCGCTGCCGTAGGTCCGGTGATCGCAATCAAGGGAGTTTCATCGGCGTGCGCAAAAACTTGGCCAGCGGATTCCCCTTTGGATTGCCATGCCATGGCGGAATTCTAGCATATCCGAATGGACTATTTGGCCAGCTCAGCAAAGGTCAGTGCCGCCAATCTTAACCCCCGCTTCACGTTTCCATCAATCGGCGTTAATGGGCAGGTAAGACCCTTGAGATGTCCGTACGACGAAATGCAATTTCATCTTGCAAATTCGTACGCAAGCTCGACAATTTTTTCTGCGTGGGAACCAAATCGTGACATCCGACATCAAAATCTTTGTGAGTGAGGGGCGCGACGTTCGGCGCTCCGATTCTGTGGAAGGAAAAGGCTGACAAAATATGGACAAAAACAATGAAGTCATGGTGTCGGAAAGCATTGGCCATGTGGCCGGGGAAGTCTGGCGGTTGCTCGATCAAGGCGGGCCACAAACATTGTCGCAACTCAAAAAGAGACTAAACGGCGGAAGTGATTTGCTGGAATTCGCAGTGGGTTGGCTCGCACGCGAAGACAAGCTGGAAATCCTGAAGGAAAAGAAAAACACCCTGGTGCGATTAAAGTAACGCTGAAGAAGCGGCTCCGCGGGTCATCACGCAAAAACACGCCTCGCAGATGGAGGAACGAGGAACTATGAGCGAACGCCTGCGGGCGCTGCTCGTCCAAGCCCGGCACGATCCCTTGGATAGCCTGCGCCTGGCACTGGAAGAACAGTCGATAGATATCATTCTCGCGCGGACGTGTGTCGAGGCGGCGCTGGCGCTCGCGGCAGACAGTCCGCCCCCGCTGGTTTTCGCCGAAGCGCAACTGGCTGATGGCGATTGGATGGACATCATGGCGTTGGCGGCGAAGGCATCAGCGCCGGTGGCTGTGGTCGTAGTGGCGCCTTCCGCAGATGTGGCACTTTATCTCGAGGCGATCGAACGCGGTGCGAGCGACTTTATCGTGCCACCGCTTTCTGACCCGGAACTCTTCTACATCGTGCGCAACGCCGCCGATCATGCCCTCCGCCTTCGCATGCAGACTGTCGTAACTCGACCCCCCTCCGGCATTACCATGGCCGGGAAAATCGCGAAGCTCGCTGCTCCGAGAGGTTGAGCGGCATTGCCCAAGATTCCCCCTAGAGATCCCCCCGCGGTGGCCGGAAGAATTGAGCCAGCCCTTTCTGCTGACGTTAAGATGCCTCGCTTGCTCCCTCGCACGGTTTGGCATACGCTCGAAAATCGAAATATTGAAAATCCCATTAGCGGCTGGAGGGATTCTGCGGCGTGGACGTATGTTGAGGAAACTGGTAATCGCGCTGATAGCGGCGCCGTTGGTTGCCCTAACAGGCTCGTTCGGTTTGCATCAAGCGCTGATGTCGGTCGGCCGGACCGCGGATGCGTTGACCGAAATTGACATCGCAGGGCGACACGTGGTGATTTGGAAGCCCGCCGGGAAGGCGCTCGCTGAAGGCTATCCGGTCATACTGTTTTCGCATGGCTTCGTAAGCTGTGCCCAGCAATCCATGGCACTTACGGAAGGTTTAGCGCAGGCGGGTTACTTTGTCCTCGCGCCGAATCATCGCGATGCCGCTTGCGGGCCCAGCGGCCGAAGGCGGCACTTTGAAAAACTCTCAACCCTGTGGTCGCAGAAGCCGTTCATCGAACCGGGAGCCTGGAGTGATGCGACTTACCGCGACCGGCGTGATGATCTGGAAGCAATACTTGACGCCGTCCTGAAAGAGAGGACGTATCAGGGCATTCCAATTGACCCGAATCGCGTGGGTCTGGCGGGGCATTCGCTCGGCGGGTACACGGTCTTGGGGCTGGCGGGCGCCTGGCCTTCGTGGAAGGACTCACGCGTGAAAGCGGTTTTGGCCCTGTCGCCCTATTGCACGCCCTACATGCGCAAAGGGGATTTGGGCCGGCTTAGTGTGCCGGTCATGTACCAGGGCGGAACTCTCGATATCGGCCTTACTCCTTTTGTCCGCCGGCGCGGAGGCGCGTATGATCTGACCTCCACACCCAAGTTCTTCGTGGAATTTGATGGCGCCGGCCACTTGGCCTGGACCAACCTCAGCAAATCCTATCAACCCCTCATCCTCGAATATGCTCGCGCGTTTTTTGACCGCTGTCTGAAAGGTGTGGACGATCCTCTGGCGCGGCTGCTCGACCGCCCTTGGCCGCAGGACATCAGCGATCTTCGCTCTGCTTTGAATTGATTAAGGTGGAATTTTTCGGGGGATTGAAAAGCTCTCGTTCCAGTGAGGGCCGAAGCCCACACTGGAGCGAGAGGGATACGCACGTCATGTAATTCAAACGCGGAAAGACATTCTAGTAAGTCTTCCCCATGGTCGGGGCAGAGCCCGGCAGCGTGTAGCGTAAGTTAAAGAACAACATATTGAGATTGGCATTCGTGGGTGAAGCGACCCCTGGTGAAGCTGTCGAGGCGTTACCGATACCCACTTCGAAGGGAGAGCGGACCAGATAGGAATACTGGCCCATGAAGTTGAGGGCGCCATACTTCGCATTCTTCCAGAAGGTCTGGTTGAAGCCAAAAGTGACTTCCTGGAAGTCGCGATTCTGGCTTTGCATTATCGCGATCTGTGCCGATGTCAGTTCACCCGGAAGGCTGTATCCATAACCAATAGGTGTGGTGCCATTTTGGTCGAGTCCGATGTCACGCCCGATCCAAATGCCGCCGTAATAGCCATAGAACAGCGTATTCTTCGCGGTAGCCTCAAACCCCGTTACCGTTGAAGCGCTATGAAGGGCGGAGATGGAGCCATTGGAGCGCACGACAAGGTCGGGGGCCAGGCCGTAAATGTAACGCCCGCCGCCGTCACTATAGAAGTTGTTGGTCAACAGGCGGAAGCCCTTGACGATTTCGAAATTGGTGTTGAAAAAGCCCCCCGCGCCCTCTGTGGTGTAGGTTTGGGCAGCGACAGCAGGGAAGGCGCCATTGGCAGCGGAACCGGGATAATAGACTTTGAAGGTCCGCTCGATTCCTCCGATTTCGAAGTGGGCGTGTTTGTTGGGATCAAACGCCAGCTTGGTAATAAGGTCCGGAGCCAGGTTGGGAGTGGACAAGGTATTGGCGGCATTGTCCAGTTGGCTCGTATAGGTGCTGAAGGCACTTTCACTGGGCATGGTAACGATCGTGGCACTGATGCCGCCATTTCCGCCGATGTACTGGTCAGGACTGTCGAGAGCAAACGCCCAGGCCCATTGCTTCGTGGGATGGAAAACGAAGCGCAGTTCCGGGATGCGGCCGAACACCAACCCCAACTGGTAATTCACGTCCACATCCTGCGAATAGAAGATGTCGGCGGGGAGCGGCGATATGCCCGTGCGTCCCGGCGTCAGCAGAGTCCAGGTTTGGCCGCCCAGGAGTTCAAACTTTCCCGTGTTGAGGTCAACCCAGTACAACCGCTCGCGCAACGTGTTGCTGTTCGTGGAGACGGCAACGCTCGTGGCATCGTTCCCGTGGAAGTCAGCCTCCATGTAGCCGATCACGTGGGCGCCTTTCACGTCCGCATCCACACGCAATCCGATGCGGGAGTTCTCCGTGCTGAGGCGAAACTCGCCCAAATTGGCCGTGTAGGGAAGGGTGCTGGCCAGCGTGGTCGCGTAGGGCACACTGCCGAAGTTCGTCGCGATGCTGCCGTTAGTGTTTTTGTTGCGATAGACGCTCGTAAAATCCATGAACGCCACGGGAGTAATGCTCGCCGAGCCGATGTGAAACGTCAGTGGCGAATCCGAGGTCATTTCGGGAGTCTTCTGACCGCCGGCGCCGCTGGCCCCAACTCCCGATCCAACGGGGACGGCCGCGTCATCCACCTTCTTTGTCGATTGAGGAATTATGGGCGTGGTTGACGCCACTTCACCCAGGCTGGCGGGGTGGGATTCCGCAGCCGTCTGCGTGTCTGTTGAAGGTGCTGAGGACG
>JASHTY010000308.1 GCA_030040315.1 Terriglobia bacterium | reverse complement strand
CAGGTAAATCCTCCAGGGAAGTTTCCATCGTACGGCAGGTCATTCCCATCGTCAACTTCGGCAAGAACTTGGTGGTGAATTCTACCTAGGGGCATAACGTGGGCTGCGACACGATTCCCCTGTCACCCCGCCCGCAGTACTGTACTCTCCCGGCGCGGCAATCCTTCTTTGGGAGTGCGCTTCAGCACTACATATTCGATTCCCTTCGCGGCGCAGAATTCGCGCTTCTCGGGTTTATCGCCGTCCTCGTTGACCACATAAATGTGGGGCTTCACGCGATTAATCTCTGGCTCGGCGTCCAGCCAGCCATGCCCGCTTGAAACCAAGGCTTGGTGCACGTGGCGGACCGCATGCACCATGTATAAGCGTTCAGCTTGGGAAAACATGGGGTGACCTTCACCCTTCAGGAGTTTGATGTTTGCGTCATGCCCAACGACGACGTACAGATCACCTAGCGCCGCAGCATTCTCAAAGAATCGCACGTGGCCTGAATGAAGCCAGTCGAAGCTTCCTGTCACCATCACTCTTTTTCGCGTGGAGTTGAAGTCAGGCGGGACGAAGGGCGGTACGGGGAATCCGTTCAATTCCTCTCTTCGGATCACGTGAAATGAGACCCCCAGTCCCTCCATGTTGACGCGCCGGGTCGAAAAATCGTCATCCTCGCTTACGACCCACGTATCCGATTTATCTGCAGACGGCAGCATGCCCAAGGAAATCCAGCCCATCTTTCCGCCAACAATCATAACCTTCTCAACGAACCGCAGGGACTGAATCAGATATAAGCGCTCCTGCTCCCGGAATCGTGGCGGGCTTCCCCTGAGCTTTTCGAACTCCTCATCCGACCACAACGCCACGTGAAGTCGGCCGTGTTGTGCAGCCTGCTCAAGAAAACGAACGTGGCTGGAGCGAAGATTGTCGAAGTCGCTGCAGACCATGACGACATTCATTGCTGGTTCTCCGTGCGCGCAGTCCTGATCTGCACGTGGAACGACCCGGGCACTGGCTCATTTGACGCCACATAGAGATAGCCACCCCCGCAACCGGAATACATCGCTCCTGAATACCGCGACTGGTAATGTCTCAGGATTCCCATCAGATCGATGGTTATCGCCGGATGCCGGACGGTGCAGGGCAGAATCGCTTCCCAGCAGCTCATGCATTCATTCATTGAGGTGCCGAGCGCCGCCAGGTCCCTCGCGAGGATTGCGTTGAAACAGTCATTTCCGGATTGCCCGAGCCGGCGAACCCAATTCTTGTCCAGGTGTTTCTCTTCAAGAGGGCTGTATTGCTCAGGCCGCGGGGCCATAGGCAAGACATGGACCACATTCTCCAGCCAACTCACGATGGCAGGATCGTTGCTCGTTTCGATGTGGGAAGGGAAGAATCCACCCTCGCAGGCAAAGTCGTAATCCAACCGGCTGATTCCCGGAATGATTAGACCGGCCATATCCTGCGATCCCGATGGCGCGGCTTTGCCTCGATTTTCGGCATCGTAGAGGACGCGAACCAATTCACGCGGATCTGTTTCCGGCAAGACACCATTCCACAATTTCCGCGCCACTTCACGCGTGCTGGTGGCCATTCCGCTGCGGTCCATGAAGCGAAACGCGGGCTCAAGCCCGACCACAACCATCGAACCCGGAGGAGCCGGGTTGCGCATGGAAACGAAGGGTTGGTCAATCCATCCGCCCGCCAAAGCCATGCGGTAGGGAATCTTGCTGATCACAGAACCGATATCAAGTCCGACCGAATTTGACATATCAAAGACCAAAGTCTAACTCACACCACATGCGTCAGGGAAAATAAACCTGAGTTTTGTGGGTGATCGCCCGGTGCGGCGACGCCTGAACGAGCACGTGGCGAGCAATCGCCAAGAGCGGCGGTGAGATTGACAGTGGACATGACTCGCGATTCAAGCGAGAATCCAACCTATACTTCTTGAGAAAGGTAACAAATGAAGATGCGCTTTCAGATGCGAGCTTGTCTTGCGTTGTTATCTATTACGCTCTTCACCCTGCCGGCGCTGGCCGATGATTCGGAGTTGGTGCAAAAAGCCTGGGGCATCCTGAACGCGGGCCTGAAGGACAAGAGCTTCAATAAGCGCCATGATGCCGTCCACGCCTTGGGGTTTTTGTCAGGCGACGCGAAGGCCACAGCCATCGCAGAAAACGCTCTGAACGACCCTGCCCCAGAAGTTCGCGAGGCGGCAGCGACCAGCTTGGGAGAATTACATTCCACTGCATCAATTCCCAAGCTCGAAATCGCCCTGAAGGATAAAGACATCACAGTGGTTCTTGCATCCGCGCACGCCCTGTGGATGCTCAAGGACAAGAGCGCTTTCGAAATTTACTATGAGATTCTGGTGAAGGAACACAAGGCAGGCCCAGGGTTGATTGAAGGACAGGAAGCGATGTTCAGGGACAAGAAGAAGCTGGCGGAGTTTGCGTTTGAGCAGGGCGTGGAATTCAATCCCTTTGCCGGTCTTGGATGGGGAATCATCAAGGAGGTGAAGACAGACAACGTGTCACCGGTCCGGGCATCTGCGGCGAAGATATTGGCGGAAGATCCCGACCCGCGAACCGGGAAGGCGCTGGCCAGAACTACATCCGACAAGAGCTGGCTGGTTCGCGCCGCCGTGTTGGAGGCGCTGGCGCAGCGCGGCGATGCGGGCTTTATCCCCGAAATTGAACCTCACCTGACAGACGCTAATGACCGCGTGCGGTACGCCGCAGCGGCGGCCATCATCCACTTGAGCGCACCGCCGCCACCGCCGGCGACCACTGAGATCCCTGCGTCGTCGCCAACGCCCGTAGCTCCAGCAAGCACACCCGCCACTCCAAACCCGCCCCCAACCGCAACACCTCCGCCTGAAGAGGTAAGAATTCGATGAAACCGTCGAGGCGCATCATCGACACCATGAAATCTCAACTTGCGGTGTTCGGTTTACCGCGAAAAGTTTGCCTGCATGCCGCGCTTATGGCACATTGGCTTTAGGGGCTCATGGCAGCAAACGAGTCAACTGAACAATTACCCCAGCGCCCACGAAGCTTTGGCCAGCGCGCCAAGCAGGCCGGACTGTTTTTGCTTTTCGGCACCATCCTGGTGATCCCGCGCATACGGCGCTTGCGCCGCCGCGTGTGGGCCTGGACTTCGGTCCGAATTGGAATGGCAATTTTCGGCGGTTGGATGCTCTGGCGGTACGCACGACCGGGGGCAGGAACAGCGATGCTGGTGGGAGGTTTGCTCTTAGTTGCCATAAGCTTATTGGCCGGCGCAAAACCGCTCGTGAAGTCAACCGACGACCTGGCAAATGAGTTGGGCGCTCTCGTGGTGCTGAATGGTGGAACCTTCCGGCAGTCGGCGGCTTCGGCCCCAGTTCCGCAAACACAAATTTTTGTTGGTTCCGACCGATTCATGGTAATTGGGCCACGCGAGTCTCGCCTGCTTGACATTCCTCTTCCCAAAGTCAGGCGCATGGCTGTGGCGCCGGTGGCCGATGGGACGGGCGGCGGGCCACAGTCCTGGAAACTGGAAATCGATTGGCAGGCGGAAGGACCGCTTACCTTGGCATTTCAATATCACGGCGCGTTCGCCGAACACCTGGCGCGAACGGCGGAATCAACTCTGCGCAGCCAGTGGAAGAAGGAACTGCCGGTCATCTCATAATTACATTTTGCAGTTTCTCGCAACAAGGAACCTCAACCATGAACCCAGTGGGCAAAATCCTCAAACTCGCTCGCTATCCGGTGAAGTCGATGCGGGGCGAGGCGCTTTCCGCCACACCGCTGACGCTGCAGGGCGTGCCGGAAGACCGGCGCTATGCATTCGTTCAAGCGGCTTCGCGCAGCGACTTCCCCTGGCTTACGGCTCGCCAACTCCCGGAGTTGCTGCGCTACACACCGGCGGTTAATACGAATCACTCAGAAGAAGCCGTAGTGACCGTCACCACCCCGACTGGAACAAATTGGCCAGTAGATAGTGAGGGGTTGCGTCAGGAAATCGAGCGGCTCTCCGGAATCTCCCTCTTTCTGCTCCGCAATAAACGCGGATGTTATGATACGGCGCAGGTCTCATTAATCAGCCGGCAGACGATTTTGCGGATCGCAGGGGAAAGCGGAACGCAGGAGAATTACTGGCGCTTCCGCCCGAACATCGTAATCGATCTATCGGAGGGGGGCGCCTACGAGGAAGTAAATTGGACCGGCCGGATTTTGCGCCTGGGAGCGCGCGCGCGGGTGGCCATCGTGAAGCCAGACGAGCGATGCGTCGTCATCACACTCGACCCGGACACCGCGGTGGCAGACCCTGCCATTTTGCGCTGCGTGGCTCAGCAACACGGGAATGTGGCGGGAATCTATGGAGCGGTTCTGACTGCCGGCGAGGTTCGAACCGGAGACACGATTTGGCTGGAACCGTGACCTCAGCGAATGGAGTCCCCCGCCAATCCCCAGAAATCCTTCACGTAATACGACGACACGACATTTCCAAAAAGGTGGCAGATGGCCCGGCAGTCCGGAATGTCGCCGTAGAGCTTGCGGCCTCGCGCAAAAACCTTCTTGAAGGAGCCTTCACGCAAAAGATTGCCTGCAATTCTCTTGAGAGGCTCGCAGGGATAAAAGACGTCCCCGTTCGGATAGACGCGTGGAAACATGGTGGGAAAACACTTGAAGTCTCCGAATTCCAGGACAGTACGCAGGAGTTTTGGCGTGCCATTGATGGGCTGCCGGCGGGTGCGGCGGCGTTCAATGATTTTCTCCACCAGCGCCTGGTAGCGTGGGTTTTGCTTCAGGCGCAGATTGGGCAGTTTTTCGTGCAGTGCCGACTGTGTGGAAAATACGAATCCCTGCTCACCGCAGTAATCGAGGATACGTTCGACTTCAGTGATGTTCCACTCCTCAATGACCGAACTGATCGTAATGTCAGACGCTCGTGGCATGCGTGACTTGGCAAGCTGGAGATTTTCCAGCACGCGGCTCAATACGCCAGGCTTGGACTTGGGATTATCCGGGTCGGGGGTCAATGCGTCCAGGCTGACGATCAGTCCGTCAAGTGAATCGAAAAGCCGGGGCCGCTTGTGCAGCAGTGTGCCATTGGTTACAAGGAGCACGGAGCGGAATTTGATCCGGCGTTTGGCCGCTTCCACCAGATCTTCCACATCGGCGCGAAGCAGGGGTTCTCCGCCGGTGAAAAGAATCGAGTCCGTTTCGCGGCGGATTGCACGGAAGATAGCAACGGTCCGGTCCGTGGGGAGTTCCTGGCTGAAAACCTCGGGCTCCTTTTGCGTACAATAAGTGCACTCCAAATTACATTTGTGAGTCGTGTAAAAAACCGCTGCATAGGGAGCGACGATGTCGGTATGAAGGACATCGCGCCGGTAGAGGTTCTGGAAGTAGTGTTTGAAATTCTTCAGGACAAACGGATAGTGTCGCAGCAATCCACGCAAGAGTTTGAACTCGGTCTGTCCAGATTCAGATTCGCCCATTCACCTTTAAGCTTAGCCCCGGGTTCCGGGAATGACAAGCAATTGACGCTGAAGTTTGCTTGATTATTGACTCAAATGCTGGTGATCGCCGTCAGGTGATCGGCGCCATATGGAGTCCTTTGACGGACTCAACGGTTCAGGGACCAGGCGGCCTCCGGTGACCCAATACTTAACTCCCCGCCAGCGGACGCGGCTCCAAACCAGGCTGTTCAGCCAGACGATGAATCCCAACGCGTCCCAAAGTGGAACGAGCCACCACCGGCGCCTCAGTACCTCGTCGCGTAATCCCCAAATTCCCACCGTGCAGACGGCCGTCAGGCGCAGAATCAGATAGGTGGCCACAAAGCTCGCTGCCAGAAGACGCGTGGGAGACACGAGGGCAGCCAGGACCATCCACGGCAAGCCCTGCGTGAAGATCAGGCCCAGGTAACCGAGCGGCCTGGCCTGGCGCGCCATAATCGCCCAACGCAGGCGCTGGGAATAAAAGTCCCGCAGATGAGTCAGGCAGCACCACGTCTTGACTGCCGCGTCCACCAATTCCACGCGATGCCCCCGGGCGGCAGTGCGTGCGCCGATTTCGTAGTCGTCCGCTGCCTCGTTGGCGAGCGCTTCAAATCCTCCCATCTCCGTCAGGCATGCGCGGCGAATGGCCACAGTCGCACCCAGGGCAAAGTGCACGCCCTCCAATTGGCGGGCCATCAGGACGGCGGGCATGAAATCGGCACTGATGGAAACTGCTTCCATCTCCGGCCAGAATGCAAGCAGCGGAATGCCCGTGAACATGCTGGTGACCGCCCCCGTCTCAGGATCGCGGAAAGGCGCGTTGACGCTGCGCAGGTGATTCGGGCCGACGCGTATGTCCGCATCCGAGACCACCAGAATTTCGTATCGGGCAGCCCGTGCGAGCGCGCAGAGCCTGTTGATTTTGTTGTTGGAGCCGATCCTCTCAGGGGTTACCAGAAGCCGGATCGGTAGCGCTGGAAATTCGTCGATCAGTTGGCGGATTACCGGGGCAGCGGCGTCCTGTTCGCTTGCCACAGCGAAGAGGATTTCGTACTGGGGATAATCCTGGCGGCAGAAGCTGGCAAAGTTCTCGTAAGCTTCGGGATCCAGACCGTGGACGGGTTTAAGGACACTCACCGGCGGAGTGAAGCCGTCCGGCGCCGAATCCCGATTGCGAAAGAAGCGCAATGCAGCCAAGGTGGTATAAAGGTACGCAAGGAAGGGCAACGTCGCCGCGCCGAGAATGGCCCACCTTAACCCCATCCAAAACAATTGGCTCTCCTCGCGGCGATCCTACACCTGCCCCCAGCTCACCAGGGCGACACCTAGACACACCAAGCCGACTCCCGCCCATCGCGCGCGCGTCAAGCGCTCGCCCAACAAGTACCTTGCTCCCAGCGCACCCACGGCATAGCTCAGAGCCGTGGCGGGAATTACAAAACTCACCGCCTCCCACGAGAGGAGGGCGAGAAGGGAACAGAACGCCAAGGTCATCTGCGCAATGCCCAGCCACATCCAGACCTCGCCAAAGGCGCGGCCCAGAAAACGAATGATCACTTCCGGGGCGAAGCTTTTCACCTCTCCCAGGCGCTTCATGGTGAAGGCAACGGTCATGTCGCCTCCCGTGCTGGAAAGGAGAAAGACCACAAAAGTTATGACAGTGCGCAAATTTAATCCTTTTTGGTTGTATTCGGAGGAGTGCTGCCAACCAGCGCAACCCCCAGCGAGATCAGCCCCACTCCTACCCAGCGCGGACCCGCCACGCTTTCACCAAGAACAAAGTGCCCCAGAAGCGGCACCACCACGTACATGGAAGCCGTGGCGGGCTGGACGTAGCTGAAATCCGCCCACGACAGAACCAGCATGAGCGAAGCCAGGAACAGCAACATGCTGCCAATACCCAGCCAGATCCACAGGTTGGCGAAAACAGCAACGAAAGCCGAACGGAGGGCGGCCGGTGTCCAACTCTCGAGCGCGCCAATCCGCTTCATTCCCACGCTGAAGAATATATTGCCTGCGGAACCGAAGACTACGAGCAGGGCGATCAGGATCGAGGTTTTGGCAATTGGGGTTTGGGAAGGATTCATGAATGTGCGGCGGTTCTCCGCGTGCTCACTGGGGCGGCGCTCCGCGCATACTTCCAACGCTCGGCACGGAGGCGCAAAAATTCCACGGCCTCCTCATACAGCCGCTTCCGCTCCAGCGAATTCCAAAGGGCGCTGCGTACAATACGCCAAATCACCCGCGGGCGGAAGTAGTATTCGTCATAGAAGCGGTTCATGCCCGCCATCATGTCTCTGCTGCTCAGGCCTGGATAGTTGAGATGGGGCAACTGATGGCCGCCGCCATCGGCTTGGGCTTCCGCCGCAAGGTAGCCGTGCTTTTCCGCATACTCAAACAACTCGGTTCCGGGGTAAGCATGAGCAACGGACACCTGAATGGTTTCAGCATCAATTCCCTTGGCAAATTCAATGGTGTGGGCAATGGTTTCCTTCGTTTCGCCGGGGAGTCCGATGATGAAGTCGGCATGAATTTCCAGCCCAACGCGCTTGCACAATTTCGCGAACGCCTGGCCCATATCCGGAGTTACGCCCTTCTTGATGTTCTTCAGAATCTGGGCATCGCCGGATTCAAAGCCGATGGTCACCAGGTGCGCTCCCGAGTCCGCCATGGCTTTCAACGTTTCGTAATCACCATGGGCGCGCGTGTTGCAGGACCAGCGAAAGCCCAGGGGCTTGAGTTTCCTGCAGAGTTCCAGCACGCGCTCCTTACGAATGTTGAACGTGTCGTCGTCGAAAAAATATTCCCTGGCCTGGGGAAAGAGCTTGAGGGATTGCCGAATTTCGGCCACCACGTTGTCCGCGGAGCGCACGCGCCAGGCATGGCCGGAGAGCGTTTGCGGCCAGTGACAAAAGGTGCAGAGGGCCGGGCAGCCCCTGCTGGTGTAGAGTGAAATGTATGGGAACTGCAGATAGGGAATGGTGTATTTCTCAATGGTCAGGTCGCGCTTGAAGACCTCCGTGGCAAAGGGCAACCGGTCGAGTGCGTCGGAGTCCAGCATGGGCGCGGCAGGATTGTGAACCACCTGGCCGCCGCGGCGGAAGCTGACTCCCGCAATAGCCTCAAGCGGTTTGCCCTGGGCGAACTCCACGGTCGCATGGTCGAACTCACCGCGAACGACGAAATCAATGTCCGTCCCTGCCAGCAAGCTCTCCACGGGCCTGGTTTGCACATCCGGCCCGACAAAGGCCACCTTCAAGTCCGGATGAGATTCCTTCATCCGCCTCACCAGGTCAAGGTCGTTCTGGAACCCTACCGTGGAGGTAAATAGGACGACGAAATCGTAATCGCGGGAAATCCGGATGGTTTCAGCCTGGCTGATGTTGTGTGGCGGGGCATCCACCAGCCGGCTGCCGGGCAACATGCCGGCGGGATAACTCAGCCAGATGGGGTACCAGAAAGATTTGATTTCACGCGTGGCCGGGTAACGCGAGCCTGCCCCCCCATCGAAGTTTTCGAAGCTGGGAGGATTCAGGAAAAGCGTTTTCATCGCCGACGGCATAACGCACCTCTTAATCAGGCTGCATCCCTTTGTGACTCGCAGAGCGTCTGTAGAGTTGACTCGACTCTACGCCGGCACGGAGTAAAATCTGGTACGCAACTAAGGGGCTACCCGGTGCTTCCTGAATTTCAGACGGCAATGTTTAGCTGTGATCGTCTGAATGCTGACAGACCGGCAGACTCTCGAAATAGTTTTCGCCCGTCCAGCCCAGTTCCTTCATTCCGGCTTCCGTGGAATAGTACGCCATGCTGATCCAGTTCTTCAAATAGTCAAAATAATCGCGCAGGTTGTGGACCGGAGGGCCCACCTGCGACCCGTTTTCAATGGGCTCGTCTTCATTCAGGATCGGCCTGAACGATTGACCCGTGGACGCGGCGGTCAAGATCTCGTCCTGCTGGCCTGTCGAGATATCGATGAACGATTTGGCAAAGCGCCGCAACGATTCGCCTTCCATCGCGTTCAATGAAGACACAAACTTCTGCTGAATATCCGTGGTTTCAGCGTCCAAAGCCAGGTCAAGAAAGCGATTCGCCTGTACGGCGGTTGAGCCGGGGACAATTCCTTCCGCCAGCGCCGCGATGGTCTGATTCTGGTGATCGTCGAAGAATGCCGGCTTCCATGCGGTTGCCGCCTGTGACTGCGCGGCCGTTGAATCCGACGCCGGGCTGGCAATAATTGCGTCCGCCCCGCCCAGCACGGGTCCAGCAAGGCCGGCCCCGGCCAGCATCCGCTGCACCCACTCGCGCCGCGTCAGACCCAGACGCCGCATCTTCTCCGCCGGTGCTTCGATTTTTTTCATCGCAGTGCGCCCTTCGGTTTCACTTATCAATGTTACCACCCGAGGTAGATCTCTTCAACTCTGGCGGCCGTGGTGTGCGCGTGGCACCCAGGCTTTCTGGAGAAACCTGAGCCAATTCCCATGCATGACGCCCTCAATGTCGGGCTCATTGTATCCACGCTTTCTGAGCAAGCCCGGAACCCTCTGTAAGTCGGCAATAGTGTTCAGTTCGCACGGGGACTGCTCCGTGCCGAAGCCGCCGTCCAAATCGCTTCCAATCGCCGAATGCCGGGCATTCCCGGCCAACTGGCATACATGGTCAATGTGGTCGATCACATGCTCGATGCTTACCAGGGAATTGTCGGTTGTGCCGCCCACATAATTCGGGTGGAGCATCCAGGAGTCGAACACCGCACCTATTACGGCGTCGCGTTCAAGCAAGGCCCGTATCTGCTCGTCGGCAAGTTGCCGGTCGCCGGGAACCAGTGCGCGGCAGTTGTGATGGCTGGCCAACACCGGACCGCGATAAATTTCCAGCGCCTGCCAGAAGCTCTCATCGGCCAGATGGGTTACGTCCAGGATCATTCCCACTGCTTCCATCGCGGCCAACAATTCCCGGCCCTTCGGCGTCAGGCCTCCCGGGGCACCGGTGCCGTGCGCGTAGTAGCTCACGCCGTAGTGAACGGGTTCGACCACGCGCAATCCGCGCTCCCACCAGAGTTCTACCTGCCCGGGTTCAAGAATCGGGTCAGCGCCCTCCATGGCGAGAATGTATCCAAGCGGAGTCCCGCTTCCAACCGTGCGCTTCCACTCCGACAGGTGGGCATCGAGCGCGGGCCAATCGCGCAACATACGCATGTGGCCCTGCAATTCCATGATGCGGTAATACTCCGCCTGTCCGATGCCCATCGCTGAGGCGATTTCGCGGCTGGGGTAGTCCAGACGCGGATCTTTCAACTGGCCGCAGCGCGCAAGCACCGTCGCAAGGCATACGGCGACTTCGGCCTTCCGCAATTCCGGAAACGAAACCGTATTGTGCCCGAGGCGCCGGTCCTTTGAGCCCGCCTCCGACCGGCGGATTTCCTCGATACTTTTTGTCAAATCCCGCCGCCAGTTCAGCGCATTCCAGGATAAATCGAGATGCGAATCGATGATGATCATGACAGTTTCCAGCCGGTCTTCAGCGTGTTCACCCAGCCTATGTGAACGCACTTCCATCATAACTGAGCGGGCTGGGGACAGGCTATGGGTCCAGTGCGACGATTGACGTGAAGGCGGCTTTACGCCGCCACATTGACGAGGTAAACTCTCCGCTACAATTCGATCTGCACGGATACGCGGAGCCTCGATCGGGGAATTCAGTCAAGCTTTTCCTAGGAGCGGTTATGAACAAGCGATGGGCGCAGGGTTTGGTGATCTTCGCGTGGATGTTGGTTCCCGCAGGATTTGTCCGGCCGCAAATTCCCGCTCACGCCAGCGTAATTCCTCAGGGTGTGCCAAGCGCGGCGGCAGGCGCTGCAAAGCCGGAGGACGTCGGCTTGTCTTCGGAGCGCCTGGGGCGCATTACCCGCGCCATTCAGCAAAGCGTGGACGAAGGACGGATTTCCGGCGGCGTCGCGTTGGTGGCCCGTCACGGCAAAATCGCTTACTTTCAGGCCGTGGGTATGGCGGATCGGGATGCGCGCAAGCCCATGCGCCCTGACACGATCTTCCGCATCTGTTCGATGTCGAAGCCCATCACCAGCGTTGCTGTTATGATGCTCTACGAAGAAGGCCGCTTTACACTGGATGATGCCGTCTCCGACTATCTGCCGGAATTCAAGCAGATGAAAGTCCTGGAACCCGCGTGGCCGCAGGACAAGACGTCGCCTCCGGGCAAGCTGGTGGACGCCAAGCGCCCCATCACAATTTTTCATTTGTTGACGCACACGGCCGGGCTCACCTACCCGTGGAATCCTCGCGTCGGCAAGGCTTACAAAGATGCCGGCGTGGGAAGCGGCTTAAAGCAGCAGGAGGGAACGATTGGCGACGGCGTGAAGAGGCTGGCGGCGATTCCGCTGCTGTTTCAACCCGGTGATTACTGGGAATACAGCTTGTCGGACGATGTGCTGGGCCGTTTGGTGGAAGTGGTTTCAGGGATGCCTCTCGATCAGTTTCTTGAGAAGCGGATTTTTCAACCTTTGGGCATGAGCGACACGTACTTCTTCCCTCCGGCGGAGAAAGTCGCACGACTCGCCCGGGCCTACGCATACGACGAAAAAACCGGACTGCGTCCGATACTTGACAATGAGGTTCTGGAAGAGGGTGGGCTGCCCTATACGGCTGATTATCCCTATCGCGGACCGCACACGTACTTTTCGGGTGGCGGCGGACTCTGCTCCACAGCGGAAGACTACTACCGGTTCTGCCAGATGATGCTCAACAACGGTGAGCTGAACGGCGAGCGCATCATCAGCCGCAAATCCGTCGAGCTGATGAGCATGAACCACGTGCAGGGCAAACCAGATGGCAATGGTTACGGACTGGGCTTCGGTGTGAATAGCGAGCCGATTCAGGTGAAAGACCTCGGCTCGCTTGGCGCATATTATTGGGGTGGGTTCTATTACACCTCGTTCGATATTGACCCCAAGGAAGACATGATTACCATCTTCATGGGGCAGATGAATCCGGCGGGAGGACTGAATCTCGCTTCGCGAGTCGCCGTGCTTGCGTATGAAGCGATCGATGACTGACTCTTACTCCTTGCCCAAGACCGCCACTGTGCTTTGCCAGACCTCTCCTTCCGGGCTGCGGCTGCTTTCCGTGCCGACGTGGAGAAGCTTCAGGCCATGCCGCAGGTAGTGGTTGATCTGCTCCTCCACACTGTCCTCAGACAATTTGAGCGCCGAGCAGTACTTGCAGCATTTCCAGAAGCTGCTGTTCACCTGGACGACCTCTTTCACCTTCTCGAGTTTCATCGCTGCCCTCCATGATCACTGCCGTGGAGTGGCGGGAGCGTCATCCGGGCGGATGGGCTTGCGTGGAATCATCTCATCGCACATCGCGGCGTTGTAGACGAAGCCCGCCTCAATTACCGACGCCTGCTCCAAATCGTCCGGCCGAATGTGCTCGTACACGTCGAGGTTCGAGTGGTGAGTCAAGGTTCCATAGTCGAGTGGATCCTGAAGGAATTCGAACGCCGGAATGCCCACCGCATCCAATGAGACGTGGTCGGTCGAGCCGGTGTTGCGCATGGTCAGCGTGGTCATGCCCAGGTCGCGGAAGGGTTCCATCCACTTCTCGAAGATGGGCCGCACGAGGGCGTTTTCCTGAAGATAGATGCCGCGAATTTTTCCGGCGCCGTTATCAAGGTTGAAATACACGGAGATCTGCTTTTGCTCGGGCTTCAATTCAAGCGGCCCGGCGGGCGGGCGCATGAACGCCGGCACGGCCTGATCCTCGGGCCTGGTTGATTCCGGCCGCGAGCCGAAGTGCTCCTTCACATAGCCGCGCGAGCCGAACAGACCCTCTTCTTCTCCTGACCAGAGCGCGACGCGGATGGTCCTTCGCGGCTGCACGCCAAGCTTCTTGAGCAGCCGCACGGATTCCATCGCCACGACGGAGCCGGCGCCATTGTCGGTGGCCCCTTCCCCGGCGTGCCAGGAATCCAGGTGCCCGCCCAGCATCACCACCTGGTCTTTCAGGTTTGGATCCGCGCCAGGGATTTCGGCCAGCGTGTTGTACGCCTTGTCATCATCGTCGTAAAATGTGGCTTCAACATTCATCTCCACTTCCACGGGAACTTTCTTGTCGAGCAGGCGAGCCACGCGGCCGAAGTCTTCCACGGCAATCGTGATTCGCGGAACGGCCATCGTTTTGCCCTTTTCATAGCTTCCGCCTGACTGCACAAACATTGTCCCGTCTTCTCCCGGCACGCGCGTGATGTCCAGAACGGCCGCAACTTTTTCATCCGCGAAAAACTTCGGAAGCTCCTGGGCGAATCGCTGGCGCTCCCTGAGTTCCGCGCGGGGGTTGCCGGGACCGCCCGGACGCTGCGCGGGTGGGCCCGGGAAGGATGGCCGCTCGAAAAGGGCCACCCTGGCGAGATCGTCGGCATCGTTGCGACGGAACAGGGGCTTCTCACTGGGGTCGGGAATGCGCGTCTCGCCAAACAGCACAATCTTGCCGGCCAGCTTGCCTTTGTACTTGTCCAAGTCGGCCGTGGTGGTCGCGATCATCCTCACCACATCCGCGCGCAGTGAGCCGTTCGTCCCGGGCGTCCACGCTTCAGGAAAGGCCATGAATTGCATGTAGTCGGGCGCGACCATGCGCACTTCGCAAAGCTGATAGGCCCAGCCGCGTCCGAACGTGCCCCACGGCTCCAGGTGCGCATTCACCAGTCCCCACTGCGTGAATTGATCGCGCGTCCATTCATTGGCCTTCTTCATGTTGGGGGAACCCGTCAGGCGCGGGCCGATGTCGTCGGTCAGATGGCTCATGATCTCCATCACCTGGCTGTGGCCAAACTCCTCCTGTCGCAGGCGCGTGACAAATTCCAGGTCGGGGATTGACGGCCACGTAACCGCGGGCGCCGCGCTGGCCGGGGCAGGGGCCGCTTTCGGCTTCTTTTCTGCCTGCGCATTCACAGTGTAGAGCGAAACAAACACCACGGCCGCCGCCACGGCCATCCGGATGAGGTTTTGGATTTTCATGCTAAGGTTGCTCCTCCTGACTAAGATTTTCCCCCCGAGAGATTATTCAAGCGCGCGCGGAGATGCAAGCGCCAATCACGTTTTCGGCTGGTTCAAATTGACCTTGCGCAATTCTTCCGCCGCGCGCTCCGGCAGCACGGAATTGTAATAGACCTCTTTGAGAAAATAAGAGGGTGAAGTCGAGACCTGCACGGGAACGATTTCAAAGTGCCAGTGGAAATCCTCGCACAGGGTGCGCCAAAGGTCAGTGCGCTGCGATTGCGCATTCAGATTCGGCGTAGTGTGCAAAATGATGTGGTAATCGTGTGCCACGGATTCCAGCCGCAACAGGACGTTCTTCAGAAACCGCGCGAAGTGAAGCTGCCGGTCCCAGCTTGTCAAGTCCTCCTCAAACGTGTGGCTGTGCTGGAGCGGAAGAACCCAGATCTCATAGGGGGCGCGCGAGGCGAAAGGACAGAAGGCGACGAATTGATCGTCCCACTCCACCGTGCGCACATGCTGGTTGATTTCCTGCTGTGCAATGTCGCACAGCAGGCAGCGCTCCTTCATTGTGAAGTAGCGTTGAAGAGAGCGTAATTCGTAAACCACGCGGCGGGGGATGAAGGGAGTGGCGCTGATCTGCGAGTGCGGGTGCTCGGGCTCCTGCCCCGCCAGCTTGCCCTGGTTTCGGAACACGCTCACGTAGCGAAAGCGGTGGTCATTTTTCAGGTCCACCAGGCGCGAGACGTAGGCCCGCAGCACCTGCGCGACGTTCTCATCGCTTTCTTGCGGTATGCGAAGACGGTGCCTGGGGCTCTCGATCAAAACCTCATGCGCTCCCAGGTTGCGCATCTTGTCGTAGAGCCCCTCCGCCGCGCGCTGCGGTGCGCCTTCAATGCGATAGAGCGGGCGCAGATGGGGTATCACGCGAACCTGCCACGCGCCCCGGCTATCAGCGTACGAGTAGAGGGTCTGCGGGGTCAAGCCTTCCTGGCCGGGGCAAAAGGGGCAGGCGTCCAGCTTCGGCCAGGTGGTCTCCCCGTCTTCCTGAACCACCCAGTTCATCGAGATGGGATCTTTGCGAAGCTGCATTGGCGTTTATCCCCCGTTTGTTTACTCGAATCTTTCGGCAAATGCACCGGGCGAATACGGAACCTCATTCGATCGTGAAGGTCCGCGTTTCCATCTCCGCACTTCCTCCGAAATCTATCTTGACCGACCACAGGCGCGAAAGCGGATCATAGAACCATCCGGACCCGGCTGACTTCAAGCGCTCCGGGGAGGCGACCTCCTGGAGCTTCGCGCCGCCCGATTCAACGCTCACGGGCGGTTTCCCCGCGTACCCGACAATGATCGGGTTCCAATCCTGATTCGCGATCACACTCATGCGCAGGCCGCTGGAGCTTGCGTCCACTGACGCGATTCGCTTGTCCGCCATGGTAACGAATTTCGCCGTATCGCCGATAACTGCCATGCCGTTCTTCATGATTGGAGCGACAACAAAGTACTCGTGTTTTGCGGTGGTCTGAAGATTCAAGGGTGAGCCGTCGTCCATCACTCTTGCCACTCCTGTGTCGAAGTTGTAGACGACGCGGCGTCCCGTCAATTTCAAATCAGCGATATGCATCGTCTCAAGCGCGCCCGAAGGCGGAAGGCTCAGCACATAAAACCACTTCTCGCCATTTTGGCCCGAATACGTAAATCCTACGGCGCAGCCTTCTAGGTAACATCGGTCGAGAGGGACAATCGGGTGGTCTGGCTTCAGGACCAGCTCGTCGCCTTCGCGATAAGTCTTGCGGACCAGGTCAAAGTTGCACTCACCGATGCGGTGACCGAGCTGAATCTCGCCGCCCGCGAGATTGGCCATCAAGATGTCTTCCCACGCGTTGGGGTCGCCCTCAGTCTGAATATTGTCGCGCGAAGGCCACAGCCCCACGGCGCCATAGAAGGCGTCGGTGAACATCATGTGTTTCCACGCAAACGTGTCGTCGCTCGAATGCGTGGGCTTGGGCTCGGTCATGGGCGCATGATGGTCGTGCGTCCCCTGCACGGAAATCACGGTGGGGTTCTCAGTGGATTCCATGATGTTGCGCGGCAGTTGCATGCAGTATTGCATCTTGATGCCTTTTTCCCCCAGTGCCTTCGCCATGTTTTTGAAATAGGTGTCCATGCGGTTAATGCCGGCCATCATGACCGGATTTCCCTCATAGACGTTCAGGTAATCATGCTGGAGTATGACGTCTCCCCAGGAAACCAGCTTCGTCGCTGTGTCGCGCCAGTAGTCGAGCGAGTAGAACACGTCGCCCATGGACTTTCCCAGAACAGACCCGGGTGGAGTTTCGATATACGGGTATTTCTTGCGATAAGGACCGCCGGGTGCGAGCCAGCAGAGATAGGCCTCAAGCGGCACTCCCAGGCGTGCGTGCAAAGCTGCCAGGCCATGCGGAAAGAGATCCGCGCGCGGCTCGAACAGGCCCTCGTCATAGCGGAGTTGATCGGAATCCTGGACTTCGTACCCGCCAATCAGCAAGCCGTGTTTCTTTGCATCCTCCGCCACGCCCGCGATGACGTCCTCGTAGGCTGCGTAACCGTCTTCCTTGAAGCCGTGCTCGCGATAGTACCCGCCGTAATCGTCCCAATAAACGGCATGGCGCATGGTCTCACAATCGTATTTCGAGGGTGCCTGCTTTCCGGACTTGGCCAGCAGCGCCTGACCCCACTGGCGGAATGTGGCATCGATGCCTTCGCCGGCCACGAGCAGGTGTTCGTGCTTGTAGCCCGCGGGAATCTCCTCGGCAAGGCCTTCAATACCACAATTGATTGCGCGGGGGGAATTGGGGTCGCTGCTGATCCCTGCCGATTGCTGCGTCGCCACCAGATAGTTCGCGGACGGTGATAACAGAACCGAATTGAAATCCTTGTCGGCGAGAACCAGCAAGTCTACGGTTCCATCCAGCTTGCAGGCGCTCCCGTAGCCGAAGCGATGGTTGAACATGCCGCCGCTGATCCAGGCATACAGGTCGCGCCTTACGCTGCCTGTGTCGAGGAATTGCGGAAAAACCACTGTGGGCACGTTCCACTTGCCATTGGCGTAGGATTTGTACCCCTCGGGGAATTCCTGTGAAAAGACCAGATAGGGCGAATCGCGATAAATGCGAAAGCCAGTGAGTACTTTATGGGCAGCATCCGGCAATTGCCACGTCATGGTGACCGCATCAAACGCGCCCCACTTGTCTTTCCCCTGGCTGGACTCGCTATCCAGCAAAACCAATTTCCCGTCTGCCGCCGTGGGCGCACTGCGATACCAGCGATCCTTCGCCAGCACGCTGACCTTGCCTTCTCCGAACCAGGACGCTCCCTTGTAAGTGACCGAGTATTGGCCGCCGCGAATTGCGACGGCAATCCCGAATCGATTGCTCAAGTCGAAGGTCTGGTCCCCAGCAGGCGTTCCCGCGCACGGAGGTGATGAAAGGAAGACCAAGCTGAGGACGACGGCAAGGACCAGATTCCGAGATCGATTGAACATAGGAAATTACCGGGCAGTGGCGTCCTGAGCGAGGGCAATCATATCGTGAACCAGAACATCGCCCACGTCTTCCCGGTAGCGAAATTCTCCATTCATCAACGGGGTAAAGTACGCCGCGTAGCGATACTGGTCGTCCTTCATATCGTAGCGGTCGGCGCTGGGAATATAGCCGACGTAATCGTCCGCGTAGCCAGCCACCCAAACTTTCAAATCGGGGAGAGCTCTTGCAACCTGGTTCGCAAAAGTAATAAACAATTCACCGGGGTCGGTAAGGATCAGCACGTCCTGTATGCGTAAGGCTTGAATCTCCGTCTCGCGACCGTCGAGCGGCCGGCGATTGAAGCGGTCCAGCGCTGCCCGGCAAGTATCGCGAGTCCACAGAAGGCTGCGCTCCGCTCTGGGCGGAAGGCCGCCGTGTTTCAACAGGTCATCCGCCATCAGCATCGTTCGCAGCGCCAGCGCTTTGTCCGTAGGCACTTCAGGCAGGGTGATGCTTTTTGATTCCATGCGCATCTCTTGCACGTCGAGCGGCCGCGCGCCGGCCAGAGCATTTCTCACAAATCCGGCAAGCGATTCAGAAAGCTGATTCAAGAGATTCAGGCATTTCTCCGGAGGCTGGTTGTTGATCTGATGCGCAGGCCGGGGATTGATGTCGCCGCACGAGCCTTGCAGGTAGATTCCCACCGACCCGGGATTCTCCTGGACAATTTTCGCCAGCCCCACGCCGGTGAGGTCGGCGGAATACTCGTGCATTTGCTCGGAAAGAATCACGTTGTGCACGCTGTAGTTGACAATGAAGCCCGCCAGCTTGTCTCCCTGAACAAACTTGAGCACCCGGAGTTTCGTGTCCACGGGGCCAT
>JASHTY010000307.1 GCA_030040315.1 Terriglobia bacterium | reverse complement strand
TTCGCCCTCACTCGTAGTGCGGACCGCCGGGGTCGCGGTCCGCGTCCCTACCGTAAGGTCATGCGCAGACCACCAGGCTAAAAGGCAAGGCGTCGATTCAACAGGGCCAGAAAAACCGATTCAAAAGCGTGGATGTTGCTGAAGAGACGCGGACCACAAAAGCGATGGTCCGCGCTACCCTTGTTGATCCACCCGATGATCAAAATTATCGAATTGATCGACAACCAACTATGGATCACCTTGACAACAAACAGCGCGCGATCAACGATCCGAGACTGCGCCGAAGGCGCTTTGGAGTGCGGCCGCGAAGCTGCCGCTGTGGTCTGCGCCAGCTTGCTGGCGGCTGAACGCGCGGAAGCAAGCTTCCTGCGCCAAAGCGGGAGCAAGCTCCCGCACTCCAAAGCGCTCCGCGCCCAAACCGCGAGAAACGGGGAGAATTTCCATCGGAAATCATCCATCACCAATCGAAGGAAGATTACCCCAGCCGGTGTTCCACGACCCGAAGCACCACATCAAGATTTATCAGGGCGATTGCCTGGAAATTCTCGCGGCCATTCCCGAAAACTGTGTGGACATGATCTTCGCCGACCCGCCGTATTTCCTTTCCAACGGCGGAATCACCTGCCACGCGGGCAAAATGGTCTCCGTCAACAAGGGGGAGTGGGACCGCTCGCTGGGCCCCGACGCCAATCATGAGTTCAATCGCGCCTGGCTCGCCGCCTGCCAGCGCGTCCTGAAGCCCCACGGCACTATCTGGGTCAGCGGCACCAGCCATGTGATCCATTCCGTCGGCTTCGCCATGCAGCAGCTCGGCATGAAGCTGTTGAACGACATTACCTGGGTCAAACCCAACCCGCCGCCAAATCTGTCCTGCCGGTATTTCACCCACGCCACGGAGACGATTATCTGGGCAGCGAAGAATTCCAAGAGCAAGCACACGTTTAATTACCAGATGATGCGCGAAATGGCGGGCGGGAAGCAGATGAAGAGCACCTGGCAGATTGCCGTGCCCGGGCGTGCCGAAAAACGTCTCGGCAGACATCCCGCGCAAAAGCCCTTGGCACTGCTGGAAAGAATCATTATGGCGGCGTCAAATCCCCGCGACTTAGTCCTCGATCCGTTCGCGGGCAGCGGAACAACTGCGATTGCGTCGTTGCGAAATGGCCGAGCCGCATTGGCGGTCGAGTTCAGTTTCGAATTTGCCTGGCTAGGCGTCAGGCGAGCGGTGGCCGAGCTTGCAGCCGTGGTCTTTCGGGCCACAGGATCTGCAAATAGTCTTGACGCGGTTCTGCCTTTTATGGATCGATCCGATCCGCAGATTTCGCCGAATCGAATGCCGCCCCTCACTAAGCTCGTGCAGCGCGAATGCAGGTTCTACTTCATCGGCTCAGCGTGCCGCGAGGTAATTTATTCCACCGAAGCGCCCACGCTCGACGATGCGTGGCGTGCTTTTCACCAATGCTCCAGATCATCTGAAAGCGTTTTCACGGTTATCAAGACCGAGACGGAGATTTATCTCGCGCAATAATCTGTGATCTAATGCAGGCATGAATTTGGCACTGCCCGGCGAGTTGGCCGACGCCTATAAGAGCCACGCTCAGCAGGCGCGAGTTGTGACTGAAGCTTGGGGCGAAGAACACCTTTACTGTCCGGCGTGCGATTCGAACCGCCTCTCCCGGCTGGCGCATAACCGCCGGGCCATCGATTTCATATGCCCTCGATGCGAGGAAGAATTTCAGCTAAAAAGCCGTTCCATCGCTTTAGGCGCAAAGATCGTCGATGCGGCATACGAACCGATGAAACAAGCAATTATCAGGGGGGCTCCTCCGAACCTGTTTGCGCTGCATTACGACCCGACCCAGTGGCAGGTAAAGAACCTCATTTTAGTGCCCCGTTTCGTCTACTCGCTTTCTGCAATCGAAAAGCGCAAGCCCCTTGCACCGACGGCACGCAGAGCGAACTGGGTGGGATGCAACATCCTGCTCGGCAACATTCCGCCCGACGCGCGCATTCCTATCGTGAAGGCCGGCGTGCCTTCGAATGCCAGTCGGGTTCGCGAACAGTACGCACGCCTGCGTCCGCTCGAGGAGATCAAGATTGACGCGCGCGGCTGGACGCTTGACGTTCTCAATGTGGTGCGCAGCCTTCAGCGGACGGAATTTACCCTTCAGGACATTTACGCTTTCGACGCCCACCTCGCAAGATTGCACCCCGCCAATCGCCACGTGCGCGACAAAATTCGACAGCAATTACAGGTGCTGCGGGACCTGGGATTTTTGGAATTCCAGGGCGGCGGGCGGTACCGCAGCCTGTAGCGCAGGGCCCGCTTTCCGGCCCTGCGGGTCTTCCCAACGGCGCGGGTGAAAGGCCGCAACATGTAGCGCAGGGCCCGCTTTCCGGCCCTGCGGGTCTTCACCGCGGCGCGAAGAGCCGCAAGGCCGAACGGCGGGCCTTGCGCTACGGCAATGGCGGGTCTTCCCGACGGCGCGAAGGGCCGCAAGGCCGAACGGCGGGCCTTGCGCTACGGCAATGGCGGGTCTTCACCGCGGCGCGAAGGGCCGCAAGGCCGGAAAGCGGGCCTTGCGCTACAATTCAGATTATGTCGCGCTTGCGCCGATTGCTCATTTCCGATCAAATCTTCTTCATAACC
>JASHTY010000306.1 GCA_030040315.1 Terriglobia bacterium | reverse complement strand
GCGAGTTGAGGATAGGGGCAGAGGGGTCGAGTCATGGGGGCAAGGCTCTTATCGCTGCGTGAAGCCGTAATTTGATTCGGTGCGGCGCCTTTCTCCACCCACTGTTCAAGCACACCTACACGATCGAAGGTGGAAGGGCCAGGCCCGCCGCCGCAGTGGCCCATGCCCGGCACCATGAACAGGCGCAGGAAGCTGTCGGTCTGTGCCTTTCCGCCCAAGGCGGCCACCACGCTTGAGTAGTAATTGACGCTGTTGAGGGGCGCAATCAAATTGTCCGCCCAACCGTGATAGAGCAGCAGCTTGCCGCTGTGCTCCTGGAATGCCCGGAGGTTGGGATCGACGGCATTCAGGTTTTTCCCATGTGCGCGCTCCATCAGGGCCAGATCTCGATCATAGTCAAGTTTGCGAAAATCCCACTGCGGGTCTTTGAAAAGGACGAAACGGAAGTAGCTCATGGCGATTGAGAAGGGCTCCGGCCCGCCCGCCTCTGCCTTCCATCCGAGTTCGCTGCCGGGCGCGAGACCGGGAAAGATCTGTTCACCAGTGCGCGGATTTTTTGGCCCGGCGTAAATTTTGCGCGCGGCCTCTACCTGAGGCGCGGTCAGGCAATCGTCGGAATCAGCGCCTTGGCAGGCCATCACTCCGGGATCAAAATGGCAGCGCTCGGGGTCGGAAATAATTCCGTCAGTGATGCCGTCCAATGCGTCGCACACCTGAAGCGCTGCCCTGTTGATGGCCGGATATTTAGCGGGGGGAATGAAGCTCGCGGGATCGATCAGGTCGGCGGTGGCGGGCCACATGGCTCCGAATCGCAGGTGCGTCCAATTGTTGGCCGGAGCGCCCGCCGCAATGCCATTATAATCGAGGGGGAAACGCTGGGCTTCCATCAGGGCTTGCCTCCCACCGGTCGAGCAGCCATTGAAATACGCGAGCCGGGGCAGGGAACCGTAGTATGCGGCGACAATGGCCTTAGCCTGCTCGGTCATTTCGTGAATGGCGCGATAGCCGAAATCGATGAGCTTTTCCGGGTGCCCGGCGGCAAACCGCGCATCGGTGCCGATGCCGTCGTGTCCCGTATTGGTGGAGGCCGCGGCATAACCTTGCTGCAGCGCCGTCGCCATTGCACCATACGAAATCGTCCCAGCCCATCCTCCGTTGCCCACGCCCTCAAATTTCCCGTTCCAGGCGGCTACCGGCAACCAGACCTCGAATTTTATTTCGGAGTCCTCCGCAGGGCGGGCCGTCGCGGCTACACGGCAGAACGAAGGAAGGTCTTCAATGGGGTTCACGGAAGTGGAAATCGGACCGTTCACGGCAGCGGGCGGCGTGAAGGAACCTGCGGACACCTGGTGAGCCAGAGTGATCGTGGTGTGCGGAAGCGACAGATTAGCCAGGCTTTCGCACGGTTTAGTGTCAGCGGATGAAGCCAGTGCTGCAGGGGCGAGCGCAACCGCGGACAGAGTTACATGTGCAAGCCCGAAGATAAGAGTCTTATAACTCAGTTTGCAGATCGTCCGCAGGTTGCCTGGCCAGGTATCGAGGAGATTCATTGGATCACGCCTCCGAGTACTCCCCCAAAATACCTGATTTTATTGGTTTTCGCACGGGACTAAGCAAGAACACAACCGTCGGTCAAAAGAGCCCGAAAGTTCCGTGACATCGCTCATGCCCCGCGATATTTGGCCGATAGGAACGAATGGAGGGGTGTGGGTGATGGCGGCACCTTCCAGCCAGCAGCGGGAAGTGTGCTCCGTCAATTTGGCCTTCTTAAATATTCAGCTTATAGGGCTGCGCAAAAAGGTCGCGGCATCGGGTTTTTCCGCCGCAGGAAAGTTGAAGCAATAACTACTACGACGTTGCCAAGTCTCCGCCACGTTGCAACTGACGGCGTTTTTCACGGCCTCTTAGAGCGCTATCACCAATAAATGATTCGGATGAGTGTTATGCCCAGCCCGGCCACTGAACTTGGCGGAATCACCGTCTCATCCCAGCCCCTCGCGTCCCCATTGCCTTTGGCCAAGATCCTGGTCATTGACGATGAAGAAATAGTCGCCCAGACATTGTGCTTGATGCTGAAAGCGGAAGGGTTTGAGGTGGTCATTGCGCGGAGCGGCGAGGAGGGCTTGGTAATACTTCGTGCGGGGGGCTTCGACGCGGTCATCACAGATCTGGTAATGCCCGGACTGGGCGGCATTCAAACGCTTGAGGCAGTGAGGGAGATTGACCCTGATATTGCCGTGATGATCCTCACCGGCCACGCGACGGTGAACGCCACCATCGCCGCGCTCCGGCACGGTGCCTGCGATTTTCTGTTAAAGCCCCTCAGCCTGGCGCAACTTCGCGCCGCGGTCACACGCGCCCTGACGGCTCGAAGGCCGAAAACAGATTTGCCGTCTCATGAGAGGACACTCTCCATCCTCGCAGGCGTTAAACCTGAAGATCGCGTAGCCCTTGCTCTTAAGCTGGCCAAGCGCACGATGCGGGCAACTGCCGCAGCCCTTACGGTTCTTCCTCCCTATGAGGCAGAACCCGTCATCGAATTATCAAATGAGTGCGGGCCTCTGACCAAAGCCATCGCCAAACGTCTGACTGAACAAGCTCTAAAGCACCGCGACCCGATTTTCGAGCCCCTGGAGCCCCTCGGGGTTGATTCTCAGCCCGGCCATTCCACGCTCCCTGCAGGTTCGGTTTTGACCTATGCCCTTGCGACACACGGCGCACCCTTCGGCGCGCTGATGTTCTGGCGGGATCCCAGCGTGGCAGATTTTTCGGCATTCGATGTAATGGGGGGAAGGCTTCTGGCCGATGAAATCGCGGCTGCCCTGGATGGAACCCGCCAAAAGCGCCGGCCAGTGCACAAGGTCGAGGAGCCCGTTTCCGTCAAAGCTGAGGTCTTTTCCGTGGGATCCCTTGCCAACGCCGTCATTGCCACGGCCCAGG
>JASHTY010000305.1 GCA_030040315.1 Terriglobia bacterium | reverse complement strand
TCGACAATTACTCCGGAACCCAGGGTCCGCTGGTGGGAGATCACTGAAGTATCCGAGCGCCCGTGCTGGTCGACGGTGCCGTATCCGCTGACCAGCACTTGCACGACGGCGGGAGATACCTTGTGGACAAGCGACTCCATGGCTTTATCGAGCTGATGGATCAGATCCTCACCGCGAGCGGCCCGCGGGACGAGCGCAAGCGCCAGCGCGCTCAACAACCAGACCGGTGTCCGCTTGAATTTGAGTTTCCCTGGAGCCGCGAGCATGTTTCCTCCTTGCGATCCATGGCGCGCTTAGCGCCACAGCTACGGTCAATCGAAAAGGCACTCCGGCGAGTATAACGCTTGCCTGCGCTTACCGTCTGCGCCAATTCTGCCGCCCTCACCGCACCGCTCCCTCTTGCCCCTGCGAAGCTTCATGTGTAGATTGACGGTTCAAATCTGATTGAGGGTGCAGTTATGAAAAAACTTTCTATTCTGTTTATCATGCTTGGTCTCGGAAGCGCGGTGGGATTTGGGCAGGCTCCGAAGATTCGTGTCGCGGTTGTCGGGCTCGACCACGATCACGTTTGGGGCAAGCTGAGGAATTTCATGAATGGCGTGTACCTTGACGCGGAATTGGTCGCCGTCGCTGACCCGCATCCGGAGCTGATCGAGAAAGCCAGGAAGATGGTTCTTCCGGGCGTGAAATTCTTCAGCGACTACACCCAGATGTTGGATGAAATAAAGCCCGATGCGGTTCTGGTGACCACGGCGAACAATTTGCACCTCCCCATTCTGCGGGCTTGCGCCCAGCGGCACATTCACTTTCTTACAGAGAAGGCCATGGCGTCGAGCGGCGCGGACGCACGCGAAATGGAGCGCCTGGCGCGCGAAGCCGGCATCAAGCTGATGGTCAATTATTCAATGGTTTTTCTGCCGGCATCTCAGGAAGCTTACCGGCGCATGAGGGCCGATGAGCTTGGCCCGGTGCAGAAAATGGTGATTGCTTTTGGCAACGGCGGCCCCAAGGACGGAAATTCCTCTCCGGAATTTATCGCGTGGCTATACGATACGAAGAAAAATGGCGCAGGTGCGCTGATGGACTTCGCCTGCTACGGCGCGGATTGGGCCATGTGGGTGAAGGGCCGGCCCGAGCGCGTGTTCGCCTACTCACTCAAGCTGAAGGTCTCGCAGCACAATGAGGTTGAAGACGACGCGGTGGTTCTGCTGGAGTATCCCGACGCTACGGCAGTCCTGTTGCCCTCCTGGGATTGGCCTTACAGCAGGACACAATCGGAATTTTACGGCCCCAAGGGAAGCTTGATTGTTACCGGCGACAGCGTGTTTTTCCACGCCAAAGGTGTTCGCACTACGGCGGATCAGCCTTTGGGTCAAAAGCTCGATCCCGCCCCGCTGCCGCCCGAGATGTCCGATGGCACAGCCTATTTCCTGGAATGCATTCGGAACAACAAGCCAATCGAAGGACCAGCGTCAGCAGAAGTGAGCGTGGGAGTGAATGAAATCATCGACGCCGCGCTGGAATCCATCCGCACGGGCAAAGCAACGATCTTGAGACCCTGATTAATTGTCAGCGCCGGTCTGGACGGGAACCGCTTTCGTCAGTTTAGGCGCAAGCGCCTCGACGTTCCGCTCTGCGAGCTTGCCTTCGATGTCGCCGGCCAAGAGACGCTGCGCCTCCTCTTTCCGCCTTAATACTGCATCCATGTGGCAAAGCGTGAGCCCGCGCACAAATAAGTGAGCCTGTTGTCCTGAACATAGTTCTGCAATGGGCCGCATTTCCTTCGAAATCCAAGCCAATTTTCCTGTCCACGTCGCTCTCCGCACGGCTTCGTGCTCTTGCTCAACATTGTCTAAGAAGTGCAAATGGTCGGCACGGCGCAAGATGACGATTCGTTTTGTTGCCGGGGTTCTCTCAAATAATTCGTACATGCCGGAGAGCGGAGTCATTGTATCGTTCTCCGCAACCAGGTACAGCGTAGGCACGTCACGATCCCAACCGAATGCAAGCTTCCCCGGAAGTATGCCCGGTTTCGGCTGCGAACTTCCGCCCGGGGCGAGAGCCACCACGGCTCGGATGTTCCGCTCGAGATCAGGTGCAGCCAGCGCCGTCCAACCTCCGAGGCTGTGTCCCACGATCCCAACCTGAGCGGGATCCAGTCTAATTTCCGAGTGCCACGCCTCGCGCCCGAGCGCGTGGTCAAGGAGAAAATGTATATCGGGAACACGATTCGCAACCCATGCATCCGCCCGCGCGGTCCGTTGCTGCCCGGTTTCGCCTTCTGTAGGCGCCAATTCCGCCGCGACCACCTCAGAGTGATCCAACGCCGCCACAACATACCCATGGCTGCTTAGGTGAGTACAAAGAAATGTGGCGCTCCGGCGGTTGCCGCCGCTGTGATGTGAGAAAACGATCAGCGCGTAGGTTCCGGGCTTGGCGGCGGCATCGCGCACGGCCATTTGGCTGCGAGTCGTGCTGCGTGACGGAAGCGTGAAGACGTCCTGAGCCCCTGGGGCAATATCCTGGCCCGCATATTGTGCTGAGGCCGGATACCAGATCTCGCAAGGAAACAGGCGGTCGCGTGCCTTGTCCACCGCCTGGACCGTCCGGACACCAACGGGAAATGGACCGCGGACGAAGGGATCGTATTCGTTGTTTCTGGGCAGCCCTCTTTTCGAGTGTTCTTTCGGACCCTGAACGATTTCGCCGGCCATTGAGAACCTCCCCTTTGTTCAAGCTATATTCTGGAGTTGGGTGTCGTCAGACGGGGGTCCAGGAACTGGGCAGGAGAATTAGTGAAATGTCTTTCATTGGCAAGCTTGAGGCCCAGCGGTCCCCAAGCTTTATTCATAACGCAGAGCGGTTTTGGGTTCAATCCTTAAAGCTCGCCGAGCGGGAAGCCAGGAAGACAGGATGCCGAGCGAAAACATTAGCACTGCCACGGCGCCCAGCACCAGGGGGTCGCGCGGTGAGGCCTGGTAGACAATACTTGCCAGGACCTGTCCCATGGCCATTGCCAGCGCCAGGCCGGCGGCTGATCCGATGGCGAGCAGCGCCAGCATTTTCCCCAACACCAGGTGGAGAACTTGTGCAGGCTGCGCACCCAGCGTCATGCGAATGCCGATCTCGCGCACGCGACGCGTCACCGCGTGGGTCACCAGTCCATACAGCCCGGTTCCCGCCAGCATGATGGCCAAAACGCCGAATGCGCTCAGAGCAATCGCCGCCGCATGGGTGGGGAAGAATGCAAAGCCCAGCATCCGGGTGAGACTGGCCACTCCGTAGAGCGGCAACTCCGGATCGAGTTCAGCGAAGGTGCGACGCATTTCACCGGCCATCTCGGCCGGAGGCAGGCTGGACTTTACCTCCATCACCGTAGTGCTGTCGTAGCTCTGCAGGATGGGCCAGAAAACCACCGGCTCCTGCGATTCAGTGAGACTTCTGTACTTGCCTTCTTCCACCAAGCCGACTACTTCAACCAGTCGGCCGGTCACGAGACCTACCCGGAAACGGCCGCCCACGGGATTTTCCGTGTGCATCACGCGCCTGGCGAAGGCGACGTTGACGATCGCCAC
>JASHTY010000304.1 GCA_030040315.1 Terriglobia bacterium | reverse complement strand
TCTTGACAACCAACCGATTCCATCTGAAAATGATGAAACGGACTTGAGTCGCACAGCAGGGCCCCGCTCGACCCCGCGGTGACGTTTGACTCGGGCCGGTCGGGAACAACCCACGTGTGCCGCGGTAGCTCAGGTGGTAGAGCGCAGCCCTGAAAAGGCTGGCGTCGGCGGTTCAACTCCGTCCCGCGGCACCATTTACATCACTTCATCCTGCTGACAGTTCCAATTGCGATTCCAGCCGAACAATAGAGCGGGCACATTGTCCGCCGGCTGACGGAAGCATCCCATCTGCGCCACGACAGAACCTTTGCGGGGCCACCCCGTTGTAGCGCGTATCCCCACCCGCTTCGCCGCTGGGACACCCTTGCCGAGGGTCGGGACACCCGCGTTACAGATCACACGGCCAGGATGTGCCACGGCGAATGACTACCGCACAAATTTTCCCACGGTGGCCAAAACCAAATCCCCGCCTCACCGTCAAAGCAATTAGTAGACAATCTACCACCAGGGTGGTAGACTCTCTGCCACTATGGGAAGACAACCGGTCATGAACCGCATCGAACTTGTCTACGGCTCGCTCGACATGCTGATTCTGCGCACCCTGCTGTGGGGGCCGACGCATGGGCATGGAATTGCCAAATCGATTGAGCGCCTTTCGGAGGATGCGCTCAAGGTGGAACATGGATCGCTATATCCTGCGCTTCAGCGCCTGCAGCAGGAGGGCTGGATTGTGGGCGAGTGGGGCGTTTCCAAAAACAAGCAGCGCGCCAAGTATTACCGGCTCACGGCCCGCGGCCGCCGCCAACTGATTGCCGAAACCTCCCGCTGGGAGCGGTTTGTACGCGCCATCACCGGCGTTCTGCGACCGGCGGAATAAAATTGCGTCGGGGCTCGCCGTGACAAGCCCGGACTGTAGCGTCGATCGCGACCGTGGGGACCGCCGCTACAACTGCTCCAGCACTGAAAACTGAGGGCCGAAAACCAAACATGAGCTTTCAGCGGCTATTCTCGAAATCGGTCGCCTTCTTCCTCCGGCGTAAACCCGTGGACGACCTCAACGCGGAAATTCAATCGCACCTGGAAATGGAAGAGCGGGAACAGCAGGAAGCCGGAATGGCGCCCGATGAAGCCCATTACGCCGCGCTCCGGCGATTTGGAAACGTTGCCTTGATTGAGGAAAGGAGCAGGGAGATGTGGCGATGGAACTTGATTGAAAATCTTGGCCAGGACGTCCGCTACGGAATGCGGCAACTCCTGCGCAACCGCGGCTTTACCCTTGTGGCCGTGCTTACGCTGGCCCTGGGCATCGGCGCAAACACCGCTCTGTTCAGTGTGCTCGATGCCGTCCTGCTGAGGCCCCTTCCCTACCCTGAACCGCAGCGGCTCGTCAAGCTGTGGACTCGATTCACAGGCATTGGATTACCCAACGATCAGAACTGGGTGTCCGCCCCGGAATTCCAGGACTTTCAGCAATACAGCCAATGCTTTTCCGACCTCGCGGCCATAAGCACCGACGCGTTCAACATCGGACTCATGGGCATTCCGCAGCGTGTGGTGGGCGCGACTGTATCTCCAAGCCTGTTCACAATGCTGGGAGTACAGCCTCGCCTGGGAAGGGCCTTTCTACCCGAGGAAGCCCAGCCGGGCAACGACCATGAGGTCATTCTCAGCAGCGGCCTGTGGGAGCGGGCATTCGGATCGAATCCCGCTGTGATCGGAAGCACAATTCGCGTGGATGCCGTCCCCATGACCGTGGTGGGGGTCATGCCTCCGGGATTCAACTATCCCGACGAATCAGAAATCTGGAGCCCGCTGGCGTTTAAGCCGGACGACTTAAACCCGGACAATCGCGGAAACCACGAGTATGAAGTCCTGGCGCGCATTAGGCCGGGGCTCACCACTGCGCAGGTGCATACAGATCTGGCACGCGTCAGCAAGGCAATGATTGAACAAAACCGCAGCTATCCCTACGAGTCCTACGGATTCCGCGTACTGATGAATCCGTTGCTGGATGAGACGGTGGGCGAAGTAAAGGCGTCCCTGTGGGTGCTGATGGGAGCCGTGGCGATGGTCCTGCTGATTGCCTGCGCGAATGTGGCCAACCTGCTGCTGGCGCGCGCTTCAGGAAGGCAGAAGGATATGGCCGTGCGTGTGGCATTGGGCGCGGGCCGCAGCCGTCTTGTTGGCCAGTTGTTGACGGAAAGCGTGTTGCTGGGCCTCACGGGCGGGATCACCGGCCTGGCGGTTGCACCCTTGGCATTACACGGACTACTGACCCTGGGGGCGTCCGTGCTTCCTCGCATTGCACAGATCCGCATTGACGTCTGGGCATTGGCTTTCACGCTGGCAGTGTCTCTGGCCACCGGAATGCTCTTCGGCCTGGCCCCGGCACTGCAAGCCGGGCGCGATCGAAACCACGATCTGCTGAAAAGCGCGCGCGGCTCGGCTGCGAAGCCGACTTACCGCCTGCGTCGCGCATTGGTAATGGGTGAGGCGGCCATTTCATTGGTGCTTCTGGCAGGGGCAGGACTTCTTCTGAGGAGTTTCGTCCAGGTCTTGAGGGTTAATCCTGGCTTTCGGCCTGAGGGTGTGCTAACCATGCGCGTCTCACTGCCGCCAGCCAAGTACAGCAAGCCGGACCAGATTCGGAATTTCTATCGCGAACTGGTGGATCGCGTTCAGAATCTGCCCGGAGTAAAGTCGGCCGGGGCGGTCTCGCTGCTGCCGCTCGGTGGACAGGGAAATTCGGGCACGACGACGATTGATACCCAGGAGGTGCCACCCGAAAATGCAACGCCGGAATCCGATTGGCGGGCAGCCACTCCCGGATACTTTCAGGCCATGGGAATTTCGCTGATTCGCGGGCGATACTTTGACGAGCGCGACACCGAGTCTTCGCAGCCTGTGACCATTATCGACGAAACTCTTGCCCAAACCTTCTGGCCGCACGGGGATCCTCTTGGCAAAAGATTGCATCGCGGGGGACGCGGGTCCACGGCCCCTTGGACGACCGTTGTAGGAGTGGTCAGCCATGTTCACAATCGCACGCTGGAAGCCCGTTCGCGCACGGAAGTCTATTGGCCGGAGTCGCAAAACCCCTACTCGGCAATGGCACTGGCGATTCGTGTCTCGGGGAATCCTTTGGCGCTCGCTCCCACGATTCAAAGTGTAGTGTTTGGTTTGGACCATGACCTTCCTGTTTACAAGGTTCGCGCCATGAGCGATGTGATGGGTGAATCGCTGGCACGGCGCCGCCTGGCCCTGCTCATGCTCGGCGTCTTCGCCGGATTGGCCATGCTGCTGGCATCAGTGGGGATTTATGGCGTCACATCTTACACGGTGAGCCAGCGCCTCCCGGAAATTGGGTTGCGCATGGCCCTGGGGGCGCCACCCGCCGAGGTGCTGGGGATGGTCATGGCTCAGGGAATGTCCATGACGCTCTACGGGCTGGGCCTTGGCCTAGTGATGGCGCTGGGATTGACTCGCCTGATGGGCAGCCTGCTCTTTTCGGTTCGTGCCAGTGATCCGCTGGCCCTGGGAGGCGCCGCGCTGATTCTCGTAATCGTCGCTTTGCTCGCCACCTTGATTCCGGCGCGGCGCGCCACGAAAGTCGATCCCATGGTGGCACTGAGGTACGAATAAGCGGCATGGGCTTCCAAGAGCTCAACTCCTGATTCAGGAGGGGCCGCGCGATACGCGGGGGTGGTTACCGGCGCGCATGTCTTAGCGTTGCAAGCCTTAAGAATCATGAGCATTCGGCAACAATTCGCAAAACTCGGGGTGCTGCTTCGGCGGCGGAAAACTTCCGACGATCTTGCGGAGGAAATCCGCTCGCACCTGGAAATGGAAGAGCAGGAGAACCGGGATTCGGGCATGTCAGCCGACCAAGCGCATTACGCCGCGCTGCGGCGGTTTGGCAACTTGACCTTGATCGAGGAAAGGAGCCGGGAGATGTGGAGTTGGAACGCCATCCAGTGGCTCGCACAGGACATTCGCTATGGCCTGCGTCAGCTTCGCCACAGCCCCGGCTTTTCGTGCGTTGCGTTTCTTACGCTCGCTTTGGGCATTGGCGCAAACACCGCGCTGTTCAGCGTGGTCAACGCGGTCATGCTCCGGCCGTTGCCGTTTACGCGAACCAACCGCCTGGTTCAGGTATCGGAGAAGAACGACAAGCTCAACTTGCCGAATTTTTCCGCATCGGTGCTGAACTTCGTGTCGTGGCGCGAGCAGACGAAGATGCTGGAAGGCATCGCTGCGGTTGGATTCAACAGCCTCACATTGACGGGCTCAGGCGAGCCTGAGCAATTTTCCGGCAATCTTCTCAGTCCGGCGCTCATGCAGGTACTGGGGATTTCCCCTGTTGCCGGCCGGGGATTTAATCCCGACGAAGAAAACCCCGGCTCAGCGCCCGTTGCCATGATTGGGGAAGGTCTGTGGAAGCAGCGGTTCGGAAGCGATCCGGGCATCATCGGCCGAAGCATTACTCTCAATGGTGCGCCCACCACGGTCGTGGGGATTGCTCCAGACGGCCTGAAGATGATTTCGGGCGGCGAGATTTACATGCCCCTGGTGATCGATCGCGCCAAGGAGATTCGGCTGAACCACATGATCGTGGTCTTCGCGCGCATGCGGTCCGGCGTTTCGTTGCCGCAAGCGCAGGCCGAAATGGACGCCATCGCGGTGCACGTAGGACAACAATATCCCGAGGTGCGTGACTGGGGAATCCACCTGGTCCCCTTCTACGACGCGCTGGTCAGCTCGCAGCTTCAAACTTCGCTGCTGGTGCTGCTCTGTGCGGTAGGGTTTGTGCTGCTGATGGCTTGCGCCAATCTCGCCAACCTGCTGCTCGCCCGCGCGGCCACGCGCCAAAGGGAGATGGCTGTTCGCACGGCGATGGGGGCGAGCCGAAATCGTTTGCTGCGGCAACTTCTTGTAGAGAGCACGGTTCTCTCACTGACGGGCGGTGCTGCCGGTCTTTTGGCGGCGGTGTGGTTGGTGCGGGTGAGCAACCGGTCGCTGCCCGCCAACCTGCTGCCCGTGTCTGCCATTCCCATCGACGCTCGGGTGCTCTTGTTTGCGGGCGTTGCAAGCATTGCGACGGGGCTGCTCTTCGGAATTGCCCCCGCATGGTTCGGCTCCCGTGCGAACTTGAACGAAGTGCTGCGCCAGGCCGGTCGCGGCTCGACGGGACGCATGGCCGCGAGACTGCGCCAGGTGCTTGCCGCAGGTGAATTCGCATTGGCGACGGTGCTGCTGATCGGCGCGGGATTGCTGATTCAAACCCTTGCGCATTTACAGCGAGTGCACCTGGGCTTCGACCCGCAGAACCTTATGACCTTTCAGCTTGCACCACCCGCGGCCAAGTATCCGATTAAAGGATCAGCTCGCGATTTCTATCGCTCGCTGCTTGATTCTCTACAGTCCGTGCCAGGCGTGCGTGGCGCCGCGGTTTGCAGCGGCATTCCGTTTGGCAATGGGACTTACAGCCGGCACCCGATGTTCACAACCGGGCAATCCGATCTTCCCCCGGGCACGGCCGTGCCCATCGACTGGCGAATTGTGAGCCCGGGTTATTTTCAGGCGATGGGCATTCCGCTGTTGCGTGGCCGAAACTTCACCGATGCGGATGGTCCGCCTGCAAGTCCTGTGATGATCGTAAGCCAGGCGACGGCGCGCAAATTCTGGGGTGATGCCGATCCCCTGGGCCGAACCTTGACGCGCACGGCCGACCGCAAGACCAGCTTCACAATCGTGGGAGTGGTCGGCGACGTTCGCAGCACGACTCTCAATGAGGAGCTTCCGTCGCTTTACTACCCTTTGGCGATTCGTGCCTGGCCGAGCATGGATGTTGTGGTCCGAACCAGTGGTTCACCCGAAGCAATGCTCCCGACTATCCGGCGAAAAGTTCACGAGCTCGATCCGGAAATCGCGCTCGCCAGCGTTCGCACGATGGACCTGTGGCTGTCGGACACAAATGCGCAGCCGCGCCTCGATACGACGTTGCTTACCGCCCTTGCCGCCGTTGCACTGCTTATTGCGGCCGTAGGAATCTACGGCGTACTTGCTTATTCCGTCAGCCAGCGCACGCGCGAAATTGGCCTTCGCATGGCACTGGGCGCAACGCCGCGTGAAATTTTGGAGCTAGTGGCGGGCGAAGGCATGTTGCTGGCTATCTTCGGAATTGGAATTGGCCTCGCAGGCGGATGGGCGCTGGGCTGGGCAGTAGCCAGCCTGCTGTTTGGAGTGACCATGCATGACCCAACGACATTTGTTTCCGTGGGACTGGTGTTGGCGGCGGTCGCGCTCGTCGCCTGTCTGGTCCCCGCGCGAAGGGCGACGAAGGTCGATCCCATGGTGGCGCTACGGCATGAATGAAGTTGTCAGACATTTGTAGTTGGCCGTCACTAGGCGCGAGCTGGTCGTACAGGTTAAATCCAGACCGGCGCGCCGGGCAAGGTTGTTCAAGGATAGCGTATCGCTGCCGAAGTTTGACGCCGGTTTTCGACTTGGAACCCAAAATGAGTTTTCGCCAGCAGCTTGCGAAATTCTGGGCGATCTTCCGGCGGCGAAAGCGCGGAGATGACCTGGCGGAAGAAATCCGCTCACACCTGGAAATGGAAGAGCAGGAGAACCGGGGATCCGGAATGTCCGCCGATGACGCACGCTATGCGGCGATGCGCCGTTTTGGCAACGTAACACTCGTTCAAGAGATGAGCCGCGAAATATGGAGTTGGGTTTCTCTGGAGAGCTTCCTTCAGGACATTCGCTACGGTTTTCGTCAGCTTCGCCACAATCCTGGATTCACGGCCGTGGCGGCCCTGACCCTGGCGCTGGGCATCGGTGCGAACACAGCGATTTTCTCTATTGTCAACGCGATTTTTCTAAGGCCGCTTCCCTTCCCGCACGCGGATCGAATCTTTGCCATAGACCGCGTCGGCAACCCTGTGGGCGGCTCCACGATTTCACTCCCAATCTATCTGGCCTGGCAGAAGCAAGCTGAGGGATTTTTCGACCGCATCGCACTGCTGGCCTGGTGGGGTGACGCAACGGTCTCGGTTGCGGGCGACTCCGAACGGGTCTCCGTCGCGGGCACATCTTCCGGAATCCTTTCGATTCTCGGCGTGCGCCCGTCCCTTGGACGCGATTTTCTTCCCGAGGAGGACAGTTTGTCCGGGCGAGACGTGGTCATCCTGAGTGACAGCCTGTGGCGCGACAAGTTCAAAGCGGATCCTAATATCCAGGGGCAAACCGTTCAGGTTGACGGCCGGCCGCACGAGGTGGTGGGCGTTTTGCCGCCGGGGTTTCAACTTCCGATTCCCGGAATGCGCGAAGCACAGCTTTGGCTGCCCGTGTACGTGCCAGCCGTAAGCGACAATGCCGCCAATGGCGCCCTGATTTGCATTGGGCTTTTGAAGGAAAATGTCAGGGCGGCGCAAGCGGCTGCGGCGCTCACTGCGCCTCTGGCGGATTTGCGGCGCCAATTCCCCAAGATGTTCGACGTCCACGAGCGCGCCCGCCTGCAGCCGCTGCACGATTTCCTGGCGGCCCGCGCCGGACCCGCTCCGTTACTGCTTCTGGGCGCGGTCGGACTGGTGCTGCTGCTAGCCTGCGCGAACGTGGCGAACTTGACGCTCGCGCGCGGGGCAAGCCGCCGGCGGGAAGTAGCCGTGCGCGCCGCTCTGGGGGCGGGCCGCTGGCGGATGATGCGGCAACTTCTGACGGAAAGCGTGCTGCTTTCACTGCTGGGCGGAGTCCTGGGTTTAATCGTCTGTGGCTGCTGCCTAGATTTGATTATCGCGCTGGCGCCCGCAGACTTGCCGCATGTGGGCGCTTTTGGTATCGATCAAAATGTATTGATCTTTGCCCTGATTTTGAGCGCCATCACGGGTGTAGCCTGCGGACTTGTCCCGGCCCTTTCGGCGTCAACGTCCGACCTGAACGGCCCGCTGAAAGAAGCAAATCCCCGCGCCGGATCGAGCGGGCATCCGCGACTGCGCAATGCGCTTGCCGCGGGCGAGGTCGGTATCTGTCTGGTGCTTTTGGTCGCGGCTGCGCTTACGTTGGAAAGCTTCGAGCTGCTGATGCGCGTGCAGCCAGGGTTCGACCCCAATAAACTGCTGACCTTCAACATATCGCAACGGCCCAAGGATTTTCACAAGGTCTCGGACCGGCTGACGTTCTACGATCTCGCCACTACACGCCTGCGAAGCCTGCCGGATATCGAGCAGGTGGCGCTGATCGATGCCTTGCCGCTCGAGCCGGGGCGGGACGTCCTTTTTACCATCGAAGGACCCACGCCTGCACAACAGTCGGGCGTGCTGGATGCGGATTTTCGGGCCACCACGCCGGAGTTCTTTGAAGCGATGCGCATCCCGCTCAAACGCGGCCGTGAATTTTTAGCTGCCGACAATTCTGCGAGCGCGCAAGTGGCCATCATCAACCAGGCCATGGCTCGGATGTTCTTTGGTGAGCAGGATCCCATAGGCCAGCGCATCTGGATCGGCAAGCCCATGGGGCCGGAATGGACGGAGCCCGTTCCGCGAGAAATCGTGGGCGTGGTCGGCGATATTCACGGTGAAAGCCTGGCGGGCGCGCCCGACCCCACGATTTATGTTCCCTACGCCCAGCGCCCAATCGTTCAGGCCTATTTCCTGATTCGCACACGTCAAAATCCACTGGCTTCCATCCCCGAGATTCGCAAGGCGATGCGGGAAGTCGACGCGGATTTGCCCCTCGCGGAGCTTAAGACAATGAAGGAAATCATTTCAGCCTCGCTTACGGAATGGCGCTTCCGCTCCTTCCTGCTAGCCGCATTCGGCACGGTTGCCGTCGCCATCGCAATCATCGGGGTTTATGGCGTCATGTCGTATTCGGTGGCAGAGCGAACCCATGAAATTGGAGTGCGCATGGCGCTCGGAGCTGGCCGGCGCGAGGTTTTGAAATTGGTTGTTGGACAGGGCCTAAAATTGACGCTCGCCGGCGTGGCAATTGGCCTAGGGGCGGCTGAGGCGCTTACCCGATTACTTGCCGGCTTGCTGTTTGGCGTCAAGGCGGGCGACCCATTAACCTTTTCAGTCGTATCCGTGATATTGACGGCAGTCGCGCTCGCTGCGTGCTATCTCCCTGCGCGACGTGCCACCGAAATTGATCCGCTCACGGCGCTTCGGCACGAATGATCATTCCTACCAACCCATGTCAAAATTACATTACAATGCTTGACAGCAAAGTACCGGATTTCTATAATTTAAGATGTATTTATCAGCAGATAGCGCAACTTTCTATCGAAAATTGGGGGTTTATTGAGGACGGATTTCCGTGTGGAGGAGTGATGGCAGGATCGGGACACAGGCTCCCCGATGAGTCAACGCGCGTCTCCTTTTTGATTGAGAACCGCCTCGTTCGTCAAACCCTCGTTCGGCTTTTCCGCAAACGGTCAGATATGTGCGTCGCCGGGCACGGCTGCGCCGACGGCGCAGCCGAAGTACTGGATTCCCGGTGTGACATCCTGGTCCTGGACGATCTTCAACTGCTTGAAAAACTTGGAGATCGATTGAATGAGGCTCAGGCGGCAGACTGCGGCATTGGGACCGTGCTGATTGGCATGGAAGAGAACGAGCAGCAATTCTTCCAAGCTGTGCGGCTGGGGGTTTCAGGCTATCTGCTGAATGACGCTTCCGCCAACGAAGTTGTGCTGGCGGTGCGCGCCGCGGCCCGAGGCGAGGCAACCTGCCCTCCGCGGCTGTGCCTGGCGCTCTTCCGGGTGATGGCCCGTGTAGCCAAGGAAACCCCCGTGCAAGTCCGCCGCCGGCCCCTACCCAGCCTGACCATCCGCCAGCAGCAGTTGATTTCCCTGGTTGCCAAGGGGCTAACCAACAAGGAAATTGCTTCCCTGCTGAACCTCTCCGAATTCACCATCAAGAACCACATGCACCGCATCATGAAACAGGTTGAAGCGGTCAGCCGCCATGAAGCAGTTGCCGCAGCGCGCGCTTCCGGGTACACCGCAATTGTCTAGACCCCTGGACTTCGAAAACCATAAGGATATGCGTGGCCTATCACAATACTTATGGACACGACTTACCAATCCGTTGCAGCCGGGCCGCTGAAACGCCAAGCCAACATCAGTGTGCAGCGCTATTTTGAGATGTCCCTGCTGCTGATGCTGGCCACGGGATTCCTTACCGTCGCCTCCACCGGCAAGCTTGACCTGGTTTCAACCGTCGTAATGTTCGCGGCGCTATGCATCAAATTCTGGGGCTATCTGCGCGGCACGAATTATTCGGTCAGCCCCAAAACCGTCACGCGTCTTTCCATCTTCTACATTTTTTTCTACGGCCTCGATTTCCTGATCTTTGCCGCCGGTCCTACGGCCGTTGACCGTATGCTGGCGGCCACGGTCCACTTGGTGCTCTTCATCACGCTCATGAAGATTTTTTCGGCGCGAACCTACCGGGACTATGGATATCTGGCCACGCTTTCGTTTCTGATGCTGCTCGCGAGCGCCGTGCTGACCGTCGGAACCACATTCCTGGTCCTCTTCACGATTTATATCCTTGTGGCCATCTCTACGTTTATCAGTTACGAAATCAAGCGCAGCATGGAAGCCGCGCAGAAAACACCGGAGGGGCCCTACCGCGCCGCGGAGCAGAACCGCAAAGCGATTGAGAAGGCACTATTTACCGCCGCGATCGGACTGGCCATTGGAATTTTCGCCCTGGGCGCTGCGCTTTTCTTCGTCATCCCGCGTTACCGTACGGGATACCTGACCGACCTTTCGATGCAGGCGCAGAACATTACGGGATTTTCCGAGACGGTCAATCTGGGTGACATCCGGCAGATCCTTCAGTCGCCGATGGTGGTGATGCGCGTTATGCCGGAAGGCAGTCCGCGGTCCTTTGCCGGGGTCAAGTGGCGGGGCGTTATGCTGAATTTTTTTGACGGAAAGAAGTGGTTCAATGACAATACAGCCCCAACGGCCATTCCGGACGAATCGCCCCAGCGTTTCGTGCTTGCCCGGCCCGAGGGCTGGAAATTGCATCACTATACCCCCCTGCGGTACCGCGTGCTGCGCGCCGGGCTTTCCACCGACGTGCTTTTCGCTGCCGCCGAACCGTGGGAGGTTTCCGGCGTGCGGCTGCTGAACACCGACGTAACCGGCTCGCTGCACAATCCTGGAAATTTCAGCTCGCCGTTCGCCTACGACGTGCTTTCGGACACGGGAGTGCCCTCGCCCCGCGAGCTGCGCAATTCCTCCGTCGATTACCCGCTGGAAATCCGGCTCCACTATCTGCTGCTGCCGCACACCATGGACCCGCGCATCATTGATCTCGCGCGCAGCATTACTGCGTCCGCCACCACGAATTATGATCGCGCCGCGGCCATTCAGTCCTACCTGCGCGACAACTTCAAGTACACCCTTGACCCGCCCTCAATTGAGCCCGCCGACCCGGTGGGCAGCTTTCTGTTCCGCTCCAAGTCCGGTTACTGCGAATACTTTGCGTCGGCAATGGCCGTGATGCTGCGCACCCTGAATGTCCCCACGCGCCTGGTGAATGGATTTCAGACGGGCTCATACAACCAAATCGGCAAGGACTTCGTAGTGCGCGCTCGCGATGCGCATAGTTGGGTGGAGGTATATTTCACGGGCTACGGATGGATTACTTTTGACCCCACCCCGGCCGACCCGCACCCCGTTCTGCCCGGCGAATGGGACGATTACCTTGACACGGCGGCACTGTTCTGGAACGAATGGGTCATCAACTACGACTTCAGCCATCAGATGCAACTGGCGCACCAGATCGAGCAGAACTCGCGCGACTATCAGCAGGTTTTCCTTCACCGCACGCGGCGCTGGAAGCAGGCCGGAATCCGCGAGGCGTTTCGCGTGGAGGGCTGGCTAATGTCGCACAAACTGCTCGTCCTCACGATCATGCTCGGCATCCTGGCTGGATTGATTCTGACCGATAAATCAGGGATGTTAGCGGAATGGCGATTCCTGCTGGTCTGGAGGTTTGCGCGCCGCGATGCGCAGGTTAGCCCGCGGGAAGCCACGCTGACTTATGAGCGCCTGCTGCAAACCATGCAGAAGAAGGGATTTCGAAAGATTCCGTCGCAGACGCCGCGCGAGTTCGCCCTCTCGTTCGTCAGCACGCCGTGGGGAGCGGGCGTGATGGAGTTTACGAAACTCTATAACGCGCTGCGCTACGGGCGTGCGTCGGTTTCACTGCCGCGCCTGCGAACGATATTGCAAGACATCGCGAATCGGAAGTAGCTCGGGCCTTTCAGCGGGCAATTGCCGGGATCAATCCTGACCACGT
>JASHTY010000303.1 GCA_030040315.1 Terriglobia bacterium | reverse complement strand
ATCACCAACCTGACGGCGCAGATGTTCCCGGTAAAACGGCTATCGCAACTGGCGCGCTCGAAGGGAATTGTGACCATTGTCGACGGCGCGCATGCCCTGGGGCAATTTCCCTTCAAACTGCGCGATCTGGAATGCGACGCCTACGGAGTCAGCCTTCACAAGTGGCTGCTGGCGCCCATCGGCAACGGCCTGCTCTACGTTCGCAAGGAAATGGTCCCCAAATTCTGGCCGCTCCAGGCCGCGCCTGAGCAGCAGGACGATGACATCCGAAAATTTGAAGCCATCGGCACCCATCCGTGGGGCATTCGCGCCGCGCTCGGTGAGGCTCTCGCTTACCATCAGGCCATCGGCGGAGAGCGCAAGGCCGCGCGTTTGCGCTATCTGACCCTGCGTTGGGCCAACGCCCTCAGGAAATATCCTCGCATCAAAATTCTTACTAACCTCAGCGAGCCCCCGCAGGCCTGGGCCGTGGCCGCGGTCGATATCGAGGGAATCGACGTCCGTGACCTCAACAAATTCCTGATGGATAAGTACCGCATCATCACGGTCGCGCTGGTGGGCGGAGCGCCTCCCAATCAGGTTTTCGATTATCAATGCCTGCGGATATCTCCGAACATCTATACGACGCTCGAGGAGATTGATACCTTCGTCGGCGCCATGGAAGACGCCATGAAGAATGGGGTGCCATCCACACAGGCATCGCGCGAGAACACTCCGCAGGACTGGTGGTACGCCTGAGGCATCGCGTGCGGACATTTTTCTTGCGTGGAGGATTAACCATGACGCGTTGGGGGGGGTGCCTCGTGGCTGTGGCCGCAGTTTCGCTCATCGCAGGAGCCTCACAAGCTCATGCCCAGGCAATCTTCAAAATTCCCAACCCGTTTCAAGCCGGCGATTTGAAGCTCCCCAAGGGTGAATACCGAATTGCGCAGAAGGATGAGGCACGTCTCACGCTTCGTCAGGAATCCACCGGCAGGGAATTTCAGGTTGCGTTTATAAAGCGCCTGCCGCAGCCGAACCCGCCGCACGAGGATCCCGTGCTGGTGATCGACGCGGTCGGAGATTTTGAGCCGTCGTACACCGAGTACGTTACGGATTATGTGCTGGCCGAGGTTTGGCTGCCGGGCGGCGACGGATTCCTGATTCACGAGCTGAAGGGCGCCCACCAGTCGCAGACCATCAAAGGCGAAAAGGCGAAATAGCAGGCGGGAACTAAACTTACACCCTTCGGCTGGGAGAAGCGATGAAGCGCGGAGATCTGTATCTGCTGCGCAAGCCCGGAGGCGGAGATCCCAGGAAACATCGGGTGATGACTGTGGTCAGCCGCCAGACCCTCGTGGATTCGCGCTTCTCGACGCTCATCTTTCCCTTTCGTCTACTATAACCTCTTGATTGTCGCGAACCAAGCAGGCGCGCCGTTCTGGTGGAATCTGGTCTCAACCCGATCTGGTTCGATGTTGGCGACAATCCATCCACCACTGGAAGCGAATGCAGCTCTCAGCTCCTCTTCACGAATGGGGTGTGGGCCGGTATCAGGACTGTGGTCACTGAAGCACAAGATATACAGGGTTCCATCGTGTTCGGTCACGGACGCGAGACTTGCCACGTACGCCGGTCGCTCCTCCCCGTTGAAAGTGTGAAACAGTCCGCAGTCCAGGACCGTCTGAAACTTGCGTCCCAAACGTTCGAGATGGAATGCGTCAGCCGCAGCAAACTCAACCTTGATCCCACGGTCCTCGGCCTTCTTTCGGGCCATCGTCAATGCCGTCTCAGCCACGTCAAAGCCCAGAACCGAAAATCCCAGCGAGGCGACGTGAAGAGCATTCTCCCCGGTCCCGCAGCCCGCATCGAGCACCGCCCCGGCGAATCCGCCTTGGGAGGCCAAACGCACGATTGCCGCCTGCGGCCGGCCAATATCCCAAGGCGCAGGGCCGTGGTGGTACGACGCATCCCAGGGCAGGCCCGTCATCCGTTCATGACTGGTTGGGTCCCGGCCACGGAACGGGTCGTCAGTTCCTGATCGCTCCGACAACTTCGTCCCCCTCTGGGACTGATCTTGTCACCTCACCGCGGCACGCCAATCCGCAGGTCTTGGCTATTCCTTAATCTGGATGAAATTCGTGCCGTGTAAAGGCGACTATCTTTCAAATTGAGAAACTACCACAAAATCCGCCCACTTATAAGGAAGGAGCAAGATGAGGTGGTCACAAAATGTGACCACATTCCAAGGTAAAAAGTGTTTGTAGTTCGGATTTCTTGCCACGGTCAAGATATGCGCAGGCGCTTGAGGAGTGCGGCAGTGGCCTACACCTTTTCGGAGTGCTCGGGAATTTCGGCGAGCACGATTGCAGGCAACATTAAGGTGAAAGTCGAGCCTTTACCCAACTGGCTTTCCACGCTCACCGTGCCGTTCATACGCTCGACAATGTGTCTGACGATGGAGAGTCCCAGGCCGGTGCCGCCCACGTCACGCGAGCGGGCTTTATCGACGCGATAGAAACGCTCGAAGATGCGGGGAAGATCGTCATGGGGAATTCCGATGCCGGTATCGGCGAGGGTGATGCGAACGCGGTCGTCACCCGCGCGCGCCGCTTCCAGGCGCACCTCACCCGCGGGGCGATTGAATTTGACGGCGTTATCGAGAAGGTTGACCAGCGCCTGCTCGATTTGCAGGCGGTCGCCGACTACTCGCGCGTCCTCGATCGGGCCGCATACCAGGGCGACGCCGCGCAGGCGCGCTTCGGATTCCACCGTACGCAGGGCGGACTCCACGGCGCCGCGCAAGGAAATCGGTTCCGGCTCGGAGCGCGACCGGCCGCCTTCCAATTCCGAAAGCGTCAGCAGATCGGAAGCGATGTTATTCAGGCGGAGCGAGTGCGACTTGATGATTTCCAGAAAGCGGCGATTGTTTTCCTGATCTTCCAGCGCGCCTTCCAGCAGCGTTTCCGCATAGCCCCGAATGGCCGTAAGGGGAGTGCGCAATTCGTGCGAGACGTTGGCGACAAAATCGCGGCGAACGCGCTCCAGCCGTTCCAGGTCGGTGATATCATGCAAAATGGCGATGGCGCCGCGTGCCGCGCCGGAAGTAAGCGGCGCCGCCTGCACTTCAAACACTCGCTCGGCGGCAGGCAGCTCCATGCGCCGCTTTACGGACTCGCCGGTGGTCAGCACACCGGTCAGAACTTCGCGCAGTTCCGGGGCGCGAACCAGCTCCACCACGGTCACTCCGGCGGGTATCGGCATCTCCGCGCCCACCGCCCGAGCAAACGAGGCGTTGGCGAAGGTGATGCGCAGATTTCCATCGACGGCGAGCACGCCCTCCACCATGCTGGCCAGAATCGCCTCGCGCCGGGCGGATTCCACGCTCAACTGGTCAACCAGATTGCGAAGTTGCACTGCGGCGGTGCTGAGCGATCGCCCCAGCTTGCCCAGTTCGTCATCATCCGGGTACAGGGGCACCTGCGAAAAGTGCGCGCCCACCAACCCTTCTGCGAACTCGCGCAGCCGGGCTGTGCGCCGGGTGAACGACCGGGAGAAGAAGTAGACCAAAACCAGGGCCAGCAGTGCCGCGCACAAAGACGCATCCAGAATGCGCCAGCGCGCTGCGGCGACCGCTTCCTGAACGGCCTGGGACTGACGGAGGGCGATATAACGAGTAAGAAAAAGATCCAGAAAGACCGCAGTCGCTGCGATCAGGAAGAGGGCGCCGGCCAAAAGCTTGCGAAACACGGGGCTGTTGAACACCATGGCGGAGGGACCCTGCTGCAATCGAGTCCTGGGTCAGCAAAGGTGTGGCAGAAATGTCAACGGGCGCCGCCGTGCCGTCTCGCGCGGCATTCGCCGATTCCTAATGAAATTGCCCGTTTCAAAACAGATCTGCTAATTCCCAGGCAGCAGGCACACGGGATTTGACCAGTGGCGCGGCCTGCTGGAATTAGATTATATCGTTTTTGCGTGGGCAGCGTCCGTGTGGTTGCAGGCATTTACGGGTGGTCAATGGCCGGCCCCGGACTGCTCGCCATTCTCCACAAACGCAGGTATTTCAATTACGCCTCAACGCCTTCCAGCACTTCCGGCGAAAAGCGATAGCCGCTACCCCGCACGGTCTGGAGGAATTGCGGCCGGTTGGGTGCTTCTTCGATCTTCTCACGCAGCCGGCGGATGTGCACATCCACGGTGCGCGGGGTGACGAACCGATCGCGGCCCCAAACTTCATCCAGCAAGCGATCACGGTCAAACACGTGGCGGGGGTGCGAAACCAGGAAATAAAGCAGCTTGAATTCCAGCGCGCTCAATTCCACGGGGCGGCCGCGCACGGTGGCTTCCTGTGTGCGCGTGTCCAGCCGCAACGCGCCTGATTCCACCACCTCTCGTTTTTCCGCCACGCGCTCCTGGCGTCGCAGAACTGCCTTGGCGCGCGCCACCAGCTCGCGCGGACTGAAGGGCTTCACCACGTAATCGTCTGCGCCGATTTCGAGGCCCAGCACGCGATCCATTTCCTCACCCTTGGCGGTGAGGAAAATGACGGGAAGAGATTTCAGGCGGTCGTCCGCGCGCATGCGCTTGCAAATCTCGAAACCATCTTCATCGGGGAGCAGAATGTCGAGCAGAACAAGGTCGGCAGGATTGCGGCGCAGATACTCCAAACCGTCCCGGCCGCGGGAGAAGCTTTCAATCTCAAAGCCTTCCTTGCGGAAGTTGTAACGAACCAGCTCAACGATGTCGCGCTCGTCTTCAATGATGATGACGCGTTGACGCACGTGGAGATTGTAACATTGGAATTGTTACGCGAATGTGAATTGATTTGCGAAAGGACGTAAAGGGGGTGGAGTGCTTTTCCGACAGATGGCGGGGGCAGTCGACGCGTATTGGTGTTGTGCTTTGGGGTTAAGTCCATTGTCTACAGAGGGATGCGAAGATTGTTGGTTTGGCCGGCGAATTGCCCTTGCATGACTGGGACGCAAGTGAAGTTGGCCGCAAATTAACATGAACTGCCGCCGCACCAAGGAGTTAACACGATGGTACTAGCCGACTCAGGGAAATTGGCCGCTCATCAGCCCATTTGGGCGGCTTCTGAAATGCGAGCCCAGCTTAGCCAAGTCGAATGGATTTCCGTCGCCTACTTTTCGGGCATCACCCTGGCGGCATGTGTGCTGCCGCTCGGCGTGCGGGAAATCGGGGTCATGGCGGCACTCTCCACGCTGACGGTCGCAGCGCTTGCGGCTCTGCGTCGAAACCGTGAACGCGCTCCTTGGCTTGTTGCCGCCGCGGACCTGTTTCCGGCTTTGCTGCTCCTCGTCGCTTATCGCGAGTCCGGCCTGTTGCTCACTCCCGATTCCTCACACCATCTGGATTACGTTTTCATTCGCTGGGACCGTTCCCTGCTGCAGAACCAGGTTGCACAGGCAATTCTGCAAGCCGCAGCGCCGTGGCTCCAGCACTACCTGGAGCTTGCTTATCTGCTCTGCTACCCGCTCGTGCCGCTGGGAGTCGCGGCGATTCATTTAGGCCCACGGAGGAATAAGGGCAGCGAATCGCCAGCCGGGGTCCAAATCGCGACGGACGATTTCTGGTCAGCCGTACTGCTGGCCACCCTTTTCTGTTTCGCCGTGTATCCCTTTTTTCCCCTCACGCCGCCGCGCGTGCTGTTTGGCAACATTCCCGGACCTCACGTCGAGCCTCTGCTGCGAAGATTGAACTTCTGGCTGCTCGATCACTATAGCGTGCAGGCGTGCATCTTCCCCAGCGGACACGTGGCCGCGGCCACCGCTGTGGCGCTCGCTGTTCGCAAGCATGTGCCGCGCTTTGGGCCACTGTTCATCCTGCTCGCGGTGAGCGTTGCCCTCGCCACCGTCTACGGCCGCTACCACTACGCTGCGGATGCCGTGGCCGGTGCGCTGGTGGGCGTAGTCGCGTATGAGGCTTCGCAACGCCTCCGATAGCAGCCAACCCGAAAACACAGCAAAGACGATGCGGTTGTGCTAGCATCACCCCGGTCGAATTGCGGAGATTCGGTGTCATCAAGGAAGACCTGCCCTCCGGCAGGCTCGGCCAACCAAATTGGCAACGCAAAGGGGGCGCAACCATGAAACAGGTATGGAGAACATCCTTCCTGGTATGGGTGGGCGTAGTGTGTTTGCTTGGAACGCAAAGCGTCTTCGCACAGGTCTGCCCGGATGAGACCTCCATGGTCGACGGGTCCAAGCAGGCATTAGTGGAATTCATTGGTACGGTGAAGAAGGAAAGCGTAGCGGACTTCGAAACCATGGATCACCAGAAGAGCGCGGTATTCAAGCTTTCCCTGCACGAAGGCATGCTGGGTGATCTGGCAAAATGCCTTGATAAGGCCGCGCAGGATCCGGCAGCCTCAAAGGACGCCGCTGCCGCCGCCAAGGCCCAGCACGACGCCACGGTGAAATTACAGGAAAAGCTGAAGCAGCAGGAAGCCGCCATCAAAGACGCCAAGGAATCGAAGGACGCCAAGGCTTTGGTGGAAAAAATAGATTTGTCGACCTAGAAGTCAGTCCTTTCAGCGGATGCATTAGACCTCGGCGAATGGGCGCTCGCTCCCGCGCCTGATTGGCTCTCGATTGGCCCGCCCGCGCGCCCTTGTGCCTCCATTTTTCATCATATAAGATGACGGTTCGCGGTTTTGAACACCTAAACGTGTAGGCGCGCGACTTCACTCGGAGGTGTGGTCTTGGCACAAGTTCCGCAATTTGATCTGGTGGTGATTGGCAGCGGTCCGGGCGGATATGTGGCGGCAATCCGCTCCGGCCAGTTGGGACTGAAAACCGCGATAATCGAAAGGGACGACAAATTCGGAGGAACGTGCCTGCACGTCGGCTGCATTCCAACCAAGGATCTGCTCTTAAATGCTGACGTGTTGGACTATTTCAAGAGTGGCAAGGAATTCGGCATCATCTTAAAAGACTTTGCTCTCGACTGGCAGGCCATTCTGGCGCGCAAGACCAAAGTGGTCACGAAACTTTCCAAGGGCGTGGAGTTTCTGCTCAAGAAGAACAAGGTGGAGATGGTCCGCGGCGTCGGGAAGCTCGCGGGACCGGGAAAAATCAGTGTGACGGACCCCACAGGGGCCACCACGGATGTGCTCGCGAAAAACATTGTATTGGCTACTGGTTCGGAAGCGCGCATGTTGCCGGGACTCCAACCGGATGCCAAAACGATTCTGACCAACAAGGAAATTCTGGCCCTGCCGGCGATTCCGAAATCCATGGTGATTATCGGCGCGGGCGCGGTGGGTGTGGAATTTGCCTCCATATTCGAGAGATTCGGAACCACGATTACAGTGCTGGAGATGTTGCCGCGCGCCGTGCCGTTGGAAGATGAGGAAATATCCGCCGAGCTCGAAAAGGCGCTGAAACATCAAGGCATCGCCATCCAAACTCAGGCGAAGGTTGCCAAAGTCGCGAAAACCGCGAATGGGGTCACGGTGGAATACGCGGTGGGTGATGGAAAACCCCAGGCGGTGGAAGCGGAAGCTTGCCTGGTTGCCGTTGGACGTGTCCCCAACACCGCCAACATGGGGCTCGAAAAGACTCGCGTGAAGCTCGAACGCGGCTTCGTCAAGACCAACGGCTTTATGCAGACCGATGAGCCTGGTGTCTACGCCATTGGCGACATCGTGGCAGACAGCCCGCTGCTCGCCCACGTCGCTTCTATGGAAGGCATCGTGGCCGTCACCCATGCTGCCGGCAAGCACGCCGAACCCATCAACCATCTGCAGATTCCCAATTGCACCTATACCGAGCCGGAGGTGGCCAGCGTGGGCATGACGGAACGCCAGGCGCGCGAAGCCGGTCATAAGATCAAGATCGGAAAGTTTCCTTACGCGGCCGTGAGCAAGGCCGCCATTCTGGGCGTGCGCGAAGGCTTTGTCAAAGTGGTGAGCGATGAGCGCTACGGCGAGATTCTGGGAGTCCATATCATTGGGCCGCGCGCTACGGAGACCATCGCCGAAGCCGTCATGGCCATGCGCCTGGAAGGCACCGTCGACGACATTGCTCACACCATTCACGCTCACCCCACGCTCGCTGAAGCCATGGGCGAAGCTGCCCATGCGGCGGTGGATTGGCCGATTCACATCTAGTTGGAAGGAAGATATAAGATGTAAGAGGTGAAATAGCTTTTGCAGCTTTCGCGATCTCTTACCTCCAGGGGCCAGTGTCCCGGTTTATGCTCTGCCAGGTGGAACATCTCGGACTCGTCGACTACGCCGCGGCGCTGGAACTTCAAAGGGAACGCGTGGCGCAGCGCAAGGCGGGGGCGATTCCGGACACGCTTCTGCTCCTTGAGCATCCGCACGTTTATACGCTCGGCAGGAATGCCGATGAGAAGAATCTGTTGGTGAGCGCAGAATGGCTCGGCTCGCGCGGTGCACAGATTTTCCGCACGGATCGCGGCGGCGACGTGACCTATCACGGTCCCGGCCAACTGATGGGTTACCCCATTTTGGACCTCACACGACACCGGCGCGACATTTCCTGGTACATGCGCTCGCTTGAAGAAGTCTTTATTCGCACCGCGCGCGATTACGGTATAGAAGTCGAACGCGCGCCGGGCGCTGCGGGCGTCTGGGTGGGAAACGACAAGCTTGTCGCCACGGGCGTTCACCTTTCGCGTTGGGTCACTTCGCATGGCTTCGCATTCAATGTGAATACCGACCTGAGTTATTTCGAAGCCATCGTCCCCTGCGGGCTTCGAGGCAAAGGTGTGACGTCGCTTGCCAGGCTACTCGGCCGCAGGATTGACATGGAAGAAGTTGCAGCGTGCGTTGTGGAGCATATTTCAACGGTCTTCGGGGTTGAGGTCGTAGAAAGTGTCAACTTGAAGGTTAATCGCTGATAGCGCCAACCTCAGATTCGGTTTAGCGAAAACACTTGTCCGCTCGGAATCGGCTCTTCAACTTTACCGGAAATGTCAGGTAACCGAATGGCAGGCACGGGATCATCGACGAAAGTTGTACGTACGACGAAGATTGACGCGGCGCTTCTCGGGAAGATGATCTATTACCTCAAACTCACCCGCGAGGCGGAGTCGCGCATTGAAAACGTATTGTATCGCCAGGGAAAAATTGTGGGCGGTGTGTACGTGGGGCGTGGGCAGGAAGCGATCGGCGTGGGGGCGGCGCTTACGATGCGGGCCGGCGATGTAACCTTTCCGTGCCATCGCGACTTCTCGGTTTTTCTGATACGTGGATTTACACTCGCTGACATGATGGCCAACTGGCTCGCCCGCGGAGACTCTCCCACCCGCGGGCGGGAAAACACTCTGCACATCGGCAACGTCGATTTGGGGATTTTCCCCATCATTTCACCTCTGGGCGCGACGCTCCCGGTGGCTTGCGGTGCGGCGATGGTGCTGAAGAGGCGCGGCAAGGGAAACGTCGCGCTGGTGCACTTTGGCGAGGGCACCACCAGCCTGGGCCACGTTCATGAAGCCATGAACTTCGCCGCGGTGCAGAAGCTGCCGGTCATTTTTATCTGTAACAACAATCAGTTCGCCTATTCGACTCCGGTTGAAAAACAATATGCCGTGGAATCGCTCGCCGTACGCGGCCCCGCCTACGGCATGCCGGGCGAAAGCGTAGACGGCACGGACGTATTGGCCGTCTTCGGAGCCGTGGAACGCGGCAACGCACGGGCGCGCGCCGGGAAAGGCCCGACCTTTCTCGAGTGCGTCACCCTGCGCATGACCGGCCATTCCGCGCACGACGCGGCGGAGTATGTGCCTGAGAAAATGAAGCAAACCTGGGCAAAGAAGGATCCTATTCAGCGCCTCGAAAAGCTGATCCTCGACAAAAAAATCCTGAGCAGGAAGCAAATCGAAGAGCTGGAAGGGAAAGTGCGCGAGGAAGTGGATGCGGCCATCGCCGATGCGGAGGCGCGGCCTTTGCCGCCTGGCAAAGAGGCTATTGAGGGCGTGTACTGCGACACAGAATGCTGGTGGAGTAAGAAACGTCTATAGCCCTTTGCCTGTCATTCGGGGTTAACTGAATGCCTTTGCTGACATATCTTGAAGCAATTCGCCAGGGCCTGTGGGAGGAGATGGAGCGTGACCCTTCAGTTTTCGTCATTGGCGAAGACATCGGCGTTTACGGCGGGGCGTTCAAGGTGACGGCAGGCATGCTGGAGGAATTCGGTGAGGATCGCGTAATCGACACGCCGATCAGTGAGTCAGCCATTGTGGGCGCAGCGATTGGCGCAGCGCTAATGGGGATGCGTCCGGTAGTGGAAATGCAGTTCATGGACTTCATCGCCTGCGGGTTCGACCAGATTGTAAACATGGCGGCAAAGCTGCACTACCGCTGGGGACCGGCGGTGCCCATGGTGATTCGCGGGCCTTCCGGAGCGGGCGTGCACGGCGGCCCATACCACTCGCAATCGAACGAGATGTGGTTTGTGCACACACCGGGGCTGAAGGTGGTCGCTCCGGCGAGCGCATACGACGCAAAAGGGCTGATCAAATCCGCCATTCGCGACAATAATCCGGTGATTTTCTACGAGCACAAGTTTCTTTACCGGCGCATTAAGGAGGATGTTCCCGACCAGGACTACGTGGTGCCCATCGGCAAGGCCGTGGTTCGCCGGCCGGGCACCGACATTTCGGTGATTACGTACGGCGCCATGGTCTGGACGGCGCTTGAAGCGGCCAGCGAGTTGGAGAAGGAAGGCCTAACGCTGGAGGTCGTTGACCTGCGCAGCCTGCTGCCCTACGATGAAGAGACGGTGCTCGCAAGCACTCGCAAATGCAGCAAGGTGATCCTGCTGCACGAAGATACGCGCACCGGTGGAATGGGGGGCGAGCTCGCCGCGGTGATCGCGGAGAAGGCGTTTGAGGCCCTGGACGGGCCCATCGTGCGGGTCACCGCGCCCGATACTCCGGTACCCTTTGCGCCGCCCCTGGAAGAATATTTTCTGCCCAACACTCAGAAGGTAATGGAGGCAGCAAGAAGGCTTGCGGCATATTGAAGGCTTAAGCCGAGGTTATCCATGTCTACAAACGTCATCATGCCCCAGATGGGTGAAAGCATTGCCGAAGGGACGATCACCAAATGGATGAAAAAAGTTGGCGAGCGTGTCGATCGCGACGAGCCGTTGTTTGAAATTTCCACGGACAAGGTGGACGCGGAAATCCCCTCGCCCGCGGCCGGCCTGCTCACCCAGATTCTTGTGAAGGAAAACGAGACGGTGGCGGTAAACACCGTCGTCGCGGTCATTGATGGCGAAGGGTCGGCCGTGGCCGTGCCTGCTGCGACGGAGCCCAAACCGGAAACCGCTCATCAAGGCCCCATTCATGCTGCACCTCAGGCTGCTGCGCATATTCCACCGCCTGCCGCTCCCACAGCTAGTGAGCAGATCGAGACCGGGGAGGATGACGTTCGCACTTCACCTTTAGTGCGGCGAATCGCGCGCGAGAACAATGTGGACCTCGGACAGGTGAAAGGCACGGGCCTGGGCGGCCGCGTGAACAAGAAAGATATTTTGGATTTCATCGAACAGCGTGGACCGGGCACTCCGGTTGCGCCGAGCGCGCCTGCCCCGGCTATTGCCCCCACTCCCTCACCGGTAAGCTTTACCGGCGCCTCGCAGGCTGTTCCCATGACTCCTATGCGGAAGCAGATTGCCGAGCACATGGTCGCGAGCCTGCGCACCTCCGCGCACGTTTACACCGTTGTGGAGGCGGAAATGACGCGCGTGGTGGCCGCGCGGGACCGCTTCAAGGAGGAATTCGAGCGCCGCCACGGGATCAAGCTTACCTTCACTTCGTTTTTCGTCCGAGCCTGCGTGGAAGCCATCAAGGAATCTCCAATCATCAACTCCTCTGTCGACGGAACGAACATCATCTACAGGCGCGACGTGAACATCGGCATTGCCGTGGCGCTGGAGAACGGCTTGATTGTCCCCGTAATCAAACGCGCGGATGAAAAGAATTTTCTGGGCGTGGCGCGCGCCGTGCAGGACCTTGCCGACCGCGCGCGCACCAAGCGCCTGAGCGTGGACGATGTTCAAGGCGGGACATTTACGATCACCAATCCGGGCAGCTTTGGCGGGCTGTTCGGCCTCCCCATTATCAATCAGCCGCAAGTGGCCATTATGGGCGTGGGAGCGATTGAAAAACGCCCGGTCGTCCGCGACGATGCCATTGCTATTCGCCACATGGTCTATCTCTCAGTTTCCTACGACCACCGCGTAATCGATGGAGCGACGGCTGAGAAGTTTATGGGCAGGGTCAAGAAGATATTGGAGAATTGGGACGAGGCTGTGCTGTAGTGGCCCTCTATGAGCGTCAGGTCGTAGGGGCGAGACGCTGCCTCGCCCCTGCTGCAATCCCACCAGGCACACTCGGAGAGTAACTGTCGCGGGTGGGGACACCCGCGCTATAGAAATCAGGCGCTAAGAGGCGTCATTTGATTGACAGTTTCTCTCCGCGCTTCGTATAATTGAGGTTTCGGCACACAGGAGAGAAGAAATCTATGTACGCTATCTTTCGAACAGGCGGCAAGCAGTACAAGGCATCACCGGGGGACGTCATTCGCGTGGAGCGGGTGGCCGGCGATCCCGGCTCGACCATCGAATTCAACCACGTCTTTGCGGTGCGCAAGGAAAAGCTCACCGTGGGCGCTCCGCTGGTGGAGAACGCAAAAGTCACCGGAAAACTGCTGACCAACGACCGCGCGGCCAAGGTGCGTGTGTTGAAATACAAGCGCAAGAAGCAGTATCGCCGCACAATTGGCCATCGGCAGCACTACAGCCAGGTTTTGATTCAAGATATCGTGACAGCATAAGGAATTGTAGCGCCGGTCCCGCTTGAGCGGGGCCGTCACATGCCGATCCCACCGGGGCGGGATTGGCGCTACAAAAGGAATTGGAATATGGCACACAAGAAAGGTCAAGGAACATCCCGCAACGGCCGCGATTCGAATTCGCAGCGCCTGGGCGTGAAGCGTTTTGACGGGCAGTTCGTATCCGGCGGGTCGATTCTGGTTCGCCAGCGCGGAACCCGCTTGAGGGCCGGTGAAAACGTGGGCCTCGGCAAAGATGACACACTTTTCGCCAAGGTTTCCGGCGTTGTGCGCTTTGAGGACAAAGGCCGCCTGGGCCGGTTCGTCAGCATTCTGGTTCCCTCAACCAACTAAAGACCGGGTTTGCCGGATGATCAAAGGCCCAATCGGGCATTTGTTCACTCCGCCGCGGGATATGCTCACCTGATTTACCGATCGTCGAAATGTTCATCGATGAAGCCAAAATTCACGTGGCCGCGGGCGGTGGGGGAAACGGCTGTGTGGCGTTTCGGCGCGAGAAATTCGTGCCGCGCGGCGGACCCAGCGGAGGCGACGGCGGACGCGGGGGTGACATCCTGCTGGAAAGCGATCCGCACGTGAATACGCTATTGAAGTTCCGCTTTAATCCTGAGTTTCGTGCCACACGCGGAGGGCACGGCGAGGGTTCCAACCGCCACGGCAAGGACGGTGCGGATAACACGGTGACGCTTCCGGTCGGCACGGTGGTCTACGACTTGACCAGCGGTGAGAAACTGTGGGACTTTGATGCGCCCGGTCAAAAGGTGATCGCAGCCAAAGGCGGGCGCGGCGGACGCGGCAATGCGCGCTTTGCGACCTCGACGCACCAGGCGCCGCGGAAGGCCGAAGCAGGCGCACCCGGAGAGACGCGCGATCTGCGTCTGGAGTTGAAGCTTCTCGCCGACGTTGGCCTGGTGGGATTCCCGAATGTAGGAAAGTCGACTTTAATCTCACGGCTCAGCGCGGCGCGCCCGCGCATCGCGAATTATCCGTTTACGACCCTGGCGCCGTGCCTCGGCGTCGTGGGGCTTGGCGGCGATCGCTCCTTCGTCATGGCGGACATTCCGGGACTCATTGCCGGAGCACACGAGGGCAAAGGCCTGGGAATCCGCTTTCTGCGTCATGTCGAGCGAACGCGCCTGCTGCTGCATTTGATCGATGTGGCGGAGGATTCCGGCCGCGATCCGGTGGAAGACTACAATGTTATTCTGAACGAGCTAGCGAGCTTCAGCCCTGCTGTTGCCGCCAAGCCGATGATGCTGGCGGCATCGCGCATTGACGCCGTGGGCGACGGCGACCGCCTGGTGCGCCTGCGGGAATTTTGCGCCGGGCGCGGATTGAATTTGATGGAGATTTCCTCCGTTACCGGCGCGGGGCTGGAGGAATTGAAAGAAGCTCTTTGGTCGAAGCTGGAAGAAATTCCAATAGCGGGGAATAGAGAGATCGGGTGAATATCGCAATTTTCGGGGGTACATTCGACCCCATTCATACAGGCCATTTGATGGCGGCGCGGGCCGCACAACGCCGATTTCGCCTGGATCGCGTGCTTTTTGTTCCCACTGGAAATCCGCCCCACAAAATTCACGACCACCTGACGGATTATTCGCAACGCTATGCGATGACGGCGCTGGCCTGCGCCGGCGAACCGTGCTTCGTTCCTTGCACCATTGAGGCGCCGACGGCGGATGGCTCACCGCATTACTCCATTAAAACCGTCAGGGCCGTGCGGCGAAAATTACGCCAGCATGATCGTCTGTTCTTTGTGGTGGGCGCGGACGCCTTTCTGGATCTGCCGCAGTGGAGGGAGTTCCGGCGGCTGCTCGATTCGGTGGAATTCATTGTCGTGTCGCGGCCCGGCTGCGACGTGAACGCTCTGCGTCAGGTCCCGCCCCGGGACATGTTGCCGGCGCGGCGGCTTCCGGAAACGGATGGAACCCTGCGGCTGCGCCACGGCGCCGTCCATTTATTGCAGGATGTCAACAGCGCCATGGCTTCGCGCGATATTCGGCAGGCGGTTCGCGCCCGAAGATCCATCTCTGGACTTGTCCCGAAGCTTGTGGAGGAATACATTTTAAAGGAAGGGTTGTACGCCCCCGGTTCCTCCGTGAAAAGTTTACAACGATGACACCGCAACTTCGCGAAGCGATCCTGGCCGCACAGGATCGCAAGGCCCTGGACATGCGAGTGCTCGACATGGAGGCGGTCTGCTCATTCACCAGCAATTTCCTGATCTGCAGCGGCACATCCACACGGCATGCCCAGGCGATATGCGATGGCATCATGGAAAGGCTGAAAAAGTCCGGTTGTGCGCCCACGCACGTCGAGGGATACTCGAAAGCCGAATGGATTCTGGTGGATTATCTGCATTTTATCGTGCACATTTTCGTCGAACGCGCCAGGGAGTTCTACGATCTGGAGCGCCTCTGGAAAAATGCACCGAGGGTCCCCATCCAGAACGGGGAGATTCTGGAAAATCGTTCCACCACGTGAGCGTTGGCCGCTAGCCGCCCACTCTCAAGCCAGAGTGACTCGATGCGTATTCGAATTCTCTGGGAAGGCAAAACCAAGGACGCGCGCCTGAGGGCGATTCAGCAGGATCTGACGGAGCGAATCGGACATTTTGCAAGCTTGAGCGTGGAAGAGCTTCCATCTCGGGTGCGTCCAGCCCGTGCTGACAGGGCAGAATTGAGTTCGGCAGAGCGCTTGCTTTTGGAAAAGGTGCGGGGCGCAACCAAAGTGCTCCTGGATGAGCGCGGGCGCGAGCGGGATTCGCAGGAATTCGCGCAGTGGCTGGAACAGGAGGCTTTGCACGGCTCGCGGGAGCTGGCCTTTCTGGTGGGCGGGACAGAGGGATTCTCTGACGCATTTCGTGGTAAGGCTGATCACCTGATGGCGCTCTCTCGCATGACCCTGACGCGCGACTGGGCCCGCACGTTGTTGCTCG
>JASHTY010000302.1 GCA_030040315.1 Terriglobia bacterium | reverse complement strand
CAGATGGATGCGCCCTCGGCGTAGGTCATGGCAAACCATGTGCCGGAGGCGTCCTGGCCGCAGGAGACGATGCGGTTGCCGGTGGCGGTGATGTCGTGGCCGTTGGCGATGGCGATGCCGGTGCCGGCGGTGTGGACGACGTCGTTGTTCTCGATGGAGACGAAGGAGCTGACGGGCGCGTCCTTGCCGCCGTCAGTGATGATGCCGGTGCCGGAATAGTTGGTGAGCGCCGAGGGCGAGGAGTTGCCCTCGATGTAGTTGTCGTGAACCCAGATGGGCGCGGCGGGCGTGCCCACGGAGCGATAGATGTTGATGACGTCCTCGATGGAGCTCTGGCCCATGGTCTGCACGATCTTGTTCCATCCGACCTCGAGGCCCTGCGGGGCGATTAGGTTGGCCAGGATAACGAAGTGGCCGAGGTCGGGGCGCGTGGGGAGCAGGCCGCCCTGGCCGTCGCTGGCGCGGTCTTCGAGATTGAGGGCGATGTTGTTGACGATCCGGAGCGTGGAAACGGTGCCGCCGTCGAGATAGAAGCCGAAGCTGACGCCGGTGATGGTGCAGTTCTCGATGACGATGGAGTTGATTTGGGAGGCGTCGACGAAGGCGCCGCGCTGACGGCCGGCGATGCCGGGATCGAGGGCGGTGCCGGTGACGTTGCGGATGGTGACGTTGGCGCCGGTAGAGGCGCCGCTCACGCGGATGAGATGGCCGCGGCTGGTGAGGACGGAGTCCTGGAGGGTGACGGGCTCGTCGGTGGCGATGGTGACGGCGGGATTTTGGGGGTCGTCGCTGTTCCAGTTGCCGGAGTAGGTGCCGCCGGCGGTGATGACGATGGGGCCGGAGACGGGCTGGGGGACAACGGCGACCGAGGCGAAGGCGGTGAGCGCGCCGCAGGTCACGGAGACGGTGGCGTTGCCCGCCTGCTGGCCCTGGAACTCACCCTGGCCGAAGGAGGCGAGAACGGAGGCGCTGGAGGTGGACCAGGTGCAGATGGGAGGATTGCTTGCGCCGTTTACCGTGAACTGGAGGGTCTGCCAGGCCTGGACGATGGCCGTGGCCGGCGCGAGCGACAGGGGATCGGGGGGTGGCGCGGGCGCGGAGACGGGTGCGGGCGCAGGAGCAGGGACGGCGGAGGAGCCGGCGAACTGCGCGTTGCATCCGAGGAGCACGAGCAAAAGCGGCACGAAGAGGATGAGCCAAGCGGTGCGGCGGAGTCTTTCGAGCTCTTGACGGGTGCGTTCCATGGTTGCGTGAGCAGAGGCTCACGTTAGGAACAAATCGGCGGAAGTGAGGGGAGTCCTGGGGCACTGAGTCAAAGGAGGAAGGGAAAGGTAATGAGTTGCGATCAAGAACGCGCGCATTTGATTCATAGAGAGACAGATTGTTGGAGCTGATTTAGAATCTGCGGCGATGTTGTGTACGCGAGAGCTGCGCGGCGCGAAGGGCCGCAATGCCGGTGGGGCGGGACGCGGCCTTGAAGGCGAGGAGGAGACTCGGGATTGAAATTGCAGATTGCCAACTATGACGACGTCGTCGAGCTTGTGGCGCTGCGGACGCGCGTGAACGAGGATCTGGCGGCGAGGTTTGGCCAGGGGTTCTGGGTGGGAAGGCCGACGGAGCGGGGCGCGCTATTCCACATGAGTTTTGCTTCGGTCTACATTGCGCGGGAACGGGGCCGCGCGATGGCCACGCTTTCCTTACAGAAGCGCAAGCCGTGGTCGATTGACGTACAGCACTTTCGCGCCGCCGAGAATCCGGCGTATCTGACCGCGATGGCGGTCGATCCGGTACGGCAGCGGCAGGGGCTGGGACGCCGGTGCCTTGAAGAGGCGCGGCGGATTGCGATGGAGGCCGGTTTCGATTCGATCCGGCTGGACGCGTTCGATTGCGCGGCGGGTGCGGGGCAGTTTTACCGGAAGTGCGGATATGCCGAGGTGGCGCGGGTGAAGTACAAAGGCGTTCCGCACATCGATTTCGAGCTGCTGCTGTGAGGGCGCGGCTACGGAGAGAAGCGAGCTTGTTCTGGCCATAAATTATGGCTATAATTTTCGAGTTGGAAGTGAGCACCGCGGAGGCGAAGAACCGGCTGACGGAGTTGATCCGGCTGGTGGAGCACGGCGAGCGCGTGACGATTACGCGCCATGGAAGGCCGGTTGCGCAGCTGGGGCCGCCTCCGGCTAATAAGCAACGCAAGGTGATTCTGGGCGGTATGCGCGACCGGATCAAGCTCCTGCCCGGGTGGGACGAGCCGATCAGCGAACAAGAATTACGCGGTGAACGCTAGTGGCTGCTCGCGATCCCTTACGCGGCTACCTTTTGGATACGCACCTGGCCCTTTGGGCCCTGCATGAGCCGGAGTGGCTGTCTGCAGAGGCGCGAAGCGCAGTGCTGGCCGGGCGCAGCTTTCTGAGTGCGATTTCCTATTGGGAAGTGATTTTGAAGAGCTGGAAGGGCACGCTCGATGTGGGCGATCCGCGGATCTGGTGGCGAATGGCGCTGGAGCAGTTGAATGCGGCGCCACTTGTGCTGCGGCCGGAACATATCGACGCCGCGCACGGACTGCCGGATTATCATAACGATCCATTCGACCGGATGCTGATCGCGCAGGCGATGACGGACGGACTTACGCTGGTGAGCGCGGACCGGAATGTAGCGCGCTACGAAGCGGCGGGGTTGAGGATCGTGAAGTGACGGCGATGCGCAGTCAAGAGACCGTGCTTTTCCAACTTGACTTCCACCAACAGCAAGAAAAACTTCT
>JASHTY010000301.1 GCA_030040315.1 Terriglobia bacterium | reverse complement strand
TCCGGCCGATCCTCTCCGTCCCCATCCATGATCACGACAACGCTTCCGGTGTGCCCGCGCTTCTGAAGGTGGGTCAGCCCTACGGCAATGGCTCTCTGATGGCCAAGGTTGCAGCGCAGGCGTACCAAGTCAACTTTTTCGATATGCGAGTATCTTTCGGTCAGAAACTCGGACGAAGGGGTTGTGGTGGACCCATCGTCAACAATGGTGACGCTCGGCTGGATTCCGGACGCGGCAAGAACGACATCGAGCTCCCGGAGAAGCCGGGCGAGCGATTCCCAATCATTGAAAATGGGGACAAGAATTTCGGCCCGGGCGCGAGTTTCCTGCGCGCCAGCACTTTTCTCCATCAGTCTCCTATGACATCGCAAGCGGGTTCGTGCAACGTCGCTCTAGATTAACACGTAGTTATGCGCTTGCGGACTTGATTTGTCCCTGACATACTCGACCCTCATGCCTCGGAACAATTCCTCGCAACCCTCTTGGTTGAGAAAGGTACCGCCTGCTGCATATTTGGCGACCGCGGCCGTCGTGCTGCATTTGTTAACCGGGGGGCGATATGGATTTCATCGCGACGAATTGGCCACAGTGGAAGACGCCCGCCATCTGGCCTGGGGATACGTTTGGCAGGCGCCCATTACTCCGCTCTTCGGCCGCTTGTCCCTTTGGCTTTTTGGACTTTCTCTGCTGGGTTTTCGGTTCTTTGCCTCGCTCCCCGCGGCTCTGGCGCTGGTGCTGACTGGCTCAATGGCGCGGCATCTGGGCGGCGGAACTGGCGCGCAATTGATGGCAGCGGCCGCGGCGGTTCCGTTTGAGCTCGCGGCAGGAGCGCGCCTTCAGTACACCTCATTCGACTATTTCTTCTGGGTGCTCACGGCCTATTGCGTCCTCCGCTTGCTTGAATCCGAGGATCCGCGCTGGTGGATTGCCATTGGAAGCGCAGTTGGCTTGGGCATTATGGCCAAGTATACGATTCTCATTTTTGTTGCCGGCCTGATGGTGGGAATTTTTGCTACCGATTCCCGCCGATACCTGCGAAGCAAGTGGCTCTGGTACGGTGCTGGGATTTGTGTGTTCATCGTGCTGCCCAACCTGGTCTGGCAGGTGGGCCATAACTTCATCACGCTGGATTTCGCACGCTCTATTCATGCCCGCGACATCCGGCTGGGCCGCACGCAAAGTTTTATTTTCGACCAGTTCAATCAAACCATTCTGGCCTTTCCGATATGGATGACAGGACTTTACGCCTATTTGATTTCGACAAAGGGGCGCCGCTTTCGAGTAATGGGCTTTATGTATGTTGTTCCATTCATTCTTTTCGTTATTGCGCGGGGGCGCGGGTATTATCTCGCCCCGGCTTACCCCATGCTTTATGCAGCAGGGGCAGTGGAAATAGATCGCTGGCTGGCGACAAGGCGCGCCCGATGGTCATACGCCGGGTGGATCGTGATATGGGCCGCGCTGGCAGCGGATGCCGTGTCGTCGGCAGCCTTTATGCTCCCTGTGGCCCCGGTGGATTCGTATTGGGGACGGACCGTCATTGCGCTCAATGGCGACTTTCAGGAGGAAATTGGCTGGCCGGATTTGGTCGCGACAATTGCCAATATCCGTGATTCTCTGCCTGCTGAATACAGACCAAAATTAGGCATCCTTGCCGGAAATTATGGCGAAGCCGGCGCCATCAATCTCTATGGGCCCGGTTACGGCCTGCCGGAAGCCATCAGCGGGATGAATTCATTCTGGCTCCGTGGTTATGGCAATCCGCCGCCCCAGCTCCTGATCGTGGTCGGCGTGCCGCGGGCTTTCGCCGACGGCCATCTGGCAGCATGCGCGCTGATCGGTCACACTGCAAATCACTTCGGAATTGCCAATGAAGAGACGCGCATGCATCCTGATATCTTTGTGTGCGGCGCACCCATGGAAGGATGGCCCAGTTTTTGGAGAAACTTTCGATACTTCGGCTAATGACCTGAACTGATGCTGGCGCGATTAGATTCTGCTCAATCTCGGGCTGAATTCTACTTGTGTAGAAGAAAGACCTTGCGATATGATAAGCGCAGCAGTCGAGTTGGGGTTGCCGTAAGCGCTCTGAGCATTTAAAAGTAACCAAAGCAGCATTTTTGCGAGGCGTGAGTTCTGCGCCGCCCGTGCGGTGGCGGATTATGCAGAGCGCCGGATTGCAATCATCAGAACCGGGGGAAATGTGACCCAACGCGTTCGAAATCTAATTTTATTCTGCATCTTGTTCCTCTCATCGATGCCGCTTCTTGCGCAAACAACGGGTTTGGGGATGGGCAGCATTTCTCCGTACGGAATTCAGTCAAACACGTCAGTTGTCGGCAAGGTTGTCACGCAGCAGGGTCAAGTGGTCCCTCACGCCACGGCAGTCATTTATCCTGCTTCTCCCTTTAAGATGTACGAGACAGACCTTAATGGAGAGTTTGAAGCTGATTATTCCTACGTGGACCCACAGGCCCAGCACGATTATACCGTGACCGTAAAGGTGTCGAAAAAAGGCTACCACGATGCTTACAGATTGGTTTCGATGAGTGCAAAGAATGGTAAGCTCATCAAGCTCATCTTCACATTGCGCAACCCCCAGGGAGACCCCCAACTGTTGTCGCAGGGGGATTTTATTAAAGCTATGTCTCCCGAGCTGCGTGAACTGAGCCTTTTAGATGGATTGCCCTCCCGCGAAGCAAAAGACTATTCCCGTGGAGTGACGGAATTCCTTGACCGCAATCGCTATGATCAGGCGGTTCCTTTGTTGGTGAAAGTCGTGCATGCAAGCCCGAATTGGTCGCGGTGCAGGACCATGTTAGCCCTTGCGGAATTGGCGTGGGGCGACTGGGACGACGCCGAAACCGAAATCAGCGATACAGTTAGTTCGATCATTCAAGATAAGAGACAGCTTCAGGCTGAGCCCTTGGTCGCCGAGGGTGTGCTGCTGAGTTGGCAGCATCAACCCGACAAGGCTGGCGACTTTTTTGTAAATGCCCTTAAGTACGACCCCCACAACGCACTCGCGCTGCAGGAACTGGGCCGCGCTCAGGGTCAGATGTTTGATTGGGAAAGCGCCAATGCGACTCTGGCAAAGGCTCTGGAGGCAGGCGCCGGGCCCGAAGCCCGTTTCCTCCACGCAGAGGCCCTGCTTTGGGCCGGGACCGCACCCCAGGCGCGAAATGAGCTCAACCAGTACCTGAATGGCAGAGATATCAAGGCATTTCCCCCTCGTGTGCGGGAGCTTTCCGACCGCATCACCGAAAGGGAAAAGGACTCCAAGGCATTTGAGGTTGCCAGCGCAAAAATGAAAAAGCGGGGTGAAGAGCCCCTCGACTATTTAAAGCAGTCTCCCAAGGGTCTTGAGGGATTTGAACCCGCCGCGGACCAATCGCTTTTAGACCCCATCCTGACTTCCGTGGGCCACAGAGTTGCGGAGCTCTACACAAATTTCCCCAATACCATTTCTGTTGAGGTGATTCATCAGGAAATGCTGAGCAAGAATGGCAAGGTGGGCCTGACGCATGAACAGAAATTTAACTACTTATGTATGATCCCCGCGATGCCCTGGGGACCGACAACAGATGAATACCGCGCCGACTCGAGAGGCAACCTCGCCATGCCCAGCGGCGTCGAGCAGAACCTCATGCTGACCTCGGGATTCGTCGCTGCGCCGCTGGTTTTTCACCCCGTGTACCAGGAAGGGAGCGCCTTCCATTATTGGGGACGCCAAAATGTAAATGGCTCGCCAGCCTACGTTGTCGCCTTCGCGCAGCAGCCCGCAAGGTCCCGAATCTACGGCAGCTTCCAGATCGGAAATGTTTCCAAGCAGACCTACTTCCAGGGACTGGCTTGGGTGGACACTTCCACCTACCAAATCGTCCGCTTGACCACTGATCTGCTGACTCCCATTCCGAAGGTCAAGTTGAACAGGGAGACCACGGATATTGAGTTCAATAAGGTTCAATTTTCACAGGTGAAGCAGATCTTCTGGCTGCCCAGGCAGGTCACCGTAACGCTGGATTGGGATGGTCACACACTCCGAAATAGCCACCAGTACTCTGATTTTCATGTTTTCAAGGTCGATCAAAAGCAGCAAATCGGGTCACCCCAAGCCGACTCAACATCGCGTCCCGAGTGCCACGAATAAAGCCCATCTGCCCCTATCACGGCTCACCCCAATTGAGAAACTCATGCAGGAATTGAAAAGTCCCGACGCCGTGGATGGTGTGGGGGCCGTTGAAATACTCAATGCGCGTGCGGTCGCTTAGCCCCAGTCGATCGTAATGCCGCTTCACCTTGGCATACTCATAAGCAACCCAGGAATCTACTGACACGCCGTCTTCGTGCCCGCGCTCCACCATAAATGGCCGGGGTGTCATCAGGTTGGCCAGATCACTGTAGTTGAATGTATTGCCAAGGTTAAACTCCAGCATGTCGTATTCAATGCTGAAGACATAGCTCAACGGCGAGTCGTCGCGGCTGACCTTCCAAATCCACTCATTGAAATCGCCGGAGCATATCGAAAGGGCATAGCGGTCGAGCAGCGGGGGCACGCGCACTGCGGTTTTGCCGCCGTAGGAGAGGCCATAGAAACCGATTCGGTCGGGGTCGACAAAGGAAAGAGTGCAAAGCCAATCGAGAGTCCGTTCGTGCTGGCTGATGATGAATGAAAATAGCGTCAGTTTGAGAGGATGAGCAAGGCGTTCGAGCTTTCTGAACTTGTCGCCCCCGATATATGGATTTTGGGGGCAGTAGACGATGAAGCCGTGGTCGGCGAGGTCGGCGGCAAATCGATGATAGTAGTGCTCGGCCGGCGTGCCATCGCTGATCAGGTCCTGCGCTCGACTTTCCAGTCCGTGCTGGCACACCACCACGGGCCGGCGCTCACCGGATCTCAGCGATTTGGGGACGAGCAGTATGCCGTAGGCGAAAACTTCAGGCCAAAGCGGCAGCAGAACTTCATACCCTGACCAACTGGCATCAACATCCATCCTACGCGACTGCGGTTTGAGGGGTTCAGAGGGTGACGGCAATTTGCCCAAAACCTCCTCCAAGATGTACTGTCGATAAAACGGCGTTGTCTGCTTCCAGATTTCAAGGGACGAGTCGTCCGCTCGCGCCCAGAATTTCGTCCGCACCGCTTCACTGTTCATCACCGCAGTCCGGGTGAAGTCGCGGAGCTGCTGGAATTGGCGGTGCTGGCGGGCGGCGGGATCAAAGTCAGGCTTCGAAGGTGTCCATTCGGGCCCAATCGGTTTCAGTTCACTCGAAACACCAAGGCCGTGGAGAAATGCCCGCAAGGCGGACTCCGAACCGGGGTCGCCCTGTCCGTCGGCGCTTACAACCATGGTCAGATGATCGGGGACGCCCAATTTGTTGAAAACCGGCTGGGCACGCTCCACTTCTCTTTGCACGCTAGCGAGCTGTGGGCTGACTAGCTTTCCTGATGCTGCAGAGGCCGCGCGCCCCTTCGTCGCAGGGGGCGGCCCGGGAACCTCTACCCCTCGAGCTGCTTCAACCACGAGCGCCCGCGGAGCAATCAGCGCGGCGAGTTCGGCGTCCCCGAATTCCTGAAGCAGCGACCAGACGTTCCTGTAAATCGGCTCCTGCCACAAGCCATCTCGCGCTTCAAAATATCCGCTCACGCAGACAGCTTTAATGCGCGTGTCAACGGCGGCGCTGTAAAGTGCCAACAAGCCCCCTTCGCCATAACCCATCACACCCACAAAGAGCGACTCCTTCTTCGAAAAGTAATCAATCGCCGCCAGAATTTTCTGCACCTCATAGCCGATGATGTGCCGGCCGACTTCGTATGCCATCCGGTAAATGAATTCGCGGTGCGTCAGGTTGGTGGACTTTCCGAACGCGGCGTTGCGGGACCACTCATCGCTGCGGCTGATCAGCGTGGGGATAATGACGTTGCAGCCGTTTTCCGCCAGCCTTCTGGCAAACTGGGCCTGCGATGTTACCCCCGGCGCCATACCCACCAGCATTTCCGGCGTCCAATCCGCATCGGGCAGCGCAAGAACATTCGCCCTAATAGCTTTGCCCTCGGGGCGCAAGAGAATTCCCTCGGCATCAATGCCAGCCAACACCGGCCAACGCACCTGCGCGACCTGATACCCGTCGCCGTCCGAGTATACGGAGTCTGAGTTGAGTGAGAGCTGAATTTCAGGTTTCGTATCCTGAACTCGCTCATCAATCAGACCAATCAGTTTGCGAAGTCGATTCCGGTTTGGCTCTACGGATGCTTCGTAGGCCCCGTGACTTGAGTAATCCTGCTTCCAGCGCGCTGTCCGGGCTTCCACGGACGCGGCCGTAAGTTGAAGCAGATGCTGGTGCAGCCCCTCCACCATCTGGGCCGCAAGGTCACCCGTCGCCGTTAATGGTTCTGTTCCGGTAAGAATGTCGAGAGGATGCGCCTGTGGGGCGGCGCTCTGTGAAGTTGCCGTCGCCGGTGTACTCGCCAGGCTGCCGGCCAAGGCAGACTTGCTGAGCAGTTCGATCCATTCTCGTCTCGTCATATTTCCTCAATACCGGGCCAGAATGTTGCCACGAAGTCTTTCCCAAAACAATTCTGAAAACTTGGGATCGAGTGTTGACGCTGAAGCGAGGCGGTGAGATTCTTGGGCGACTTGCGGTGAGGCGGGAAAGGGGATTGTCCATGAAGAAAATCAGCCGCCGCCAGCTCCTGCAACGGGCAAGCGCGGGCGCGGCTCTCGCGACGATCGCGACGAAGGCGACTCCGTCGGCGCCATCAATCCAGGCCGATGACACGACTCACAGAAAGGCCCGTTCCGACTGGATCAGGAGCATCCGGTTGATGATTGCCGAGGGGTACGCCCCACCATTCTACCCGTCGCTGGACTATGAACCACAGAAAGCTCTTGATCTTGTACGGCGCATGAATTGCAACGCCATCCGGTATCCTACGTTTTCATACCTGGCTTTCTATCCAACTCGGACCAAAATGCCGCGCCATCCGGAGCTCGGTGACCGCGACCCGTTTCACCAGACGATTGAGCTGTTTCACAGCGCGGGTCTGAGGGTGGTTGCATACAATCCGCTCAACCATCCGTTCATGGATGTGCGTGCCGATAACCCTCAATATCGCGAATGGATGCGCTACGACGCCGACGGGCGTCCTTATGTGACCCGGCACTATGGCTGGACAGAATTCTATGAGGGCTGTTTGAACAGTCCGATACGTCAGGAGACGCTGAACGCAGTGCGCGAGGTGGTGACCAATTATCCCGTGGACCTGATGTATTTCGACGGACCCTACCAGGGCATGGACCAGCGGAAGCGCTACTGCCATTGCCAGTACTGCAAGGCGGCGTATCAGCGGGCGCGAGGGAAGGGGATCCCGTTGCAGAATGCCGAAACAACCTGGGATGACGATTTCGAGTATCAGCAATGGCTGACGCACGACGTGGTTGAAGCCTTCATGCAGGAGGTCTGCGAACTGGTCAGGCAGGTGCGCGACGTCCCCGTCGTGTACAACGATACCGGCCTGCTCAACGGTGACTGGAGGTCGCGCGCGTATCGCCACGTGGACGGGTTCATGTTCGAAGCAGCGGACACGCCCGAGGAAAAGCTCTTCAATTTGCGCACCGGTCAGTCCACCGGAAAAGTGATCTGGACGTACATCAGCTCGCACACGGAATACAATCGCGAACACCTTAAAGACAAAACCGTGCGCGGATGGTACAGCGCGCCGGTGGAAGGCGAGCGTCTCGTTCTGGACGCCGCAGTGGCCACGGCGGCAGGGGCTGGCTACTGCTATTGGGGGCTCAATCGCCTGTTCTACGAACCCGCGGAAGTTCTTGATGGTCCCACGATAGGCGGCTTGAAGAAGGTCATGGATTTCGCGGCCCGGCACGAGGAGTTGCTGCGCTCGGTCACTTACCAACCGGATGTGGGTATATTGACCGGAGCGCAGACCGCTCAATGGTACCAAGGCGAGAAATTCGTCCGTGAAAGCTATCGCAATTACTATTACGGCGCGTTTCAGCTTTTGAAGGGTCTTAATTACGACGCGGAGCCATTCCTGGATTTCGAAGTGACGGCTGAACGGTTGTCCAAATACCCGCTCATCTACGCTGCCAATGCCGTGTGCCTCAGCGATGCGCAATGCGCGATGTTGACGAAATACGTGGAGGGCGGCGGATCCCTTTTGGCAACTCACCTAACGTCGATCGCCGATGAATTCGGCCGTGTGCGCAAAGACTTCGGACTGGCTAACGTGTTGGGGGCCACCTTGCTGTCGCCCGAGCCAGTGGAGATACCGGACTTGTACATGCGGGGAGCGGCCTCCACGTTCATTGCCCGCATTCCTCCCGATCGCGATTTCCCCCAGGATTCTCAGGTCGTGATGTTCGAGGCAAAGGGGCAAGGAATTGCCGAGACTTACGACCGCGGGCATCGGCGCCGCTTTGGTACTGCAGTTGTCGCCTCACGGCTTGGTGAGGGCAGGGTCATCTATATCGGATCGGGATTGGAAGCCGTTTATGCCGAGACTTTGAATGAGCCCGTTCGCAACTTCATGGGCGCACTGCTGGGCCTCTTGGTTCGAAAAA
>JASHTY010000300.1 GCA_030040315.1 Terriglobia bacterium | reverse complement strand
ATGATCAGTTCCTGCTCCCTGGTGGGTGTGCACGCTTGGGCGTCAACCCTGGCGCAAATGGGGCACACGTTTGAGCTGGTTTATGGCGACCCCGACGCGCCGGAGACGCAACAGCGATTCGCCGAGGCCGTGCGAGTGGCGGCAACCGTGCGCCGGTTGCGCACTGTGCGCCTGGGAGTGGTGGGCGGGCAGGCGCCCGGATATTTCGCTATGGGCGCCGACCCCTTCACGGTTCACCAGGGATTGGGGGTTCAGCTCCAGACGTACAGCCTGATCGAATTTGAAAATATGGTCCACAGTTTCGGCGAAGACGCTGTGGCCGCTGACGTCGCCAAAGTGAAAGCGATGGGCATTCCTCACAAAGACACCACGGACGAAGATTTGCCCATGGCTTCGCGGCTGTACCTGGCCATGAAGGCATTTCTGGAGACGGAGAATCTGGACGCGCTTTCCGTGCGCTGCTGGCCGGAGATGCCCAACGTGTTTGGCCAGTGGCCCTACCTGGGGCTCGCCCGCCTGGTGGACGAAGGACGGGCCGTGACCTGCGAAGGCGATGCCGATGGCGCGCTCGCGAATTGGATCGGCGAGAGCCTGGGCATGGGCCGATGCTATCTCTCTGACTGGCTCGAGCACGATGCAGAGACCATCACTCTCTGGCACATCGGCGCGGCGCCCTTCTCACTCTCCCCCCCTGTGGGCGAACCCGGAGGCCCGCAAATTGCACGGCACTTTAACATCAAGAAGCCGACGGTGATCGAATCGACGATTCGTGCCGGCATGCCGATCACGCTGCTGCGATTCTGGCGATTGAATGGCGTCTATTACCTGACAGCGCGCGAAGGCGAGACCCTCAAACCCAAGCGGCACCTGATGGGCACCAACGGTCTGGCACGGCTGGACCGGCAAGATCCTCGGGAGTGGTTCGAGGAGTTGTGCCATGAAGGCATGCCCCATCATCTGGTAATGTTCGCTGGCCACCACGCGGCGACTCTGCGGCGGCTGGCGCGCGTCCTGAAGATCCGCTTCATATAAAAATTGGGCATACAGACTGCGATTGCGATTGGGTTGGCCCTCTATGCCGCTTTCATGCTGGCGGCTTCCGTCTTCTGGACAGCGCGCGTCAAGAAAACTGCGGATTACCTGGTTGCCGGGCGCGGCCTGCCCTTCTGGGTGCTCACCGGAACCATCACCGCCACCTGCATCGGCACGGGAGTGGTGGTGGGGGCGCCGGGCCTGGCCTACAGACATGGCTGGGCGGGCAGCGCCTACCCGCTGGGCCTGGGGCTGGGCACGGCAGTGACCGGTGCGATTTTCGCCGGCACGCGCCGCTACCAGTTCATGACCCTGGGCGAGGAAATCGCCTGCTACTACGGCGCCAACCGCATCGTGGTGGAGTTTTCCAACTTCACCCTTTTCCTTTCTCAACTCTGCTGGCTCACCGTGCAGATCATGGGCAGCGGCAGCGTTCTGGGTGCGGTCACGGGGCTGCGACCGGAACTCTGCCTTATCCTCGCCGGACTGATTATGGCTATGATTTCCATTCCCGGCGGGCTGAAAACCGTGGTGTACACCGATTTTCTGAACGCCGGAATTTTGTTATGCGGGTTCGGGTTCCTGACCTACACCGCGCTTCACCAGAGCGGCGGAATGGCGGGCTTGCGGCAGGCCACTCCCGCCGTGTATTCATCGTTCCTCGGCGTCGCTTCGTACGGTAAGGGGGCAGTCGCCGGCCTGATTGTCGCGCTCGGGCTGAGCGTTATCGCCGATCCCGGCCGTCGCCTGGCGATGTACAGCGCGCGCACGGAGCGGGGCGCCCGCTCGAGCATGGTGGCCGCGGGCATCATCGTGATGGCGTTCTCAACAATCATCGGCATCGTCGGGATGTATGCATTCCGCCTCAATTCCCACCTGCCCTCGCCGGATGAGGCTCTGCCCTGGCTCGTGATGCACGCACTGCCCGCGTGGCTGGCGGCGCTGGTGGTGATCTCCATGACCTCCGCCATCGTTTCCTGCGCGAACAACAATGCCATGGCGGCAGGCAGCTTCTTTGTGCGGCACATTTTTCCGTTTGTGATGCGGCGATACGCGCGAAACCCCATTTCAGTCGCGCGCCGCTCGCTGGCTGTCGCCTATGTGGCCTGTACCGCTCTGGCCTTGCATGCGGGAACCATTGTCGGGTTCGTGACTCGCTTTTTGCCGGTCACCATGAGCGGGTTGGCGGTGATTCTTTTGGCCGGGCATTACTTTAAGCGCACAACCTGGCAGGGCGCAATCGCGGCTCTCGGCGCTACGCCGGCGATTTCGCTGGCAGCGATGTATTTGCCCATGCCCGCACTTTTGATGGCGAACCCGGCCATCGCAGCCGCGCTGATCGGCTCGGCCGCTTTGGTGATCGTCAGCCTGCTAACACCTCCCACTCAACATACATTCGAGGAAGTGGCCGCCGGCCAGGCAATTGAACGGAAAGCGTTCGAAGGAGAATCCGCCGCTTTGGAAAGGCATCCTGACATCTCGCCTCAGCGGGGAGACCCGTGAGCCGCGTACCCACAACGCGTAACTCTTGACACGGGCATGCGCTGGCGATATGGTTCGGGGCGGACTTTGGGTGCTCTTTCCCTTTTTTGGTCCCTCAGGTGTCCGGCGGGTCAGAGCGTCCAAACTCTTTCAAAATCTTCACTGGGGGTGACGTGATGGTGCGCCCAATTTCGGTAAGGGCGGGAATGCCCTGCTTTGCTTTACCATTTTTAAGGACAATCCCTGACAATGCGTATCAAACTTGCTTCTCTTCTTGCAGGGACGCGGTGAAAGATCACCTAAAGAAACTCCTATCGCTCTCGCTTTTCCTGTGGCTCCTCTTCCCCTGGTGCGCAAGCGCTCAAGTCATCACGGCATCGCTGCAAGGGGAGGTTCGCGACCCGAGCGGCGCGGTGGTTCCGGGGGCGAGCGTGGAAATTCAAGACACCGCGACGGGCGAGGTGACCCGCGTAACTACTGGGACGGACGGCTTCTTTCTCGCGCCCTCGCTTCCTCCGGGTCCGTACACGGTCACAATCAAAGCGCGCGGATTCAAGACGCTCGTGTCGAACACGCTCGTTTTGGAGGTCGACGAGAAGGACCAGGAGCATTTTGTTCTGGAGGTTGGCGCAGTCACCCAGACGGTGTCAGTAACCGAGGCAGCGCCGCTGGTGGAGCGGACAACCTCAGATTCGGGGCAGGTGATTGACACGAACCAGATCATGAACCTTCCCTTGAACGCGCGCGAAACCTACCAGTTCGTGCTTCTTGCGCCCGGGGTTCAGGGGAGCGTCGGACTTGGATTCAACCAACTCGCCCTGGAGGTGAACGGGGGCATTCCGGGCACCAGCGAGATTTTGATCGACGGCATTCACTCCGCCCCGCCGCTGGTCAATCCCATCGCCGGATACACCGTGTTTCCCCCGGTGGATGCCACCCAGGAATTTAAAATGGAAACCGCCAACTATTCGGCCCAATTTGGCGACGCCGGCTCGGGAATTATCAACCTGATCTACAAGTCGGGGACCAATCAATTGCACGGAGACGTTTGGGAATTCCTGACCAATTCCGCGTTGTATGCCAACACCTTCTTTAACAATTCCAACAACCTTCCCATTCCGTCGTTCCAGCGCAACCAGTTTGGATTTACGCTGGGCGGCCCGGTGGTGATTCCGAAAATCTATAACGGGCGTGACAAGACGTTCTTTTTTGGAGATTTCGAAGGTCTGCGGCAGGGCTCGGCTTCGAGCGCGACGACCACCGTACCCACAGCCGCCACGCGCACCGGTAATTTTTCCGCCCTGGAAACGTCTGCCGGCAAGGCGATCACGATCTACGATCCCAACACTACAGTGGCCAGCGGCACCGGTTATGTGCGCTCGGCTTTTCCCAATAATACAATTCCGACCACGGAGATCAACTCGGTGTCGGCCAACCTTGCGAATTACTATCCGTTGCCCAACGCGGCGGGGAGCGTAAACAACTTCGTTGAGTCCGGAAAAGCCATAGAAAATATCAATAACTACGACATAAAAGTTGACCAGGACCTGAACGCGCGAAATCGCTTCTTCACGCGCTTCTCCCAACACTATCTCACCAGCCTCCCGGCAAATTACTTTCCTTCCTCCATTGCGTTGGCAGCCAATATTCAAGACCAGACGAACACCGGAACGAACGTCGCGCTCGACTATACCCGCATCTGGTCCCCGAGAGTGCTCACCGAATTTCGCTATGGATTTTCCCGCATGCATGTGTATGAGTACTCTCCCGGCGCGGGCTTTAATCCCACGAACCTCGGCTTCCCCTCTTATATTGCCCAAAGCGCTAACGCCCTCGCCTTTCCAGAAATTGAACCCGCGAGTTACGTGAACCTCGGCGTCACTGGTTCTACCCCTGCCATTATCGCCGCCAACGAGCATACGTTTTCCGTCAACAATACGTGGATGCTCGGCCACCATACGTTGAATTTCGGTTTCCAGCTTGAGGTCCCTCAACTGAACACCCTGCAGGACAACGAAGAGGACGGCACCTACAGCTTCGCCAAGTCGCTCACTCAAGGGCCAAACCCTAATGTTGCTTCGTCGACCGCCGGAGACGGCTTCGCCACCATGTTATTGGGTATCGGAAGCGGGGGTTTTGAGTTGGATTACAAGATCGCCGCGACCACCAGCCGATCCTATGCCCTTTACCTTCAGGACGACTGGAAGTTCAGCTCCAAACTGACCCTCAATATGGGCCTCCGTTGGGACGCGACGCAGCCCCGCACGGAACGATACAACCGGATGGATATCTTTGATCCGACCGCGGTGAGTCCTATCGCCAGCCAGGTGGCCGCCGCCGCGGGCGCGGCAGATTGTCCAGTTTGCGCAAACCTGCAGGGCGGCCTGGAGTTCGTTGGCGTGGACGGAACCAGCCGCAGGCAGTTCCAAACCCAATGGGGTAATTTTGGGCCGCGCTTTGGCTTTGCCTATCAAGCCCTCAAGAACACCGTGGTTCGCGGCGGGTACGGCGTTTTCTTTTACAGCGGCGGAGTTGAAGGCGCCGCCGGCACAATTGGCAGCGACGGGTTCAGCGCCATCACCAACTACGTCGGCTCGGAGAATGGCCTCACGCCGACGAATTACCTTACGAATCCCTTCCCGACCGGCTTCGTCTACCCGACGGGAAATACCTTAGGGCTGGCGACCGCGCTGGGCTCCACCATCGCCGATCCGTATCCCAACTCCAAGATTCCCTACGTCGAGCAGTGGAATTTTGACATCCAACAACAACTCCCCGGGTCCTTCATGGTGTCCGCGGCTTATGTGGGCAGCCACGGAGTTCACTTGATCGAGGAGGGCGAAGGAGGAGCATGGGACCAAATCCTCCCTTCCGCCATGGCCCTGGGCACGGCCCTGGAAGGGTCGGTACCCAACCCGTTTTACGGCTTGATCAAGACGGGTGCTCTGGACTCCGCCACCGTGCCGCTGAGCGACCTGGAATCCCCCTTTCCTCAGTTCTCCCCTCTGGAAGCCGATTACCCCATCGGCAGCGACTCAAACTACGATTCATTTCAATTGAAGGTGGAGCGGCGATTCGCCTCCGGCCTTAGTCTCCTGGTCGCTTACACTAACGCCAAAATGCTCGACGACTACGGCTACATCTCCAATGAGGGGATCGACGTGGAACATCAGAACATTTACGATCTGAATGCAGACTACTCCGTAGACCCCAGTGATATCTCCCAGCATCTCTCCGTCGCAGCCGTCTACCGGTTGCCTTTCGGGCGTAAACAGCACTTCGGAGGAAACTGGGGGCGGGTGACGGACGGGTTCCTGGGTGGCTGGCAGACGAACGGCATTCTGACGCTGCAAACGGGCAATCCGATCTATTTGAGCGCCTCGAACACCTCCGATTCCGGTAACCCCACGGAGCGGCCCAACTACAACCCCAGCGCTACCGGGTGCTCTAACAGCGCCGCTCTCAGCGGGTCCGCCGTGAGCCGCATCGGGGAGTGGTTCAATACAGCCTGCTTCACACAGCCGGGCCCCTTCACCTTCGGCAATGTCGGCCGCACCTTGCCCAACGTGCGGGCGCAGGGAGTGAACGACCTGGATTTCTCCGTCTACAAAAACTTTCACGTAGGCGAGCGCTTCACCCTGCAGTTTCATGCCGAATCGTTCAACTTATTTAACCGCGTGCAGTTCGGAGTGCCGAACCAAACCGAGGGTTCGTCATCGTTTGGCGTAGTTACAAGCCAAACCAACTCAGCGCGAGAACTCCAGTTCGCGCTCAAGATCCTGTTCTAGCGGCGTAGGCGTAGCGCAGAGTTGGGCGCTCTTGGCCCTACTCTGCGGCAAGAGACCTGTTGTACGTGACGTCTGGACTTAGTCCGCCACCAGCCGCAGAGTAGCCCCAGAAAACGGGGCAACTCTGCGCTACACGAATCTGTATTAACCAGTGTAACGTTCCGTCTGTCCGTTGCTTTCCCGCCCCTTGCTTACCCCTTGCTTTCCGGGCGAATGTACGCAGATGAAACAACGCGCAAAAGTAATACTGAAGCGCCTAGCACTTGTGGCCGTTGCCGTCATCATTACCGGCCTCGTTTACGAGCAACTGGCGGAGTGGCAAGATCGAAAGCGCTTTCCGCAAATCGGCCACTCGGTGGATATCGGCGGGCGGACGCTCAACATTTATTGCTCAGGCGAAGGCAGCCCTTCGGTAATTATGGAAAACGGGCTGAGTATGCCAGGCGCCAGTTGGATGCTCGTGCAACCTTCAACGGCGAAGTTTACTCGCGCGTGCTGGTACGACCGGGCGGGAGAGGGCTGGAGCGATCCGGGCCCGTTTCCACGGACGAGCGCGGCAATTGCGAGTGATCTGCACGAACTTCTGCGGCGTGCAGGGGTTTCCCCTCCTTACGTCCTCGTCGCCCATTCATTTGGAGGATTCAATGCTCGCGTTTTTGCAGGGAAAAATCCTGCCGAGGTCGCCGGCGTGGTCCTGGTAGATGTCTCAAGTGAAAACGACAAAGGCTGGGGAGGGCCCGGTCAGACGCGCGGACCGATACGAACCCTGGTCAGATTATCAGCGCCGGCGCTTTCCTGGATCGGACTGTTCCGAGCCATCAGCCATATTGTTCCTTCAGCTATACCGCCAACCGTTCCGCCTGACCAGCGAGCCATGCTACAAGCCCTTATCTTTCAGCCGAAGTCCATTGCCGGGTCTGAAAGCGAGGAGGCGAATTTGGGAGTGAGTGCGGATGAGGTGAGAGCGGCGGGAAATCTCGGTGATCGTCCTTTGATTGTGCTGACTGCCGGAAAGAGGTATTTGCCTCGCAACCCGGCGGCGGCTAGAGACGCCGCCGCTTGGTATGAGGTCTGGACTCGCGAGCTGATCCCGCAATTAACGCAGCTATCGAGCCGAGGGCAGCACAGCGTTGTTGAAGGGAGTGGACATATGATTCCCCTGGAGGCCCCGGACGCGGTGGTGAGTGCCATTCGCCAGGTTGTCCAGGAAATCCGTGCTGGACCGCCGGGGGAATGAAGGTGAGGGGGAATTAAGGGAATAAAGATTTGATCTTTCCCAAGTGGGGGAAATCACCCAATGGGTGGGTGAAATCCCGCAGTGGCCGGTTCTACCTGCTGGGCAAGATCTGTACGCCGCGGGCTTTAAAGGGCTCTAGCCTCAAGCAGTTACCACAAAGTAGCTAATGCGGCGTAAAAATGGAACACAAATTGCCTCTGTTCCCTGAATGTAGGTGTTTTGATGCGGAATTCACGTACCCCGATGGCGCGATCTGGGCTGCTCTCGATGATGGGCGGCAGAATGCCCGAAAAAACGAAGCCCAGAACTTGCGGAAAATAAAGGCTTTGTAGGCGCGGTAAAAAACGAAGCCCAGAACAGATTGAAAACAAAGGACCGGTGAAGGCCGTCTTTCAAAAACGAACGCAAGGGGCGACAGAAAGTCCGAGTAGTTACAGGATTTTGTAGAACCCCGAAACGGCAAACCTTACGCGGGTAATTTGACGCAACCCGCCCCCCCTTTTTACAGGAATTACGCAGGCATCTAGCCTATTTTATCTCCCCCCCTACCGGCGTCGCCGCCCCGCAAAATCCGCCCATCGCCACCGGCGGGGGAACTCCGGCCGGCCTAATTCCTGCGGCTCTTTTCAGCTTGCAGCAGACGGTAGGCTTCGCTCTTGGAAACGCCGCGTTCGCGGGCGACAATTTTCAACGCCGCGCGTTCATCCACCTTGCGCGCCGTCATGACGGATTGGATTTCAGAAATGATCGATGAGGCAGGCGAACGGCTGGCGCTGTCGTCCGATTCCGCATAGGGACCGATCAACAAAGTGATCTCACCTTTAACGGGCCGCCGCTTCAGATACTCAAGCGCCGACCCAATCGTCCCGCGGACAAAGTCCTCATGCACCTTGGTCACTTC
>JASHTY010000299.1 GCA_030040315.1 Terriglobia bacterium | reverse complement strand
AACTGCCCGTCCAGCCGTCGGTGGGAAATTATATGGAAGCGGGATTGACGAAGGCATTTCTGAACAAATTCCGGCTGGATGCCAATTACTTCGAGCGCTTTGTAAACAATTATGCCGACGACGATCAGATCGATAACACCACCATCAGCTTCCCCATCGCCTTTCGCAAAGCCATCATCTACGGTGCCGAGGGGAAGTTAGAGTTGCCGGAATCACATGGTTTTTCGGGCTTCCTAAGCTATTCCTATGAGGTGGGCAACGCCTGGTTCCCCGTCACCGGCGGCCTGTTTCTGGGCGATGATGCCGTCATACCTGCTTCCGGCCACTTCCCGGATTCACAGGACCAGCGGAACACGCTTCGCGGCCGACTTCGCTACCAGGTTCTGCGGCGCCTCTGGGTGGGCGGAGGTGCTCAATACGATTCCGGCTTGCCCTTCGATTTCCAGGGCACTGTGGGTCAAGCGCTCGCCGAGTACGGCCCGCAGGTGGTCAATCGCATCGACTTCCCCGCCGGACGAATTGATCCTTCGTTTCAAATCAGCGCCTCGGCGGGAGTGGACGTCTACAAAACCGACCGCATGGGAGTGCGCTTCCAGATCGACGGAGAAAATCTGACCAACGTGCTTGACGTCATCGACTTCGGGGGCTTGTTCTCTGGCAACGCCATCGGGCCATCAAGGAGTTTTGCCACTCGCCTGACTACAAACTTCTGATACAGCCAGGTAGCCCGGTCTACCCTTCGGGAGACTGGCGACTCGCGCTAACGGGTTCCCCCGGGAGATCCGACGTGCGAGAGGATCAGTAAAGTTCACTTGCCGCCTCGAAGGTGCCCCCCGCGATCAGCACCATGCCGTTTTCCAGCAGAACTGCTGTGTGGTTACTGCGCGCAGTGTTCAGGCTTCCCGTCAAGGCAAAAGTTCCGTTGGCGGGACTGTACAACTCCGCGCCGGCCAGGTTACTACCGTTAGAGCCGCCCGCGATCAGCACGCTACCATTATTCAGCAGAGTCGCCGTGTGAGCTGCCCGCGCGGTGCTCATGCTGCCCGTACCGGCGAAGGTCCCGGTGCCGGGATTGAACAACTCCGCGCTGCTCAGGATAGCGAAGCCGTTGCCCTGTCCTCCCGCAATCAGCACACAGCCATTATTCAGCAGGGTTGCGGTATGTGAATCACGCGCAGTGTTCAGGCTGCCCGTCACGGTAAAGGTTCCTGTAGCGGGATTATATAACTCCGCGCTGCTCAGCCAACCGGTGCTGTAACTGCCGCCGGCAATCAGAACCAAACCATTGTTCAACAACGTTGCCGTCTGATCATCGCGCGCGGTGTTCAGGCTGCCCGTTGCGGTGAAGGTCCCGGTCGCGGGATTGTACAACTCCGCGCTGGCTAAGACGCCGCCGGAGTTTACGCCCCCTGCAACCAAGACCAGACCATTATTCAGTAGCGTTGCCGTGTGAAGTTCGCGCGCGGTGTTCAGGTTGCCCGTCATCGTGAACGTCCCGGTGTCGGGGTTGTACAACTCCGCGCTGGTCAGATAAATGGTGTTTTCCAAGCCCCCTGCGATCAGCACCAATCCATTGTTCAGCAGCGTTGCCGTATGCTGGTAGCGCCCATTGTTCATGCTGCCGGTAAAGGTGAAGGTCCCGGTGGCGGGATTATACAACTCCGCGCTGCTTAGGCCAGGGTTGGCGCCCAGCCCTACGCCCCCCGCGATCAGCACTAAACCATTGTTGAGCAGGGTTGCAGTGTGAGAATAGCGCGGAGTGTTCAAGTTGCCGGTATACACAAATCCCGTGGGCCGCACCGTGAGCGTGGCTGTGCCGCTGACGCTTCCCACCGCCGCGGTGATCGTGACATTGGTGCTGGCGCCGGGGTTGGAAACCGCCAACGCTTCCCCGGGATTGGAAGCGTCCGTGCTGATTTGAACCAGCGCCGTATTGGACGAACTCCACGTCACGGCGGCCAGTTGCAGCGTGCTGCCATCGCTCAATGTCCCTATCGCCACAAATTGCTGGTTCGTGCCGGGGGAGATGGTGGCCGTGGACGGCTCAACGGAAATTGACTGAAGTTCCGGCGGGGAAAACGTATCCGGCATATAGAGTCCGGCCGTGCCAAAATAACCGGCAGCATCAAATCCTCCGCCGATCAGCACCGATTCGCTCGGGAGCAGCGCAGCCACAGGCGCGGCGACGGCGCTGGCAAGATTTCCAGCAGGTGTAAAAGCCCCGGTAAAGGGATTGTAATCTTCTGTGCTGGCCAGGGACCCTCCGTTATTCTGCCCTCCCGCCACCAGAACCGTTCCATTGCTCAGCAACGCGGCGGCGTGCCAATCGCGCGCGACATTCAGGCTGCCGGTGGGGGTGAAGGTGCCGGACAAAGGATTGTAGAGCTCGGCGGCGGTCAGGAAGCTGCTGAAGGTATATCCGCCCGCCAGCAGCACTTGGCCGTCGTTCAGAAGCGTGGCGGTGTGCAGGTAGCGCGCGGCGCTCATCGAGTCGGCGGTGTAGCTGAAGGTGTTGGTCAGGGGATCGTACAGCTCCGCGCTGGCCTGGGCGCCGTAAAAGGCGCCGCCGGCGACCAGCACCTGCCCGTTGGGCAAAAGCGTGGCGGTGGAATACATGCGCGGGGTGTTCAGGTTGCCCGTTAAAGTAAACACCTGCGTGGTGGGGTCATAGAGCTCGCCCGCGGAGGGGAAGCCCGCGGAGTTGTACCCGCCCGCGATCAGCACCTGACCGCTCGACAGCAGCGTGGCTGTGTGGCCGTAGCGCGGCGTATTCAGGGTGGTAGTCGTGTAGGCAAATGTCCCGGTGGCGGGATTGAAAAGCTCGGCGCTGGCCAAGGCGCCCTGGGAGGCGTTGTACCCGCCCACGATTAATACCAAACCGTTATTCAGCAGCGTGGCCGTGTGCGAGTAACGCGCCGTGTTCAAACTGCCGGTGTAACTGAAGGATCCGCCGGCGTAAAGCTCCGCGCTGGCCAGCGCACCGGTGGAGTTGACGCCTCCCGCAACCAGCACCGAGCCGCCCGGCAGTACCGTGGCGGTGCTCAAAGCCCGGCCAGTGTTCAGGCTGGCGGTCGCCACCGGCCCGGTGGCAACGGTCAGCGTGGTCGAGCCCTGCACGGCGCCCAGCGCCGCCGTGATGGTGGTCATTCCGGCGCTCAGTGAGCTTGCTAACCCTCCGGAGCCAATGGTGGCGGTGGATAGGGAGGAAGAACTCCAGTAGAGCGCCGAGGTCAGATCCTCCGTGCTGCCGTCGGCGTTGGTCCCGGTGGCATAGAATTGCTCGGACCCTCCGGGCGCAAGCAACGGATTAGCCGGAGTAACGGCAATGGAGACCAGGGGAGGACTGACTTCCAGATCACTTGAGGCGCAGATGGAGCCCGCACAGGCGGTGATAGTCGCGGAGCCGGGCGCCGCGGCAGAAGCCGCGCCCGCATTGCTGGCATCATTGCTGATGCTGACGACCTCGGGGTTTGAGGAGGTCCAGGTGACCTCGGCAAGCTGTTGCGTTTCGCCCCCCGTGTAAGTTCCGAAGGCGCTGAAGCGCACGGCGCTGCCCAGGGGAATAGTGAGTCCGGCAGGCACTAGAGAAAGGGAGACCAAGCCCGGCGGGGTGAGTGTGGCTGGCTGGTACAGTTCCGCGCTTGCCAGGTACTCGGGGTTGTTGCCATAGCCCCCCGCCATCAGCACCTGGCCATCATTCAGCAGTGTTGCTGTGTAAGAATAGCGCGCCGAATTCAGGCTGCCCGTGAAGGTGAACGTTCCGGCGGCGGGATTATATAACTCCGCGCTGCTCAGGAAGCCGCTCGAGTTATAGCCCCCCGCCATCAGCACGCCACCGTCGTTCAGCAGCGTTGCGGTTTGTTGATAGCGCGCGGTGTTCAAGCTGCCCGTCAAGCTGAAGGTGCCAGTGGCGGGATTGTACAGCTCCGCGCTGCTCAAGTAACCGCTGGAGCCATAGCCCCCCGCAATCAATACCGGCCCATTGTCCAGCACTGTGGCAGTATGATCGTAGCGCGCCGTGTTCAGGCTGCCCGTCACGGTGAAGGTTCCGGTGGCCGGATTGTAGAGCTCCGCCGGGGCCACGGCAGCTCCCCCGGAAGCCTGGCCTCCCGCAATCAGCACCAGGCCATTGCTCAGCAGTGTGGCCGTGTGATTAACGCGCGCGGTGTTCAGGCTGCCCGTGACGGTGAAGGTGCCAGTGGCGGGATCATACAACTCCGCGCTGCTCTGGTAGCCGACGCCAAAGCCACCCGCAATCAACACTAAACCGTTATCCAGAAGCGTCGCCGTGTGAGCATAACGCCCGTAGTTCAGGCTGCCCGTTGATGTGAATGCCTGCGTGGCGGGATTGTACAACTCAGCGCTGCTCAGAGAGCCGGCCGTGGAATTAAAGCCTCCCGCGATCAGCACCAAACCATTGTTCAGCAGGGTTGCCGTGTGTTGTTCGCGCGCAGTATTCAGGCTGCCGGTCACGCTGAAGCTCCCCGTGGCGGCATTGTACAACTCCGCGCTGGCCAGGACACCCGTGCTACCAATGCCCCCCACAATCAGAACCGTGCCGTTGTCCAGCAGCGTGGCCGTGGGATCGATGCGCGCGGTGTTCAGGCTGCCGGTAAAAGAAAAGCCCACGGTGGGGCCCGTCACGGTGAGCGTGGTTGAGCCGCTCAGGATGCCAGGCGAACTGACTACGACGGGCGGAGCGCCCACCGTAACGCTATCAGCCTTGACCACCGGCGGGCTGCTGACCACGGCGTAAGTCGCAGTGATCACCGTGCTGCCCGCTGCCACTCCCGTCGCCAAGCCTGCACCGTTAATCGACGCGATGCTGGGTGAGGACGCACCCCATCCCACCAAGGACGTCAAATTCACCGACGTGCCGTCATCGTAGACACCCGTGGCAGTGAATTGCACTGTTCCGCCCGCACCGATCGAAGGATCCTCCGGCGACACGACGATTGACACCAGTCCAATGGCGCTGCCCGTAGTGCTCAACGGGGTCAGGCTGGTGGGTAGAAGGCCGCTGCCGGTACTGGCGCCCGGCTTCAGCGGGCGATGCGCCGACTCTTTGCCGGAGACGGTTGCACCGGAGGCGCTTTCCGAGCTTTGTTGGTTGGACGTTGCGCCGTCGACGGCTCCGCTGGCAATCCCAGATTCTATTTCCGTTGAGCCCGTGCCCGTTAACTTTATTGTGCGTAGCAAGGTGTGCGAGTCATCCGCAATCGTGAGTTTTGCAGCACGCAGGCCCGCGGCCGAAGGAGTGAAGGTCACGATAATCGTGCAGCTCTTCCCCGCTTCAAGAGTAGCGCTGAGGGGGCAGTCGCCGCTCAGGGCATAATCGCCTGCGGCATCACCCGCGATTGCGATGCTTTTGACCGTCAATGGGCCCGCCTGCGTGTTCTTCATCGTGACGCTTAGGCGCGCGCTTGGCCGGTTCAACGTCTGGCTGCCAAAATCCAGCGAGGATGGGAGGGACGGCGCCCCGGCAAACGCCGCAGAGGCGAGAAGACCTGTGCCGAGTGTGAACGCAATACCCTTCAATCGCCACCGCTTGCTTCGCTTGGTCGTTCGTGCAAGAAGATGTTCAAAACGCAGAACCGGCAAGCAGAACCAAGGGGTAGGATTCATAGCAGACTCCTCGCAGGACGATTTGGGCCGTAAGAATCTTGCCAATGGACCTTTGGGATGACTGAACCACTCAACTACCCTCAAAACGGGGGCGATTTGTTGGCTGAGGTGGGGCGATTATGACCCGGCAAAAGGAGAAAAGCAAACGAGTGGGTGTCGTTGCGGCAGAAGACTGAACGAGCGCTCCGCGAATGGCCACGCCAAGGGAAATCGGTAAGCCGACAGGGCTCGGCCGAAACCTTCAAGGAATTGCAATCAGCAGGCCGGCGGAGATGCTGACCGATTGATCGTGCCCTCTTCCAAAATCGTAGTCGTATGACGGCTCAAGATACCAGCCAAACCTATGCTTGGCCTTGGGCCAAAACATGAAGTCCAGCGCAACTTCGCCGCCCACGGAGTTTGTGACTACGTTGTTTTGGCTTGTGCGAATCCACTCCGGACCGACGCCGAACATAAACTCTGCTTTGCGCGACAAGGTCCAGGGTTTCTTGAAGAGAAGATCGGTATCCCATTCCGACGAGTGGCGCGTGAAAAATGGGGTCACGCCTGCTTCAATTTCCAACCAGTTCTCAATCGGTGTAAATTCGACCGCGACTGTGGGGCCGAAGCTCCATCCGCCGCCTTTGACACTGAGCGAAGGAGCTGCTCCAATTTCCAGGATGGCGGCAGATTCTTTGCCCGTTGATTGCGCGAAAGCGCTGGCGGCACAGAGCAAAATCGACGCCATCAGGAAAGGTGTTACGGCCCGCACGATGTCCTCACGGAGAATCGAATGCAGCAGTAGTATCTCTCCGACTGGCTGCACAAAGTCAAGGGCGTGGCTGAGCCGGTGCCGATTCAAATGGGCGGAATGGGGACGATTTGAGCTTCGTTGACGATGCGGAACAAGCCTGAACAGTTCTTTGACGTGCAGACGATTGGCGTGCACCCGGAAAACTGCGCGCCAGTAATCAATCCCGGAGCGCCGCACCACGGGCACGCCAGCACGGCAATGAAGTCGGGTGCGGAACACTCGCGCAGGGTGGCGATCTCATCCAGAAAGACGATGTCACCGGGACACAGTTCCGCCAGAGTCGAACGGTTGGCGAGGTGCAGGTCCGGGGAGAGATCTGCTGTGGAGCTGGGCGCGGCGGTCGCTCGCGCAGTCCCCGGCGCCGGAACAGCTCCAGGCTTGCGCATGTTGCGATTTGGCTTCGTCACTCGCATCGTGTCCCCGGTCAGCCGGGCATCACCTCCGTCGAGCAGTGTGAAATTGGCTTAATAGCTGGCCCAGCCCTTAAAAGGTTTTTTCGGGCTAAGTGTGCAGCGCAGAGATGGGCGTCCTACGCCCTTCTCTGCGGCACTTCAAGGCGATCGCCGACGATGATGCCGGAGGATTAAAAGCCGTGGTCGCGGCACGGGCTGTGGCATGTCAATTCTGGCATTGGTCACAGGCAGAATGCCCTTGCCACGGTGGTGAATCCTTCAGCTGCGACTCCCGCCCGCATGCGACTCGTCGCGGCGCGGTCTAGATCTGCCAACAAACACAGGCTCTGGCAAGCTGCGTGCAGCGTTAGAATTTACAAATAAATTAGCGCCACTTAATTCTCTCTACCCTCCCATCTGATTTCACTGGTTCCAATTTGGAAATCCAGTGCCAATTTGGAAATGCCTGGGTAGGCCGCCGTATCCTTCCGCCGATATTCGATATTTCTTGGGGGGCACGGTCTAAACTGCAGCCGTCGAGAGCCAGGCGTGCGAAACGGCGACTTGCGGCCTCCTTTCAGTTTTGGGACGTGCACGAAGCCATGTCCCCGATTTTTCCCCGGCAGATTCCTACATCCTAAATCCGCATTCATCAGGTACTTACGGTCAACGAACTCCCAGTGGACTCAGGAAATTGCTGTCCGACAACCAGCGCGCGACGAGCTCCACATTTCTCATTCACTTTATCGGCTGTTCAAGTTTGGAGCATGAGGGTAGCTGCAAATGGAGACTGCAGAAATCACTGATCGACACTCTGCCCGGTCGCCGCAAGCAATCCCGTTTTGAAACGCGGCTGCATGGCGACGAACCTGGCGATGGCTCTGCGGGCGGGAGATTTTGTGCCAAGTTTCAGCTTGGGCCCGTATGCCCAGATCCGACGGCTCGCGTGTAATGCCTGATGCCAGTTTCCAGGCCTTCAACGCCTGCGGTTCTCCGAGTTATTGAAATCAATTGACTTAGATAATGCTTCACATTGGTCGCGGGTGAACAATCTGCTTTGCGAATCAGCCGTCGGCGGCGTGAGACGGGAGTGCTCGCCAACTGCAACGCCGATGATCGGTTAATCTAGGTCCCATTCCCACCCTCGCTGCAGAACTTTGGCCCAATCTTTGCAAATTCTAATGGCAGCGCCGGAACTCAAAGTGCTAAGGGCGATGCGAGCGTGAAGGTGAAGTCTCCACGCCGCGGGCGACGTGTTGCCTGAATCTGCCCGGAATAAGCCAAGGCCGAGAGGCGCTGTCCTTCGTCGCAAGGTCCGCGATCGGAGTGACAACCTGACATTTGAGAGGTTCTTATGGCAACTCAACCGATTCCCACGTACCAGCAATTCTCCAGCGCCGCAGTCGCACCCGCCTTTGGTCGAAGGCTGATTCAGCGTGGGCCGCTGCTCACTCCGCGTGTCCGTGCCTTTGCCCGCAAAGAAATGAAGCAAGCAAGGGATCGGCAAAAACTGCTGGTCGAAATGTTGCCCATCGTGAAGCGCATCGCCTTGCAAATTCGGGAGCATTTGCCGGCGCACGTCGAACTTGACGATCTGATCGGCAACGGAGTGGTGGGCCTGGTTGATGCCGTCGCGAAATTTGACGCGTCCAAGCAAGTAAAGCTCGAAAGCTACGCGCGCCACCGAATTCGCGGCAGCATTCTGGACGGCCTGCGGGGGGCTGACCCGGTATCGCGCGACATGCGGCGAAAAAACAAGACCATTCAAAAGGTCTACCGCGAAATGGAGGTCAAACTCGGTCGTCCGGTTCGAGATGAAGAAATGGCCGCGGCGATGGGTTTGACCCTACAAAAGTGGCACCAGACGCTGAGCGAAACGCAAAGCGCAGGATCCGACGGTGCCACGCGCACACTCTCGGCCGGTCCCACTTCGAAGTTGGCCAGCCGCCCGGTTGAACCGGGGCTTTTGGCGGACGAATCGGCGGACCCTTTTGAGCTTTGCTACCGCCGTGAGCAAAAAGAGATTCTGGCCCGGGCGCTTTCCCATCTGCGTGAGCGCGATCGCCTGGTCATCAACCTGTACTATGAAAAGGAACTGACCATGCAGCAAATCGCCGATCGACTGCAGGTGGATGAGTCGCGCATTTCGCAGCTCCACTCCGCGGCCCTGGTGCGATTGAAGCTGGGCGTGGACTCGCTTCTGCGCCCGCCGGTGGCCGCCGGGGAATCTGCTCCACTCCAAGGGGCTGAGGGTGCCGGGCGCGCGTAATCGAACTCCCCGCGAATACTACAGCCAAACGAACAAACCGATTGTGGCAGCCGCGGCGAGCGGGACGAATTATGGAGTCCGGCAGCTTGCTGCCAGCCAGAGAAGCGGGAGCAAGCTCCCGCACTCCAAATCGGCACGACTTTGACGTATCCCTGACTTCTGAGTGCGGCGACTTGCATACCCCGTGCTTGGATGGTAGCCTCATGGCGGCACTCTGATTTCTTGCGACCTGTATTCGCCAAACGTGGTGCGGCGCGTGATGACACGCTATCGATAGAATTTGCCGAGCGACCCTATGAACCGGTTTGAGAACCAGGTTTTTGAAAGCCAGCACATAGTTCTTGATGAAGGCGTTTTTGTGAATTGCAAATTCAAGAATTGCAGCCTCGAGTATTCGGGCGGAGACGTCTACGTCCAGAATTGCCAGGGTGAAGGCTGCCAGCTTGTCTGGCGAGGTTCTGCCCAGCGCACCGTCCTGCTGCTCCAGGGATTGGGGCTGATGGTTCCACCTCCACCTCCCCCAGGCAGCGGGTCGGCCAGCCGCGTGCAATGATCCATTCACTGGCAGCATCAGCGCCATTCAATTTCCTTGCGTTTTTAGCCCCAAAACCTTTATATTCAATCGTTTGAATCCCGGAATCCTGCGCCGATGAGGACCGAAGTTTGGCCAAGCCGAGCTCGCCCCACATTTTCGTCACTCTGGCTGCGCCCACCCTCAATGCCATGGAGGCATTGGCCACCCATGTGTCTGGTGTGCCCGTCGGCTACGAACTTCGCCTCGATTACCTTCAGGACTTCTCGGACCTTGAATCGCAACTCCACCAGATGCTGATGCGGCTGCACTTCCCCCAGACCATCGCCACGTGTCGATTGTCGGTGGCCGGGGGCATGATGCGGGGATCGGTGGCCAAGCAGATCGAAATCCTCGCGGCGGCAGTGCGCGCCGGTTGCCAGTGGGTTGATGTTGAGCTCGAAAGCGTGCAGAGGGGCGGCGCAAAGATTCTCCGCGAGTTGCGGCCCGCCAAAGTCCTGGTTTCCTACCACAATTTTCACATTACCCCGTCTCTTGCCGGCGTTTATCGCCGGCTGGTGCGTCTGCCCGTGCAGGCGGTAAAGATTGCCACACACGCGCGGCATCTCCGCGATAATCTCCAGATCCAACGCACGCTCAAGACCCACCGCCGGCACAATCCCAGGCTGGTGGCGCTGGCCATGGGCGCCTCCGGAATCCCCTCGCGGCTGCTTTCGCTGCTGTGGGGCTCGGCTTTCACTTACGCGGCGCCGCTCAACCATTCGCCGGCTGCGGCGGGACAGATTTCCGCCGAAGTCATGCGCTCCGTCTATCGCGTCGAGCGGCTGGACAGCCACACTCACCCCTATGCCGTGCTGGGCTCGCACGCATCCATTTCGCTTTCGCCTGCCATGCAGAACGCAGCCTTTCAAGCCAAACACGTGAACGCCGTTTTCCTTCCCTGCCAGACGAATAAGCTTGCCGACTTCCTGACCTTCGCGCGCCAGGTCGAATTGCGCGGGTTCGCGGTGACCATGCCCTTCAAGCGTGCCATCGTGCGCGCGCTGGACTGGGTGGACCCTCTTGCGCACCGCATCGGCGCATGCAACACCGTGGCCATGCAGCAGGGGCGCTGGCTCGGATGGAATACTGACGCCGCCGCGGTGGTGGAGGTCTTGACCAAGCGCCTGCGCCTGGCGGGCAGCCGCATCCTGATTCTGGGCGCAGGCGGAGCGGCGCGCGCCGCGGCGTATGCAGTGCGCGCGGAAGGCGCGGAAGTGGTCATCACCGCGCGGCGTGAAGCGGCGGCTCGGTCCCTGGCGCGCGGACTGGCGGCCCAAGTGGTTCCCTGGGAAAGCGCCGAAAGCCTGGAGGTCGATGCCGTCATCAACGCCACGCCGGTGGGAATGTATCCGCACACCGACGCCGCGCCCATCGACCTTGCCCGCCTGCGCGTGCGCGTGGTCTTCGA
>JASHTY010000298.1 GCA_030040315.1 Terriglobia bacterium | reverse complement strand
CCTGCGACGCTGGAGACAGAGAGTTACCCTTTCCGCCATTCCTCCCAATCTTTTCGCACCGCATCCACCATCTTCTTCGCTGCTTCGTGGACCCAGCCGGGCTTCCGTTTGGCCAAGTCACGACGCACATTCTTGATGGCGCCCTTGGTTCCAAGATGAATATTTGCGGTTTCAAATCCCATGGAGTGCAACAGGCGCTCCTCATCGCGCTTCTTCGGAACTGCGGACAGCTCAATGCGGCAGCAATGCGGAGCCAGCCGGCGCACGATCCATCGGCCACGCAGGTGGACGAAGGGATCAAGGGCGCGGGCGGAAGTTGTGATGATCTCTTCGTAGAAAATCTTCTTCGAGCCTTTTTCACCTTTTGCCCACACGCACGCTGAGGGACAAAGCGCTTTCGCCTCGCGCGCCACTCGGCCTCCATCGCAATCCGCCAGCGCCACAAACCGCTCGCGCCCCAGGCTTCCCAGGCCCGCCACGCGATGGGCAACGCGATAAGCAAGGTCGCGAACGGGCAGCAGGTCCTCCAAAGCCTTTCGCGCGCTCTTGGGAACTTCGCCTCGAATGGACGGGAGTCCGTTCATTTTTCCCCAGAAGTGGACCGGGTCGCGCAATTCGCCGGTGGCCGCCTCCCGAAGCCACTTGTTGTCCTCCTCCAGCACAAACGGCTTGCCACCGCTTTCCAGGCCTTCGCGGTAACCGGCCAAAACGGCCGCGCAGGCCTCTTCGTGCTTGAGGATAAGATGGTTTGCAGATATTGCCAGGTGTGCGCTCACCGCCAGGCGCACCAGGTCGTTGGTATAGGCCATGGGATAGGCTTCGTCGAAGTCATTCACGCCCCAGATCAACCGCCCCTCCTGGTCGCGCCACGTGCCGAAGTTCTCCACATGAAGGTCGCCGACCGCCAGCACCCGCGGCGCACGCGCCAGATCCGCACAGAGGTGGTTCCACATCTGCACCCAGCGATAAAAAGTGGCGCGGAGAAACTGAAATGGGTCTTCAGCCATGCGGGTGTGCTTCAATGCAAGGTCAGCTGGAACTATGGTGATTTGCTTCGCCAGCCACGCCTCGTATTTTTTTGTTGCCTTCTTGATGCGCATCGCACGCTACCTTTCTGTCCGTTCCCGTTGGAAATACTCCTCGACCCTTCGCAGGTCTTCTTCCGTATCCACGCCAATCGTATCGCGGGGCGTTTCCAGCACGGCAATTTCAATCCCATTTTCCAGGAAGCGCAGTTGCTCAAGCTTCTCAAGTTTCTCCAAAGGGGATGGCGGAAGGTGGTGGAATTTCTTCAATGCCCCGGCTCTAAACGCATAGAATCCCTGATGCTTGAAGTAGCGCACGGGTCCTGTTCCGTCACGATCGAAGGGAATCCGCGCGCGGGAGAAGTAGAGTGCCCTCCCCGCAAGGTCCGTCACAACCTTCACCACGTTCCGGTCGAGCGCGGCATCGGCATCGATGGCGACTTTCAGGGTTGAGACCTGCGTTTCTGGCGCCTGCTCAAATGGAACCAGCAGGCGTTCCACATGAACGGGCGTAATCATGGGCTCATCCCCCTGGATGTTCACATAAATTTCAGCGGGCTCTTTAGCCATGACTTCCGACATTCGATCCGTCCCGGACTTGTGTTCGCGCGACGTCATCATGACCGGAATGCTGTGCTTGCGGCAGAACGATTCAACCTCCGTAGAGTCTGTCGCCACCAGTAGGCGGTTCAGGCCCGCGGCGCGGCGTGCATTTTCATACACCCAGGCGATCATGGGGCGGCCACAGATGGTTCGCAAGGGTTTGCCCGGCAATCGCGTGGACTCCAGTCGCGCCGGAATCACTCCAAGTACTCTGTGCATCGTAGAAAACCAAGGGCAGGATATGCTCAGACCTCGCCGATTTGCAAGCGGTTGATGCAGGCATTTTACCGCCCAAGCCTTCCAGTATCGCAATGCAATTTTCATCGAATTTCCAATTCTCAATCACATCTTGATTGCGCTGAGAGTATGGTCTAAGCTTTCCTGCGCTCCGGGCACGAGTGAGGTTTCATGAAAATGCGCAGAGCTTGAAAAAGGCAGTATTCATGCGGGTTGCGTAGCGGTCGAAGCCTGCGAGGCGCGATTTTCAAAGGGTTTGGCGCGGTGTTGTTCTGGGGCGGATTCGTGCTATATTAGGGAAGTGAAACGAATCATCTCTGACATGTTACATCTCCCTCTTGGGGTGGTCTCAGCACGAAAAAAATGGAATGAAACTGTGTACGGTTAGTGAAGGTTCAGGCGCTCTGGCAACGCCCATCCAATCAAGTGCGCAGGTAAGGTTAGCCGCGGAGCGGGGGGATTCCCCGCCGACCGGGCGGGCCGATTTTTCTCCCTCTGAGTCCACCATGAACGCATGGCAAGAAATCCTGGGTTATCTGAAGGTGAAGGTAAACACTCAGAGCTACCAGACGTGGCTTCGCCCTACTCGCTTCAGCCACGCCAATCACGATGCCATTGTGGTGCGCGTTCCCAACAGCGAATTCCAGAATTGGATCCAGGAACACTACGGCACGCTCATCAATGAAGCCCTTGCGCACCTCAAACTTAATTCGCAAAAGGTCCTTTATGTGGTTGAGGAGGACTCTGACCAGAAGCAGGCCGAGAAGAGCGACGGCAAGGCTTTTCAAGCCAAACTGGATTTTGAGTCTGTGGACCACCAATTGAATCCACGCTACACCTTTGACACTTTTGTGGTGGGAAATTGCAACCAGTTCGCCCATGCCGCGGCCCAGGCTGTAGCGGAGAGTCCCGCCAAGGCTTACAACCCGCTCCTGCTCTACGGCGGCGTGGGGCTCGGCAAGACCCATTTGATGCAGGCCGTCGGCCACACGATCAAGCGCAAGTGGAAGGAGCGGCGCCTGGCATACGTTTCCTCCGAGAACTTCACCAATGAGGTCATCAACTCGCTCCGCTACGATCGCATGGTCTCGTTTCGCGACAAGTATCGCAACGTCGATATTCTTCTGATGGATGACATTCAATTCATCGCGGGCAAGGAGCGGACGCAGGAAGAGTTCTTCCACACCTTTAACACGCTGTATGAGGCCCAAAAGCAAGTCGTAATATCAAGCGATTGCCCGCCCAGGGAAATTCCCGGGCTGGAAGAGCGCCTGCGCTCGCGTTTCGCCTGGGGGTTGACGGCCGACTTGCAAGCCCCCGACCTCGAGACCAAGCGGGCCATCCTGGCCAAAAAGAGTGAAATCCAAGGGGTGGCTCTGCCTGACGATGTCAGCGACTTTGTGGCTCGAAGGATAAAGTCCAGCATTCGGGACCTTGAAGGGGCATTGACGCGGCTGCTGGCATACGCCTCACTCACCGGCGCCGCCGTCACCCTGGCGATGGCGCAGCAGGTCCTGAAGAACCTGGTGGATCTCGAAGATCGCCGCGTGTCAATCGAGCACATTCAGCGCGCCGTCTGCCAGCACTTTGGGCTCAGCCTGGCCCAATTGAAGGCTAAAGACAACCGCCATACGGTAACTCATCCGAGGCAGATTGCCATGTTTCTGGCCAAGGAATTGACCCCGGCGTCGCTCCCGCAAATCGGCAGGCAGTTCGGCGGAAAGCATCACACGACCGTTTTGCATTCCATCAACAAAATCGCTGAATTGCGCGAGACTGACAGAGAATTAAACAGGCTTATCAACAAGCTACGCGATAGTCTGAACTAAGGTTGTGAGGTTTTCCAAAATTAATCCTGGCAGGAGACTTGTGAAATTCTTTTGTGGCGTCAAAACTTCGAACCTTTCCACAATTCCCGGAGACGAATCAACAGTCGGAATGCCTGTAACTTGCACAACGACTGGCATTTCTGATTTTTTCCACATATCCACAGCACTGCTACTAAATACTATTTCCTGAGAGATAATTTCTATGGAAATCTCTACCAGCAAGAACGACCTCCTTAAGGAACTTACGCTCACGCAGGGCGTGGTGGAAAAAAAGACCACCATTCCAATCCTCTCCAACCTGCTTTTTGAGGTTGATGAGTCGACCTTGCGAATCAGCGCGACGGACCTTGACCTGGGGATTCGCTGTGGGTGCCCTGCCAAGGTGAAGGAGGGCGGCGCCGGAGCAATCCCCGCCAAGCGCCTGTTTGAAATCATCCGTTCCCTGCCCGATGCCGAAGTAAAGTTCAAGGTGCTCGAAAATCACTGGGTGCAGGTCACCTGTGAACGCTCTTCCTTCAAGCTGGTGGGAATGGCGCGGGATAATTTTCCCGTGTTGCCCGACGTTCCCAAACCGCTCGCTTCACTTCCCGCCAATGTTTGCAGTGCCATGATTCAAAAAACCATCTTTGCCATTTCCAATGAGGAGTCACGCTACACATTGAACGGCGCGCTGCTTCTCCTTAAGCCGGAGAGCGCCAGCATGGTGGCGACGGACGGCCACCGCCTGGCGCTGGTCGAGCGGGATGTCCAGGTACAGGGACTGAAGAGCGAGTTGCGCCTGCTGGTGCCGAAAAAAGCCATGGCCGAACTCCTTCGTCTGATTGCGGAGGTGGAAGAAGATACCCTTGTCGAGATTTCCAAGGATGAGAGTCACCTCTTCTTCCGCATCGGCAGCCGCGTGCTGATTTCTCGAATGTTGACCGGGCAATTCCCCAACTATGAGGCCGTCCTTCCACGCGAGAATACCAAGGTGGTGGAGATGGACAAGGACAAAGTCGCGGCGGCGATCCGCCGCGTCGCCCTGCTGGCCGACGAGCGGTCCCACGCCATCCGCATGCAGGTGGACAAAGACAAGGTTGAGGTATTCTGCTCCAGCGGCGAATACGGTGAGGCCCACGAGGTGCTTGACGCCGCCTACGACCACGAAGCGATGCAAATCGGCTTCAATTATCAATACCTCCTCGATTTCCTGGGAGTCGTCGGGGAAGGCGGGAAGATCCGCCTGGAGTTGAAGGACGAACAGAGCGCCGGGCAACTTCGGCCGTCGGAGCAGGAGGCTTACCGATACCGCTATGTGGTCATGCCCATGCGCATTTGATGCGGCGCCGGAAGGGCGGGGCTTCAGCCCCGCCGCAAGGAACGGCGCCTTCTGCAAGGGCTTTAGCCCCTGAAGAGACGTTGCTTCAAGGCCTAAAGGCCGCATCAATGGTGCTCTCCGTATCGGCGGGGGTGAAGCCCCGCCCTTCCAGTACCCGGAAATAATTTCTCTAATTAACGTAGCGAAAGACGAGAGGAAATCCTAGGACAAAAACCGCGCAATAAGCTCCCAATTAAGTTCCCGCAACCAAAGTCTGTCGATGCGGATTTCCCCGGCAGAGGCTTGAGCAAGCAGCAAATCAGTTAGGAGGACGCTGAGTCAGTGAGCAAACAGAAAGAGCACGACGAGGACGACGACCCAAAGAAGCCCAAGAAACCCGAGAAGGAGAACGACGAGGGCGAGGAATCGCGCAAAACCAAGAAGCCCGACGGCAACCAGAACTACGATGCCGACAGCATCAAAGTTCTGGGCGGTCTGGAAGCGGTTCGCAAACGGCCGGCGATGTACATCGGCTCGACCGGGCCCGTGGGCTTGCACCACCTGGTTTGGGAAGTGGTCGACAATTCCGTGGACGAAGCCCTGGCCGGCTATTGCGACCTGATTACCGTCGTGGTGCACGGCGATAATTCCGTCACCGTGACGGACAACGGCCGCGGCATTCCCGTGAACATGCACAAGGAAGAGGGCCGCTCCGCCGCGGAAGTGGTGATGACCGTCCTGCACGCGGGCGGAAAGTTCGATTCCAAGAGCTATAAAGTCTCGGGCGGATTGCACGGCGTGGGCGTTTCAGTTGTCAATGCGCTCTCTGAATCGCTCGAGCTCGAAATCTGGCGCGACGGCTACACCTGGGAGCAGTCTTACGAGCGCGGCAAGCCGCTTGCCGCCCTGAAGCGCGCCGGCAAGACGGAGAAAACGGGAACCAAGATTACTTTTCTTCCCGACACCCAGATTTTTTCGTCCATCGAATTTAACTTCGACACGCTGTCCCAGCGCCTGCGCGAGCTTTCTTTCCTGAACAAAGGCCTGACCATCCGCCTGAAGGACGAGCGCACCAACAAGCAGAGCGAGTTCCATTACAACGGCGGCATCTCCGAATTCATCAAGCATCTCAACAAGAACAAAGATGTGCTTCACCCCACGCCCATCTACGGTGAGGCCGACCGCGACGACGTCCACATGGAATTCGCCATTCAGTACAACGACGGCTATGCGGAAAACGTCTTTTCCTTCGCCAACAACATCAACACCGTCGACGGCGGCACGCACCTTTCCGGATTCCGCTCCGCGCTCAC
>JASHTY010000297.1 GCA_030040315.1 Terriglobia bacterium | reverse complement strand
CGATGAGCTCTACCACGGACTCTCGATGCAGCCCAACATTCACCTGCTGGCGACGGCCTTTGACGACCCCCACAATTGCGGGAAAAACGGCGGGGGATGCGGTTCAGGGAAGGACGAGCCCCTGATCTGGACGGTGAAATACGGCTCGGGAAGAGTTTTCCAAACCGCCCTCGGGCACGACGTGAATTCCATGAAGGGCTCCGGTTTCCGCATCACGCTCGTGCGCGGCACGGAATGGGCTGCCACCGGCCGGGTAACGATCCCTGCTCCCCCCACGATGAATTGACGGATGAATTCTGTAGCCTCCGTCAGCCGGTGGATCTCCACGTGCGCCTTTGAAATCCAGAAATGGACCGCGGGTGGGGAACGTCCGCGCTTATACTCAGGCCCGCCAATTCAAATTGAGCTTCCTTAAACCACAATTTTCCGCCAAATCTTCCGATTGTCGCCTTGACATCTGATATCCAATATGGTAAACCCTTGTAAATTCAGGGATTTCTTGAGTGGTTGCTCATGGCGTTTCTGGGGGGAGCAGCGACGTGTTTCTGCTGGACGATTGCGCGCTCGTACATTCGTCCTTCGGGTTCATTCCTCCGCCCTGGCAGGTTCAAACTCAATTTCCAACCCAGCAATACTGCCAATCCTTGCTCTTCTGCGATGTCGGGACCCTCGGGGCTTGAAAAAACCAGGAGGATACGACGATGAAAAAGTCTTTCGCGGAGGACATTCGCCGCGCCGCGCGAATCACCTTTTTGCTTGCCTGTGTTGCTTTGGGATGTTCCGGGCTGTGGGCGCAAGTTGACACGGGTTCAATCGGCGGGACCATTCGCGACCAGAGCGGTGCGGTCATCCCCAATGCCCGCGTGACCCTGATTGACGAGGCCACCAAGTTCGCGCGTATCAAAGTCACGGGGACGGACGGAATCTACCAATTCACTCCCCTCAAGGTGGGCATTTACACAGTCGACGTCGAGGCGCCGGGATTCGAGAAGGCCGAAACCGCGCACGTGAGTCTGGATATTCAGCAGCGCGCCACTGTGGATTTCACCCTCCTGCCGGGGATGGTCACCCAGCTCGTTGAGGTGAAAGCCGGCGCAGCGGCCCTGCAAACCCAAAGCGCCGCTCTGCAGCAAGTGGTGGGGACAACCACCATTAATGAGATTCCGCTGAATGGACGGAACGCCAGCTTTCTGGCCCAACTGAGCGCGGGGGTAAACAATTCCCAGGCCGATACACGCCTGCTGGCCGCGAACGGCGGTTTTGTTGCGAATGGCGTGCACGCCGACCAGAACAATTACATGCTCGACGGAATCGACAACAACAGCGCCGTGGGCGACCTGGTGAACGAAAGCTATTACGTGATCATGCCGCCCCCTGACGCATTGCAGGAATTCAGCGTGCAGACGAATGACTACAGCGCTGAATTCGGGCACTCGGCAGGAGCGGTGCTCAATGCCGTCACCAAGTCGGGGACGAATGCGTTTCATGGGGACGTTTGGGAGTTCCTGCGCAACGATAAGCTGGACGCTACGGACTTCTTCATCGACGCGGCGGGCGAGCCCAAGGAGGAATTCCGGCAAAACCAATTCGGCGGCACCTTTGGCGGACCGCTCGGCAAGCCCAGCGCCAACAAGAAGACCTTCATCTTCGGGGATTATCAGGGCACGCGCATTCGCCAGGGGAACCCCTACACGGAGACGATTCCCACCGCCGCGGAAAGCTCCAGCGGCTTCACGAATTTTCAGGACCTGATCGCCGGGCAGTCGGGAGCCGCGCGGACAGACGACTTGGGCCGCAGCTTTCCCGTGGGAACGATCTTCGATCCCGCCACGACGCGCAACGTAACCTCGGGTTCCGTGGATACGGTCACTGGACTCACCGCCACCGCCAGCGGCCAGGTGCGCGATCCCTTCTATAACGGCTCGCTGGTGGGCATGACCAACTTTACGACGGCCGCAGCCATCGGCAATATGAACATGATTCCCGCAGGCCGCCTGGACGCCAACGCCATCAAGCTGCTCAACCTTTTCCCCAGCCCCTCAATTTCCGGTGTTTCCAACAATTTCGTAGACGCTCCGGTGATCAGCACTGAAGCAAATACCTTCGATGTTCGAGTCGATCATAACTTCAGCCAGAAGGATACATTGTTCGGCCGCTACGGCTTCGCGAAGACGAACCTGGTCTATCCTGGACCGTTCCCGGGAGTGGCGGATGGCGCCGCCAGCCGTCCGGGTAGCGGGCCAACCCAGGCCCAGGTCTACGCCTTGAGTGAAACGCACACCTTTTCATCATCACTCATTAACGAAGCGCGAATTGGCTACAGCCGCCTGCACGACATCCGGCTTCAGTTTGACGGCAACGACATCGATAACATCCCGGGTCAATACGGAATCCAGGGAATCCCTCAAGTGGCACAAAACGGCGGGCTGCCCGGCCTCTACATCGGCTCCTATGCGTTGCTCGGCTCTGCCGCCACGAATCCCAGCAACAAGTGGAGCAACACGCTTCAGGCCACGGAGAATCTTACCAAGTTGAAGGGCAACCACACGATCCGCACCGGGTTTGAGTTTCAGGACATTCGCTTCCCCATGCTGACGCCGCCCACCTCCCGCGGCCAGTTTACGTTTAACGGCGAGTTCACCTCCGTGGTGAATAAGACGGACAGCAGCACAGGCGTGGCGCAATTCCTGCTCACGCCTCAGAACTCCACTTATGGCGTCGCTGCGTATAACGACCTTGGCGGCGCCAACACCGTCGCGGCGAGCAATTTCCGCACGATGGCGGAGATGCGCCGCCTCTATATCGCCGGCTATGTTCAGGACAATTGGAAGGTGACGCCCAAGTTTACGGTAAGCGCGGGAGTCCGCTATGACTCAGAGGGGCGCCCGCACGAATATTTCGGGGCTGAAGCCAGCCTGTGGGATCCTGGACCAGGCGCCGGCACATACGTCCTGCCCGCCTACCGTGACAGCATTGTGCCGCAGGGGTTCATCAACCTGCTGGCCACGGATAAAATCGCCTACTCCCCCACCAACGGACCGGTTTGGGAGTTCATGTCCTACGGTGACATCGGGCCGCGCCTCGGTTTGGCCTATCATCCAACCTCCAAGCTGGTGTTGCGAGCCGGGTACGCCATTTTCTATGGCGGCTTGGAGAATGAGGGCCTCAGTGCGCGCAGCACCAACGCCTTCCCCTTCGTGGTATCGACATCATATTCCGCGGCCAATGCCGTGACCCCGATCAGCGCGAACTCCCCCGGGGTAGGGACCCTGGAAGAGGGGTTGACCGCTGTCCCGCTGAGTTCCACCAGCGTCTCCAGCTTCGAGCGGGCCATTCCCTTTATCGGCTCGGACCCGAACTGGAAAGATCCCTCGGTGCAAAACTGGAATGCCACCATCCAACGGCTGCTTTCGCCCAGCACTACCGTGAGCGTGGCTTACGTCGGGTCCACCACGCGCCATCTACACGATGATGCGATGTCCATGAACACAGTCGCGGAGATACTTCCCCCGGGAACCAACTCCTTTACCTATGCCTTCTATCCCGACTTTGCCACCGGCGGCACCTTCAACGTCTCCAACGGCGACGCCAACTACAATGCCCTGGAGTTCAACGGCGAACGGCGTTTTGCCAATGGCTTCCTATTCCTTACCAACTACACTTATTCCAAGTGCATGACCGACACGCGCGATATTCTCAACAACGACATCGGCGGATATCGCGCCCCCTACCTGCCGGGCTTCGGCATCCAGCAGGATTTCGCCTTGTGCGACTATGACGTCCGGCAGATTGTTCACTTCAGCGGAACCTACCTTCTGCCCTTTGGAAACGGGAGGCAACACCTAATTCACAATGGCGTGATGAACGCGGTTGCGGGAGGGTGGTCAGCGAACTGGGCGCTCACCCTGCAGGACGGCAAGCCGTTCACCTTAAGCTGCCCCACTTCCACCAACACCGATCTCAGTTGCTTTGACCTTTTGGTTCCGGACACCAGCGCCATCGATGCCGGACTCCATAACGTCAATCAATGGATTAACATCAATGCATTTGCCAATCCAGCCGCCGCCACGGCCATCGGGCAATCAAACTATGCTCCACTCGGTGGCGCTCCCACGCAAGCCGTCGGGCCGGGATTCCATCGGCTGGACTTCTCGCTTTTCAAACAGTTCAATATAACCGAGTCAAAAACGCTGGAGCTGCGGGGTGAGTTCTTCAATATCACCAACCACCCCGATTTCAGCGTGCCGAGCAGCACCAGCATTGCCACGGCCTCCACGTTCGGCAAGATCACGAGTACGGTGAACAGCCCGAACGATCCAAGGCAGATTCAGGTCGCGCTGAAGTTCTATTTTTAAGGCAACAAATCGTAGGGGCGAGGCGGCGCCTCGTCCCTACGGTCAAAGCGCAACTTCGTATTCGACCAAACCTCCCAGGGCCAATGTCCTATCACTCACGCAGAACATTCCTGAAAAAGGCGTCCAACATCGTAGCCGCAGGTGTAGTGACGGGCCGGCGCGCAGCGGCGATGCCGGGCAAAGCTTCCAACGTCCTCCTGCTGACGTCCGACGAGCACAATCCACGCTATAGCTCACCCTACGGCGACCCCTACCGCACGGGCGTGCAAACGCCGAACATGGCGCGCCTGGCACGCATGGGGACAGTATTCGAGAACACCTACTGCCCTTCCCCGCTTTGCGCGCCCTCGCGGAGTGCGTTCGTCTCCGGCCGCTGGGTTCACGACATCCAGGTCTACAACAACTGCAATGCGATTGAATTTGACTATCCAACCTACGGAAAAGTTCTGAGCGACCAGGGCGTCTATACGGTCCACGCGGGCAAAACCGACTTTTACAATCGCGCGGACACGCTCGGGTTTTCGGAGATGATTCTGCCGGGCGACCGCAAGCTTCCGGGTGACACGGCGATCTCCCATCATCCCGTCCCGGTGCGGCAAGGCGAGGGCGAATCGCGCGGTAAGGGTTACGGGGTTGCCGAAAAAAATCCCTTCGCTGCTGATGACCGCGTCGTTGACGCTGCTGTTGAATGGCTCACCACCAAAGCGCCCAACCTGCATCAGCCCTGGACGCTGGCCGTGAATATTCTTAAGCCGCACTTTCCGCAAATGGTCACGCAGGAACTTTGGGACATGTATCCCAACGGCGGGACCTTGCCGCGGTACGGAACTGACCAGGCTACCGCCCAGCATCCCTTTGCCGTGTCCTTGCGCCGGCACTTTGAGACAAGTGAAATGACGGAGGCACAGATTCGCGGACTTCGGCGTGGCTATCTCGGATGCGTGACCGAAGCTGACCGCCAGCTCGGCAAGCTGCTCGACGCCCTAGACCGGTCGGGCCAGGTCGAGAATACGATGATCGCCTATACGTCCGACCACGGTGAAATGCTGGGCAAGTTCGGCATGTGGTGGAAGTGCAGCCTGTATGATGATTCTGCACGAATCCCTTTGATTGTGGCCGGCCCGGGGTTCAGAGCCGGGGCCCGGGTCAATACCCCGGTGAGCACCATGGACGTGCAAGCCGCCATTTTCAAAGCTGTGAATGCGAACCGCCCGCCAGCCTGGGCCGGGACGCCGCTCCAATCCATCGGCGCTGATGACCCCCATCACGTCCTCTTTTGCGAATACCACGGCCACGGCGTGCCGGCGAGTTGCTTCATGGTGCGAAAGCAGAATTGGAAATTCATCTACTACATCGGCGCGCCGGCTCAACTCTTCAATCTTGAATCCGATCCCAACGAGCTGCACAACCTGGCCCAGACGAATCACGCCAAGGCCGCTGAATTGGAGCAGGAGCTTCGCCGCATCTGCTCCCCCCAAGCCGAAAACCAGCGCGCGGAAGCATTCATCGAAAGACAACTCGCTCAAATTCAAAAAACGGCGCCTTAGTCAACATTAAGGCCGAACATTCGCAGGGACTGCTCCCAACACCCGTCTGCGTACTTCTAATGCAAGAGCAATCGTCGCTTGAACGGTTGGACGGTCAGGTCAGAATTCAAAATCATAGCGAATTTCAACCGCGTAGGAACTAAGCTGAGTTAAATCCAACCCGGTGAGCGGCCAGGCAGGAAGCGATTCACCGGCGCGCTGTAATTCCTCGACGTTATGAGTGCGAGCAAAGGGTTGGCCGTGCACGAACATCAGGCCCTTCAAGTACTTCTCCACTGCCTGTTGAGCGTGAAAGCAGGCTGTGTCGTACGGCCCTTCAGTCTCCTCCATTCGCTTGGCCGTATTCAGATCGCTTTCGGCTTTCAGAAACCACCCGCGGGCAAGCTCGAATTTATCGGGCATAGAGGGTCCTGCCCTCGCGCAGGGCAGTCGTGACGAAGGCGTTTGGCTCACTTGACCATGCATCGATCTCCCTTGGAGTCCAAACCACAACGTCTTTGGCAGGATAAACGCCAGTCAGAGCGCGCAGATAGGGCGCCGCACGCTTGTAGCGGGGGAGGTCTGATTCCTCAATTATCAGCACGTCCAAGTCACTTCTTGGACCTGCTTCACCGCGGGCCCGCGAACCAAACAACACGATTTTGAGCGGCGAGCCCGCCGCGAGAATTCGGCGTACTACTTCTTCAAGAATCTGATCCGTGATCGGCGGGTTTTGTAAGAACATGTCCATGCAGCATTCCTGCCCCACCTAATTGGACTCAGAATATCATAAACCTTGAGACCTACCAAACTTCCCCACTGGGAGTGGCTGTGCTGCGGCCACGAACGGCGTTATCAGCCACAACTCGGGCTGGAAAACTCTCGACAGCGAACGAAGCGGCGCGTAGCGCCATCTCACCTGATGAGGGACTTATGCTCGCTCAATACCAACTTGGGGGTGAAGTGTGCTTTGCTCGAAAGAGGGGGAGGTGGAACGCGCTCTCTGGCGGCTGATGTTCATTCTCAGTATCGCATTCTTTCTTACTCAGTCCTTGTGGGCTCAAGTCGACACAGGTTCGGTGGTAGGCACAGTGCAGGACCAAACGGGAGCGGTGATTCCCGGCGCCACCGTCACGCTTCAGAATGAGGCAACTTCTTACACGGTTACAACCAAGTCCGGCCCATCCGGCAACTACGTTTTCAGCCCCGTCAAGGTCGGCACCTACACCCTGAGTGCGGGAATGGCGGGGTTCCAAAAATCCATCCGGCAGCATGTGGAAGTAAACATCCAGCAACAAGTGCTCCTGAATTTCACGCTTCTACCTGGAATGGTCTCCCAAAAGGTGAACGTCACCAGCGCGCCGGCGAACCTGCAAACTCAGAACGGGTCGGTTCAACAGGTGATCGGGGAAAAGGCGATCCTCGATCTCCCCTTGAACGGCCGAAATTCCACGTTCCTGGCCCAGCTTAGTTCAGGTACGACTTTCATGCAATCCGACACGCGCGGCGTCAAGGCCAGTGGAGGCTTTGCCGCGAACGGCCAGCGCCCGGTTTGGAACGATTACCTTCTGGACGGAATCGACAACAACAGCGACATCGGGGACCTGGTCAACCAGGCTTACTACGCGGTCCTGCCGCCACCGGACGCGCTGCGTGAATTCACGGTCCAGACCAACAACTATAGCGCGGAGTTCGGTGGGCATTCGGCCGGCGCCGTCATCAACGCCGCGCTCAAGACCGGCGGGAACCAGTTACACGGTGATCTTTGGGAATTCCTGCGCAACTCCGCCCTGGATGCCAACGACTACTTCCTAAATGCCGCCGGCGAGCCGATTGCCGAATACCGCCAGAATCAATTCGGCTTCACTCTGGGCGGACCTGTATTCATACCTCACGTTTACAACGGAAGAGACAAGACGTTCTTCTTCGGCGACTATCAGGGAACTCGCATTCGTGAGGGGCTGCCCTATGTGGAATCGATACCCACAGCGGAAGAGCGAAGCAGCGGCTTCACGAACTTCCAGGACCTGATTGCCGACCAGACGGGCACACGCAGCGATTTGCTGGGGCGCGCATTCCCCTCCGGCACCGTTTTTGATCCCGCCACTACGCGCGCCATCACCAAGGGCCAGGTCGACCCGGTCACTGGATTGACCGCCACCGGAAGCGGTTACGTGCGCGATCCCTTCTACACCGGCTCGCTGGTGGGAATGACCAGTTTTACTTCCGCAGCTGCGGAGAGCGCTCTCAATATTCTTCCTGCGACGCGCCTGGATTCGAACGCCATCAAGCTCCTGGACCTTTACCCGATCCCCAATGGCCCGGGCGTGCTTGACAACTTCACGGACGCGCCGGTGGAAGCCAATGCTGCAAATACTTTCGATGTTCGCGTCGATCATAATTTCAGCGTGAAGGACACAATGTTCGGCAGTTACAGCTATTCGAGCGCTTCCCTTGATTATCCCGGCCCCTTCCCGGGAATTGCCGACGGGTCGCCCGATCGCCCCGGCAGCGGCACAACTTTTGCCGAACACGGCGCCCTGAGCGAGACGCACATCTTCTCTGCGTCGACGATCAATGAATTCCGCCTGGGTTACAGCCGCCTGCATGACATTCGGCTGCAATACGACGGCAACGACCTGACCAATATTCCGGGGCAGTACGGAATTGCCGGGGTTCCGCAGGTATTTGAAAATGGCGGCCTGCCGGACTTCAGCATGGGTTCGCTCGCGAGCTTCGGCGCGCCGGCTTTCCTGCCCAGCAACAAATGGAGCATCACATCGCAGGTTTCCGAAAACCTGACCAAAATCGTGAAGTCGCATGAACTGCGCGCCGGGTTTGAATTTGAGGACATTCGCTTTCCCATGATCAGCCCGCCCGATCCGCGCGGGACGCTGGGCTTCAGTGGCGAATACACCTCCGTGATCAATTCCACCGATGGCAGCACGGCAGCACCCCAATTGCTGCTCACGCCCATCGCCAGCGCCGTGTCCGGAGGAATCAACAACGTAGGCGGCGCCAATTCCGTAGCCGCCACCAACTTCCGGCCGTTTGCCGACTACCGCCGCACGTACTACGGCGGCTACGTGCAGGACAATTGGCGCACGACGCAGAAGCTGACCTTGAATTTGGGCCTTCGCTACGACTGGTTCGCCCAGCCGAGTGAGTACTTCAACTCGCAGGCAAACATGGTGCCCGGTCCCGACTTCGCCGGCGGCCAGTTCCTGATTGCTCAAAGCCGGGCGAGCCAGGTTCCCTCCGGCTTTGTAAGCCTTCTCGCGTCGAATGGCATCGCGTTCACACCCACCACCGGCACGGTGTGGCAGAACTCGCCCTTCAACGACTGGGGCCCGCGCTTCGGCTTCGCCTACCACGCGGCGAAAAACCTGGTGGTGCGCGGCGGTTACGCCATCTTCTACGGCGGCCAGGAAGACTTTGGTCTGTCCACCTACGGCGCCAACAGTTACCCGTTCCTGGTCAGCACCTCTTTCAGCCCGCCCAATTCCGCCGAGCCCATTACTTCCAACAACTCTGTGGGTCTGCTCGAAAACGGTCTTACCAATGTTCCTCTTGTTGCTACCAACTCAAACTTGAGCAGCATCGCTCTCCTCAGCTCCCAGCAAGGGTGGAAAGACCCATCCACGCAGAGCTACAATTTGACGCTTCAGTATCAACTCTCACCCAACACCACCGTTTCATTCGGTTATGCCGGCTCTCAGACGCGGCACCTGGAATCGAATGTCTCCATCAACCAGGTGCAGGACGTTCTGCCCCCCAGCCTGAACCTTTTCACTTATCTTCCCTACCCGGCCTTCGCGTCCGGCGGAAGCAATGACCGGCCCAACGGCGACAGCAACTACAACTCCGGGCAGGTCAACCTGGAGCGCAAGTTCTCCTCGGGGTTCACGTTGCTCGCCAACTACACCTACTCGATCTGCCGCAGCGATGCGCTCGATGAGCTGGATAACGACTCGCAGAGTGGCGGCTATCGCGCGAACTACCTCCAGAATTTCGGAATCCAGGCGGATTTCGGACTCTGCGATTTTCAGACGCGCAATATTGTCCACGTCAGCGGGACTTACGCGCTGCCTTTTGGGAGGGGCGACCGCTTCCTCAATCGGGGAGGCGTCGTCAACGCCGTGCTTGGCGGATGGTCGGCCAACTGGATTCTGGACCTTCAGGACGGCCAGCCGTTCACGATCGGATGCCAGAACACCACGACCACGGGCCTGGGCTGTCATGCCTTGCTGGTTCCCGGCCAAAACGTTATCGCCGGCCCGCACAACGTGAATGACTGGCTGAACGCCGCAGCGTTCGCGGACCCTGCCGCGGCATCGGCCGTTGATCAATCGAATTACGCGCCTCTAGGCGGCGCTGCCACGCAGACCGTGGGCCCCGGAGTTCACAACCTCGACGCGTCTCTGTTCAAAGCCTTCAGGATCCGCGAAACGAAATTGCTGGAATTTCGCGCCGAAGTCTTCAATCTGACCAATACGCCGGACTTTAGTGCGCCCAGCATTCTGAACTTCCTGAACACCGCACAATTCGGGAAGATCAGTGGAACCCAAACCAATGCCCGGCTGATTCAGTTTGGGCTGAAGTTCTACTTCTAGCGGCAGTGGAGTAATCGTGCTCGGCGAAGCCGCAGGTTTTTGCTGTGGCTGGCACTGAATGGCCCTGACCGCCTCTGCCGAAAGGACCCCTCACCCTATCACCCCTTCTCCCTCTTCCCCGGGAGAGGGAAGAGGGGTGAGGGGAGTTGGGGTGAGGGGTAGTTACAATCATGGCGAGGCGTCGTCTCGCCCCTACTGGGGTCCTGCCTGGGCCGCGGGGGTTATTAAGGCCGCGAACCTGGGGATTGCGCAGCGCATGCCATTCTCAGGTAAAATGTGCCGCGGCTTAACCGAAGGAGCTTCCACTCACATGAGCACCAGCGAAAAATCCGAATCGTCGCGCCCGCCGGTAACGCGCCGCGAATTCATCAAGGGGTCGGCAGTGGCTGCTGCACTTCCCGCTTTGGGAAGCGCCAAAAGCCCGGAGGCCAATGCGCCCGAGCAGAAGCGCCCAAACATCGTCATCATCATTGCCGACCAGTTCCGCTGGGATTGCGTCGGGGCGTTCGGCCTGAACTCCATGGGCCTGACGCCCAACCTGGATGCCATGGGGCGCGGCGGCACACTCTTTCGCCAGCACATCGTCAACCAGCCGGTGTGCGCACCCTCGCGCGCCAATCTGTTCACAGGGCAATACCAGAACGGCCATGGCGTCTGGCATAACGGCCTGGGCCTAGCGCCGGACGCGGTCACGCTCGCCAGCACGCTGCGCAAGGTGGGGTACAGCACGAACTACATCGGCAAATGGCACCTGGCGCGGCCCGATTCCACCGGCCGCGCACCCCGGGGCCCCGTAAGCGCCGACAACCGGGGCGGCTTCGACGATCTGTGGGAAGGAGCTAACGAGCTGGAAGCAACTTCGCATCCCTACGAAGGCGACATTTACGACAACGATGGCAAGCCCATTCACTTCTCCGGCGTCTATCGCGTGGATTTCCTCGCTCAGCGCGCCGTGCGCTTCATTCGCCAGGCCTCGAACCAGCCCTTCCTGCTGGTCGTCTCCCAGCTCGAACCGCACTTTCAGAACGACTGCAATTGCTTCGTCGCGCCCAATGGCTACGCCGAACGATACGCCAATCCCTTCGTCCCGGCAGACCTGAAGTTCTTTCCGGGCGATTGGCAGAAGCAATTGCCCGACTACTACGGCTGCTGCGCCAGCATCGACGAATCGGTCGGAACCATTCTCGGCGCGTTGCGCGACGCGGGCAAAGAGGAGAATACCATCGTCGCCATGCTCAGCGACCACGGGTGCCACTTTCGCACGCGCAACACCGAGTATAAGCGCAGCCCGCATGAGAGCTCGATCCACGTTCCGCTGGTCATTCAAGGCCCCGGATTCAACCGCGCCATCAGCATCTCCGAGTTGACCTGCCACGTTGACGTCTCGCCCACGCTGCTGGAAGCCGCGGGAGTACCTGTTCCGCCGTCAATGCAGGGCCACAGCTTTCTGCCCCTACTCGACCGCAAAGTTGAAGGATGGACGAACGAGGTTTACGTTCAGATCAGTGAGGCACAGACCGGGCGCGCCATTCGCACGCCGGAATGGACCTACGCGGTGGTTGACGCCCATCGCGGTGCGAAGCTGGCCGAAGCAAGCGATCAATATGAGGAATACCAGATGTACAACCTGAACGACGACCCGCCCCAACTTCTGAACCTCGCGGGCCGCCAGGACAATCCCAAGCTGATCCACTACGATGGCAGCCTCTCCATGAAAGACGCTGCCGAGCATCTGCGCGAACGCTTGCTGGCGCGAATGGTCGAAGCCGGCGAAGCGCGCGCGGAGATTATTCCGCGCACACTTTATTCGTGAAGTATCATCCTCCGGCAAGGCGGCAGGCATTCGCGGTGGTTGGTCCCGCTAAGCGATCCGACCGCAACCGCCTAAGAACCCCTCACCCTATCACCCCTTCACCCCTCTTCCCTCTCCCCAAGGGAGAGGGAAGAGGGGGAGGGGAGTTGGGGTGAGGGTCTTTTCTGTCCAAAAGTCGGAATTACGCTCATGAACGAGGCCGGCCGAAGAATAGAACGTAGCCGTCTGCGTCCTTCAGCTCGAACCCATGCAAGCCATCCGCTGTGTCTTTGAGCGGTTCCGTAAACTCAACATTGCGCGATGCGAATTCCGCGGCCAGCGCGTCTGGATCGTGAACGCCGACGTACGCATCCCAGCGCGCCCATGAATGTCGTGCAGCGTTGGGAAGGGGATCGAC
>JASHTY010000296.1 GCA_030040315.1 Terriglobia bacterium | reverse complement strand
GCGCGTGCGAAACGGCTTCCGGCTCGAAAAGCGAATCGGCGTCCATGCCGATGAAGTAGGCGGCCTGGGAGAAATTGATTCCGGCGTTGATGGCGTCGGCCTTTCCGCCGTTCACTTTGTCCACCACCACGACGCGCGGCTCAATCGTGGAGGTGTAGATCGCCTTGACGGGTTTGGTTGGCAGGCCGGCGCTCGACTGCACCTCCGACTTGCGCAAAGAAAACGACCGGATCAACTCATCCAGCGTTCCGTCCTTGCTGCCATCGTTCACCACCACCACCTCCAGGCGGCTGTAGTGCAGCGCCAGCAGCGAGTGAATGCTGTGGGCGATCACTCGCTCCTCATTGTAGGCGGGAACGATCAGCGTGACGGAGGGGATCAAATCCTTAAGATCCTCGAGAGCTTCAAAATCGATGGGATGGGTCAGGGTGTTCTGGCTGTACTTCCGGCAATACCTGAAGGAAAGGACCAGCAGCACGAGATTGAGCAGGAAATACGAGGCGAAATAGGTGAAGATCACCGCCTCAAATCCAAAAGTGATCCAGTGGATCAGCGCTTCCAGTATGACGTTGAATTGATTCACAAATCTCCTGCCCTTGTGGAGTTTTGTGTTACCGGCGCGGAATCAGGTTCCGTGATGACCCGGGCGATGCGCGGATCGCAGCGTGGATCCTGAGCCAGAGCGGCAACCTGCGCGCGAACATTCGGCTGCGGAGCTTCCCTCAGCAGATGAGCAATGCGCAGGCGTATTTCCGGATCGGGATAAAGCAGCACGAAGCTTTCGAGCGTGGAGGTAACACCGGCGGCAATCAGCACGCGCAGGATTTCGCGGCTGGCGTTTGCCTTCTCCGAGCCTGGGTCGGCAAGGTCGTGCGCGAGGCCGTCGAGAAACCCGGCGCGTTCCCAATCGGATATCAAACTATTAAAGCTGGACCTCGGCTTGGTGCGCAAAACTTCCACGGCCAAATCGATATTCATGCCCTGGATTTTGCGCAGGGCATAGGCTGCGCGTGAGCTCACCTCGTGCGACTCATCGTCCAGACCTGCGAAGGCAATTCCAGCGCCCTCCGGCATGCCCAATTCGCCTAGTGAGTGCAGTGCCCGCAAGCGGACAAACCAAACCTGATCGTACGCCAGAACGGCCAGCATCTGGACAGATAGCGCATGGTGAATGCGCGCCAGACCGCGCGCAATTTTAGCGCGAACTTCCGGATATGAATCGTTTGCCGCCGCTGCCAGATCCGTCAGAACTGTCTGGTCCGCGATATCCGAAAGCGCCCACGCGCCAATGTGCCGCAGGCGATCGTCGGGCGATTTCAACAGTTGCGCCAGAGCCTTCGGCTCACTCCGGGCACAGGAGGCGAGTACCGCCGTCAGCGTAATATCCGGAATGATGCGCGGCAGGTGCGGAAGCGCCTCCACCAGCGCAGGCACGGCGGCGCGCGCCTTCAGCCGGCCCAGGCTCAGCACGCAGGAGAGCGCCACCTTGGGGGGCACGCCGCGAAGCGAGTTCGCCAGCGCCTGCACGCCCCGTTTATCCGGAAAATACCCGAGCAGGCGCGCCGCTCGTACGCGCTCGAGCGTGCGGCCTTTGCCCAGTCTTCGAATCCATCCGGCGTGAATGCTGCTTGCCGTAACCGCCTCAATAAATCCTTTGCGGTTTTCCTCGCCGGAAAAAAAGCTCTCGCTGACCAGGACCTCCTCAATCGCTTCACGGTCTTCGTGCGGGGCCACCGCCCATAGCCCTTCCAGGCTCTGCACGTCATAGGGCGGCACAATCAGGCTCGCGTATCCCAGCCGCCGCGTTCCTCCTGCCAGATTGTGGGAGTACCGAGCCTGCATCAGGAAAAACATGCCCACGCCTAGCACGAAATTGCATAGGGCGAGCACGACGAGCGCGGTTTCCAGAAACTCCAGTGACGGAGCGGGAACATCCAGCATGGTTTCCGTCCAAAATCGCTTCGAGCCTTCGTGCCGTGGCCGGCCTGCTGCGGGAAGACCGATTTCCCCGCGGTGAAATGCGCTCATCTTATCATCCAGGGTCGATTCCTTCCAAGTCTGCGGGGCGATCGCACACCTGGAGCATAACTGTAGCGCGGACGAGGGCACCATCCAGACCGCGTGCCCATATTTCGCCGGGCGCCATCGTGGGCGGGCCAGGACATAGAAGCCAAATTACTTCAACTACAGACAAAAGCGCGAAGACTTGCGCCCGTCGGCCCGGAGCCGCTCTGGACAATCGGCAGTTTGCATGATGTGCTTGATTCTCGGTTAGTTTGGTTGTGCCAAAGGAGCAACAGGATTGTAAATGCGATGGACAAATCTATTGTTTTCAATATGTTGACTGCTTCACAACTCGCAACAGTAACTATCTTTGTTTTCAGCTACTTCCTGGTTTCGTACAAATTGGGCTTTCCCTTTGTTTTCAATAAGTTCTTGGCTTCGATAGTTGCCAAATGAAGGCTTTCGCCCAGAGCTCAGAGGTTTAAACCTGTTCTCGTGCGCGGGCGATTCGATGGAATTGCAGTTTCGGGCAGAAATCCGGCGTGTCGTAGCTGCGCGGAGTTTGGTGAGGGACACCGGCATTGGCGTATGGAGCGTAATTGGGTTAAAATACCCAGCAGTGGGGGATTTCAGCCAATAAGGCGAAGACTCCGTTCAGCATGGAGTGGGGCAATTTAACGGTCGTTTCTCCGTCCTGCTTGGCAGATTCTGCCTTGGCCTTTTTAAGGATGGGGATGTCGGGGGCGGCAAAGAAGCCACGTTCCCGCTTGCATCGGCAGTGACCGCCTCACGGGCTCAGCAGGTAAAGGTCGGCTTCTCCGCCGGGCCGCGAATAAACCAGGCTGGAAAGGTCGTGCGAGAAGTCGTAAGCGTTGCCGCCATACAAAAATCTAAATGCGAAGGGAATTTTCAGTGCAACTTGGGGTTTCCCCACCAATTGACCATCGCGCCAGCCCTGGCGATAAATGCTGACTTCTCCCTCCGATTGAACGGCATAGAGAAAAGACTTTCCATCCGGGGCGAACCAAACCCCGTACGTGACTGTGCCCGAGAGCAGGGGAATGCGCTTCTTCTCCGCGATCGAGACCTCGTAAATGCCTGCGTCATCGCCGTTCGTCAGATAGCCCAACAAATACTTGCCGTCCTGGGACGCTCCTGCCACCTCGCACCCGTTTTCGAGAAATATCCTTGTCCCCGAGCCGTCGGAATTGGCGCTCCATATCCTATGCCTCGTCGCTGCGCTACCACTGAGGTAAAGGGACTTGGAATCTCTCGACCAGACAGCTCCGAAGATAGAATCAGAAATGCCCTCGATGTGCCGAAGGTCGAGGCCATCCACTCCGACGATATAACTGTTGCTTGTTCCTCCCGGTCTATCACCAAAGCTCAAATGCGAGCTGTCGGGTGACCAGCCGAGGGTCCCCATCGAGCTTCCGGAGTAGAGTTTGAGTTGGTTCTTGCCGTCAATGTTTGAAACCCAGAGTTCCTCCTTGTCATCGGCGAGCAGCTTGACATACATCAACCGCTTGCCATCCGGCGATATCATGGGTTGCGTAGCGTCGTCCGACACGATGTCCAGCGATTGCTGGGTCTGGGGATGGTAGACGGTCAAGTAACCTGACGACTTGCCGTTCACGTAGTAGATTCCCCTACCGCCTGGGTCCGGCATTGGAGAAAAATCGGGGCCGGCGCCAAACGTCAGTTGCGTCAAGGTCCGGCCGGACAGATCGTACTTCCAGAGATTTTGGATCCCATTGACAGTTCGGCTCAGCAGCAAGGATTTCCACGGTTCCCCCCATCTTGGCAGGCCGCGACCGCCTGAGACCGAGCCCAGATCGCCAGGCGCACCGCCCCGTACGTCAAGCTTAATGTAACGAACCTCCTCGGCGGACGGAGGTAGGGCCGCTATCAGCAAGTTATTGCCGTCGGGGAATGGCAAGATCCCGAAAGGAGAGAGAGGGGGAGTCTCAAAGTTATAAATCTGTTCTTCACCGAGGCCGGACTTTGGGGCGCGAAATATCGCATGAGGACTTTTAGACTTCTTGAAGTAGAAGTACCAGTTGCCGTCGGGCGACGGCACAAGGCCCCCTCCGGCCACCACCCGCCGTGGCGTGCCTCCCAGGGTCGGAACGGCCCAATCTTCTTCTTTGCCCAAGGCGCGACGGTAGTAGACCTCCGTCCCGTCCGCCGAAAAGCTATCCGGGGCTTTATCTCCGTCATCGTGGGTCAATTGCAAAGGCTCGCCCCCGGACGTGAGCATGACGAACACCTGCTCGATGCCGCCGGCCGCTGAGCCGAAAGCCACCGTGCGACCGTCCGGAGAAAGCCGGGGGTAATCCATCAGCTTGTTCCAATGGCTGATCTGAGTGATGTGGGCCGGGCCGCTTGACGCCGGGGCGGCTGAGCGCGCGCCACGCAGCCTATAAAGCGCTAAGCCTAGCGCCAGGAGAGCCACAGCGCCCACGCACACCGCCGCCGCGGCCACGAATTTGTGTCGACTGGCCAGCCCCGCGATCATTTGCGAGTCCGAACTGTCGCTTTCGAGCCGGGTCGCCCCCTGTAGCGGCGATGTCCCCATCGCCGCGCGACGGTCGGAGACCGCCGCTACAGGTGCGGGTGTCTCACCCGCCGTGGCACGGGCATCCTGCCCGTGAGGTACCACGGCCCGGAAGGCCGTGCCACGCCCCGAGTCCATATCGCGCTTGAGCCGCTTCAATTCGCTGCGCAAATCAGCGGCGCTTTGGTAGCGCAGGTCGCGGTCCTTCTCCAGAAGGCGGCTGATGATTTCTTCCAGCTTCTCCGGCAGGTTCGGGTTGAGGCGCAGGGGCGGTGCGGGCGCTTCGTGCAGAATCGCACCGAATATGGCCGCCGAAGTGGCCCCCTGGAAGGGCATCTGCCCCGTAGCCATTTGGTAGAGGACGGCGCCAAAGCTGAACAGGTCCGTGCGCGCGTCCAGTTGTTCGCCGCGGGCTTGTTCGGGCGACATGTAAGCCACTGTGCCCATCGCCACGCCGGGGCTGGTCAGGTGCTCAGGTTCGACGGTGGCGGTGGGAACATCCATCGTTAATGCCCCGTCTCCGGTAGGCCCCGGCCTCGCTCGCTGTGCGGAGGCGTGCGGAGCGAGGGTCGCCACGACCTTCGCCAACCCAAAATCCAATATCTTTGCCTGGCCGCGTTGCGTTACGAAAATATTGGCAGGCTTGATGTCGCGATGGATGATGCCCCTGGCATGCGCCGCGTCCAAGCCATCCGCAATCTGAATCGCGAGATTGAGGAGATCGTCCATCTTGAGGGGCTTCGTCCCGATGCAATGCTTCAGCGTCTGCCCTTCCAGATACTGCATAGCGATAAAGGGCTGGCCCGCGTGCTCGCCGATTTCGTAGATCGTGCAGATGTTGGGATGATCCAGTGCAGAGGCGGCCTGGGCCTCACGCTCGAATCGTTCCAGCGCCTGGTGGTCCTGGGCAAGGCCATCCGGCAGGAACTTCAGCGCGACGAAGCGGCGCAGCTTGGTGTCCTCAGCCTTATACACCACACCCATGCCCCCGCCGCCGAGCTTTTCCAGGATGCGGTAGCGCGCAACCGTTGTTCCAATCATGATGGGGAGGATCACTGAGTGAAAATCCCTTGAGAATCCCTTGGGTGCTGGAATGATGTTAGCACAGGCCGTCGAGTCAAACCTCGCCAAATCCGGGTGCCCAGAAAATTGTCTGCCGTTAGCCCGTGGTAGGAACGGTAATTCCTCGACGCTGCGTGCTGGTTGGATTTAAAATGTCCGGCTCGCGCGGCGCGCCATCATAAATGGATGCTGCGCGCGAGCGGGGGCGAATTGAAGTGGAGACGATGATCCAACAAAAACTCCTGCCGACATTGGTGCTCGTTTCGCTGCTGGTCGCCGGCAATGGCGGGCCGGTGTCCACGCAGACAGCATCCCCCAGCGCTGCGTTAACGGATTACGTGAATCCCTTCGTGGGAACGGCAGGCCGCGACATGGACAATACCTCTCCGGGCGCGGCTTTACCCTTTGGCATGATGCAGTGGAGCCCCGAAACTCTTTTGGGCTTCGTGAAGCACGATGGCAGCTATTTTTATGGCGACGACTCCATCCGCCAGTTCAGCCTTAATCACCTGAGCGGCCCCGGCTGCCCCATCATGGGCGACGTTCCCATCATGCCCTTTCTCGGCGAAATGGAGAAAACACCGACCACGGACGAGAAGTCCTTCGCGTTGAAGTTTTCGCAGTGCAATAAGGAGGCTTCCCCGGGCTATTACTCCGTCGGGTTCGATAATGGCGTGAAGACACAGTTGACCGTCTTGACGCGCTCAGGCATTGGGCGCTTTACTTTTCCGGCGCCTCCCCGCGCGGGAATATTTTTCAATGCCGGGCGCAACGGCACGGGTGTCTTTACGGCTTCGGTTGACATCACCGGCGACCGCGAAGTTTCCGGCAACGTCTCAACCGGGCACTTTTGCGTTGTGAGCGAGGATGCCTACACGGTGTATTTCGCCGCCGAGTTCAGCGGGCCGTTTGTAGATTTCGGGACCTGGAGCGAATGGGATGTCAGCAAAGGCCAGCGGACGGTACGCGGACCGGGCACGGGCGGATTCGTGCAGTTCGGCACTACAAAAGACCTTGTGGTCGAGATGAAGATCGCGCTCTCCTACGTGAGCGCCGCAAAGGCCCGGCAGAACCTCGAGAGCGAGATTCCCGGCTGGGACTTTGACGCCGTGCGCGAGGCTGCGCATAACCACTGGAATCGCGATCTGGGGCGGATCGAAACCAGCGGCGGCACGGACGAGCAGAAACGCGTCTTCTACACCGCACTCTATCACGCGCTGCTGCACCCCAACATTTTCAATGATGTGGACGGGCAATACACCGGCTTTGACGACCAACTCCACATGGCCAGGGGATTCAACGTCTACACAAATTATTCCGGCTGGGACATTTATCGCTGCGAGATGCGACTGCTGGCGCTGCTCTTCCCCAAGGAAACCAGCGACATGGTGACCTCATTGGTGCTCGACGAGCTGCAGGGCGGCGGGCTACCGCTGTGGCCCGTAGCGAACCACGAGGCGTGCCAGACGGTGGGCAATCCCAGACCTCCGATGATCGCGGACGCATATGCCTTCGGCGCTCGCGACTTCGACCATAAGGCGGCGCTGGCGGCCATGCTCCGCGACGCCACGGTTCCCGGCGCGAAATCCAATTTCTGCCCGGAGTGGGATGACCTGAACTCTTATCTGAAATATGGCTTCGTGGGACCGGAAACGGTTCGCTGGCTCGGGCGCCGCGCCGGGCCCTCGCACACGCTGGGATTTACCACCACGGACTTCACGATTGCACAATTTGCGCACAATCTGGGCGACGATAGCGTCCACGAAACCTTTATGAAGCGCGCGCAATTCTGGCGGAACACTTTTGACACTGAAACCGGCTATGTGGAACCGCGACTGAAGGATGGAACTTTTATCAAAGTCGATCCCGCCTACCCCCGCTACAAGATCGACGGCGAAGAAGCCACCTACGTGGAGGGGAACGCCGCGCAGTACAGTTGGATGGTCCCATACAACATGCGCGGCCTGATTGATGCTATGGGCGGCGACGCGAAAGTGGTAGATCGGCTGGACAAATTTTTCACCGAGCTGAGCGCGGGCGAAGACAAACCCTATTTCTGGATCGGCAACGAGCCGGTGTTCGCCGTGCCTTGGGCGTACGACCTCGCCGGCGCGCCCTGGGGAGCACAGTCCGCGACGAGGCGCGTGGAGCTTGAGCTTTTTACTGCACAGCCCGACGGCGAGCCCGGCGACGACGACTTGGGCGCTACGTCTGCACGGTACGTCTTCGCCGCTCTGGGCGGTTACCCCGCCATTCCCGGCGTGGGAGGTCTGGCGCTGAACAGTCCACTGTTTCCCACCGCGACGATCCATCTGAGCAACGGAAAAACCATCAAGATCGTCAGCGAGGATGCCGCTGCCGAGAATCCCTACCTGCAAAGCCTTGAAGTAAACGGCCAGCCTTCCGAAAAGACCTGGATTTCTTTCGAGACGCTCACCCAGGGCGCGACGCTGCGGTTCAAACTGGGAAGCACTCCAAACAAAAACTGGGGTACCAAGCCGCAGGACGCGCCACCTTCCTTCCACCAGGTCACGGAGGCCGGGGACAAGTGAGATTCCATTCCGTCAGGCGAGTGCCCATGCCGCGGTCCTTCCTGTTGTTCTCACTTCCGGCGGCCGTCTTCCTTTGGCCGAATACCGTGGAACTGGCCGCCAGTGCAATGGAGGTGGATTCCGGTCCGGCCGGTTTAGTGAATACGTTCATTGGTACTGCGGGCCGGGACGCGGGTGCGACATTTCCCGGCGCCACCCTGCCCTTTGGCATGGTTCAGTGGAGCCCCGACACGTCTAATGGGTTCACACGCAAAAACGTGGGCAGTTATCAGTACGGCGACGATATGATTCGGGACTTCAGCCTCACGCACTTGAGCGGTCCGGGCTGCCCCGTGCTGGGCGATGTGGCCATTCAGCCGTTTGTGGGCGAAATCAAGACGTCTCCGGCCATCAACCCTGCCATGTATCGCGCCAGGTTTTCGCACTCGGATGAAGAGGCTTCGCCCGGCTACTACTCTGTGCGGTTTGATGACGGCATTCAAATCAAACTGGCAGCCACACTGCGCGGCGGGATCGGGAAATTTGACTTCCCTCCTTCCCTAAATTCCACATTCATCTTCGACGTGGGCCGCAATGCCACCGAGGTTTACAACGCGCGCGTGGAAATCGAAGCTCCCGAAAAAGTCGAGGGCAGCGTTTCAAGCGGCGCGTTTTGCCACTCAACCAATCACTATAAGATCTACTTCGTCGCGGAGTTCAACCACCCCTTCAGCAGTTTCGGCGCCTGGAGCGGTGCGGACCTGAACCAGGGACAGCACACGGTTGAAGGCGCGCACACCGGGGGTTGGGTAACTTTTGACACGACCCGGAACCAAACAGTGGAAATGAGAATTGCAATCTCTTACGTCAGCGTCACGAATGCCGAAAAAAACCTGGCGGAGGAAATCCCTGGCTGGGATCTCGGAGCGGTGCAGAGGGACGGGCGCAACAGGTGGAGTCGGGAATTGGAGCGAATCGCCGTAAGCGGTGGCGATGCGAGCGACAGGCGGGTGTTCTATTCGGCGCTCTACCGTTCCTTCCTGCACCCCAATACATTCAACGATGTGAACGGCGAGTACAGGGGCTTTGACAACCGGGTTCACGTCGCCCAGGGCTTCACCGTTTATGCCAATTACTCGGGCTGGGACATTTACCGCACGGAGGTGCAACTGCTCGCCCTGGTTCAGCCCAAAGTGGCGGGCGATATGGTGCAATCCCTGGTGGTAGACGCGGCGCAGGGGGGCGCGCTGCCCGTGTGGCCCGTGGCGAACGACGAAGCCTGCCAGATGGTGGGCAGCCCTGCGTGCCCGATTATTGCCGACGCCTACGCTTTCGGCGCGCGCGGGTTTGACGCGAAAGCGGCACTCGTCGCAATGCTGAAGGGCGCGACTGTGCCCGGCGTCCATTGTAATCGTTGCCTGGAATGGGATGATTTGGACACTTACCTGAAATATGGCTATTTGGGTCCGGACACACGCGGCCGCCGCCTGCATAGCGGGCCTTCGCAGACGCTTGAATACACCACCGCCGATTTTTCCATCGCGCAGCTTGCCAAGGCGCTCGGTGACTCGGCCACGTACGCGAATTTTATGCACCGCGCGCAATTCTGGCGAAATACTTTTGACGCGAGCACGGGCTACGCGGGTCCTCGCACCAAAGACGGCAAATTCATTCCCACCCCACCTGACGCGCACACCTATTTTGTGGAAGGCAATGCCGCGCAGTACAGTTGGATGGTTCCTTACAACCTACACGCCGTCTTCGACCTGATGGGCGGGAACGCGCGAGCGATCGCGCGCCTTGACGGTTTCTTCACGGAATTGAACGCTGGCGAAGATGCTCCATATTTCTGGGTGGGGAATGAGCCGGTGTTTTCGATTCCGTGGGCATACGATTTTGCCGGCGCGCCCTGGCGGACACAGGCAATTGTGCGAAGGGTGGAAACGGAGCTTTTTACCGCGCAGCCCGACGGCGAGCCCGGCAACGATGACCTGGGCGCCATGGCTGCGTGGTATGTCTTCGCGGCGCTGGGAATCTATCCGGCGATTCCCGCGGTGGGAGGCTTCACGATCAACAGCCCGTTGTTTCCCAAAGCGACAATTCATCTCGGCAAAGGCAAGACCATCATAGTTGAAGGCGAGAATGCCTCGCCTTCAACGCCCTACATCGAAGGTATAAGCGTGAACGGTAGACCGTACCAACGCACGTGGATCAGTTATGATGACTTGAACGGAGGCGCGACACTGAAGTTTACGCTGGGTGACACACCCAACAGGAATTGGGGATCGAGGCCGGAGGATGCGCCGCCGTCGTTTGGAGAAGCGAATCATTAGCAATCAATTTTCAAATGGGATTTCGAACTTACAAAGGAGTGCAAACCAGTTTGCCAAATTCTGTTGAAGTTCTGCACCCCAATGCCTCCGCCCGCAACGCGCGCGTGGCGCTATTTGATTTTGACGGCACCATCTCCCTGGTTCGCGCCGGGTGGGTGGACGTGATGGTGCCGATGATAGTGGAAATTCTAGCTGCACATCATACCGGGGAGAGCGAGACAGCGCTTAATGCCTTGGTGGAAGACTTCGTAGCGCGCCTGACCGGCGAGCAGACCATTTACCAGATGATTGAACTCGCACGGCAGGTGGAAGTGCGCGGGGGAAAACCGCTTGAGCCCCTTGCCTACAAGCGCTTGTATCATGACAAGCTGATGGCCAAGATCGAGTATCGCCGTCAGGATCTGAGAAGCGGCAAGGCGTCGCCGGAACAATATCTGGTGCCTGGCACGCGGGCTTTTCTTGAATCCCTGCGCGATCGCGGGTTGAAGTTATATTGCGCCAGCGGCACGGACGAGGTTTACACTCTGGAGGAAGCCGAACTCTTGGGCGTTCGCCAATACTTTGACGGCGGGGTCTTTGGCGCGCAGGATGACTACAAGAGTTTTTCAAAAGAGATCCTGGTTCAGCACATGATTTCGGGACTGGAACGCAAGGGGGACGAGTTGCTGGGCCTTGGCGACGGGTTTGTGGAGATCAAGAACGTGAAAGATGTAGGAGGAATCGCCGTAGGGCTGGCCACCGCCGAGCCTGAATGTCTGGTTGTTGATCAATGGAAGCGCCAGCGGCTGGTGGGAGTGGGCGCGGACCTTATCGTGCCGAATTTCCTTTGCCGCGAGGAGTTGTTGGAGAAATTATTCCCGAAGGAATAGTACCTGGTGGCCTTGATATTCGAAATACATTCTGGAAGGGCGGGGCTTCAGCCCCGGCGGTATGGAGAGCACTGCTGAAGCGGTCTTTGGGCCCTGAAGTAATGATGGCTTCAGGGGCTAAAGCCCCGAGGAAGTGCGAGATCCTTTGCGGCGGGGCTGAACCCCCGCCCTTCGTCGCCCTCCGAATCAGAGGCACCATGAAATCCAAATACGAAACCTTCGACCGCTCGCATTTGCTGATCAAACCGCTCGGCGAGCGGAAGCACGACATGACTCTCGATTATGTTCTGAGGCTGGACGGACCCGTCCCGGAATTCTCTCATCCGCAATTGAAGGACGTTGCAAAACGCTTAATCGCCGCACGCGAGCGTGGCGCGGCGCGCATTCTGATGATGGGTGCGCATGTTATAAAGGCAGGGGCAAGCCGTTTTGTGATCGACCTGATCGAGCGCGACTACCTGACGCACGTTGCCATGAACGGCGCCGACGCCATTCACGATTACGAGCTGGCGCGCATCGGTGCCACCACGGAAAGCGTGGCGCGCTATATTCGCAGCGGTGAGTTCGGCCTGTGGCGTGAAACAGGCGACCTGAACGAGCTGATTCGCGAAGCTGCGGAGCTGGGCCTGGGTCTTGGTGAAAACGTTGGCCGGCGGATTGCCGAGAGCTCCTTTCTCTACAAACACCTGAGCATTTTTGCTGCGGCCTACAAGCGCTCGATTCCCGTAACCGTACACGTGGGCGTCGGTTACGATATTATTCACGAGCATCCCAACTGCGACGGCTCGGCGCTGGGCGGGGCCAGCTACCACGATTTCCTGATCTTCACAAAGAGCATGGAAAACCTGGAAGGCGGCATTATGCTGAACTTCGGCTCCGCGATCATGGGGCCGGAGGTTTATCTGAAGGCGCTCTCCATGGTCCGCAACGTGGCGCTCCAACATGGAAAAGCAATCAAGAATTTCACCACGGCGGTGTTTGACCTGGTGCCGATCCAGGGAGACATTCACCACGAACTGCCGAAGACCGATCCGGGGTATTATTTCCGCCCGCACAAAACGATTCTGGTAAGAACTGTGGCGGATGGTGGCGAGAGTTTTTATTTTTGTGGCGATCATCGCGCGACCATGCCGGCGTTGCGGCGAGCTCTGGGGGAACTGGAATCATGACCATTGCTGAGATTCTCGATGGTATTAGGAAGAAGCGCGCGCTGGTGGTGGGCGACATTTGCCTTGACCGCTGGTGCACCTACGATCCGGCAACGGCGGAGCCTTCCGCAGAAACGGGGATTCCACGATTGGGCATCGTGGCCTCGGAAGTCACGCCCGGTGGCGGCGGCACGGTGGCCAACAATCTCGCCGCGCTGGGGCCGGCAAAGGTCGCAGTGCTGGGAGCGCGCGGCGATGATGGATTCGGATACGAGCTCGACCACGCGTTGGGCGCGCGCGGCATCGACGCCAGCCTGATGGTGCGGGTGCCCAACTGGCAAACCTTCACTTACACCAAGTTCCTGAACAGCGAAAACGGCGTTGAGGACGTGCCGCGCGCGGACTTTATCAATACGCGGGCACTGCCCTCGGATGCGGAATTGAAAATCCTCGCCCACCTTGCCAACGCCGTTGTGGATTTTGACGCCATCCTGGTGGCGGACCAGGCGGAAACCTCCGCCGGCGGAGTGGT
>JASHTY010000295.1 GCA_030040315.1 Terriglobia bacterium | reverse complement strand
GCAGCCTCCCAAAGAGGAAAAAAACCCAACCTGCGGCGCTCGTGTGCGCTCTTGTTAATCAGGTTGCCGTGCGGGCAGGCGCCGCTCCGCCCGAGCTTCTTGATCAGGCGCTGCTCCACGTCCTCGGAGATGGAGTGCTCCCACCGTTCAGCCTCCTCGTGCACTTTGTACCATTCCACTCCCAGCATCTCGTGGAGCATCCGCTCAACCAGGTGATGGCGCAGGCGCAGTTTGTCGGAGATCCCGCGCCCGGCTTTGGTTAGGGTGATTCGCCCCTGGCGGCCGATTGCCACAAGCTTATCGCGCCGCAGGCGCTGCAACGCGAGCGCCACGGCAGGCGGCGTCACATTCAACCACCGGGCAATGGTGGCCGCGATGACGCTGCCTTCCTCCGACTCTGCTTCGGCAATCGCCTTGAGATAATCTTCCTTGGATATGGTGAGTTCCACGCTCCGCACCCCTGCCGCGGTTCCGGCTTCTCCATCATGCCAGCCTTTCGCCTCCCAGACAACCTTCATCTCCGTCGCTGGTTCAGCCCCTCTTATGATTTCTTATTGACATCACATAATCTTTTAGTGTTAACTATAGTTTATTAAAATTGAGAATGTGAAATACATCACATTGTCTGGACATAGCAAGGACTCGCCATGAGCCGGGCCGCTTGGAAAAACACGTTGAAAGCTCCGCGCATTGTCGCCGCCATGCTCCTGCTCGCCAGCGGCGGGATTTTCCACGCCCCGCGGGCCATGGCGCAGGGAGAAACGACGAGCGCCGTTCTGGGACAAGTGACCGACGCCACCGGCGCGGCGATTCCGGGCGCTGTTGTGACGATCTCCAACCGGGAGACCGGATTGCGACGCTTGGCAACCACGGACGGCCAGGGCCGCTACAGCATCCCCCAGCTTGTTCCCGGCCGTTATTCCGTGCGCGTGGAGACGGCGGGATTCGATCCCCAACAGAACGACAGCGTGTTCGCGGAATTGGGACAAAAGCAAACGGTCAATTTCACCCTGAGCGTGGCGCATTCCCGGCAGACCATTGAGGTGGCCGCAACACCTCCAATCCTCAATCCGGAGAATGCCAACACCTCGACGAATCTCAATGCCCCGGCCCTGGAGAATCTCCCCAATCCCGGCGGCGACCTCACTTATCCGTTGCAATTCGCTCCCGGGGCGCTCATCAACACGGCGGGCAGCAGCAATGACTTCGTTGGCAGTTCCAACGGTTACGGCAATGTGGAATTCAACGGCCTGCCAGCGCTCTCCAACGGATACATTGTCGATGGCCTGGAAACCAACGATCCGCTGACCAACCTGAACAGCGGCCTGTCTACGAATCTGGTCTTGGGGCTTAATTCCATCTCGGAAGTTACGGTCAACACGCTGTCCTACTCGGTCGATCAAGGACGATACGGCGCTTCGCAGGTGAATTACGTCACCAAATCCGGGGGCAACAGCTTTCACGGCAATCTCTACGAAATCTGGAACGGGTCGGCGCTGAACGCCGCGGATTTTTTTACCAACGCCACGCCCGGAAATCACAAGCCGCGCTCAACGGTAAATCATTTCGGCGGCAGCCTGGGCGGACCCATCCGCCGCGACAAGCTTTTCTTCTTTTTTGACAGTGAATGGATGCGAATCGCGCTTCCCATCGTAACGCCGGTGACGGCGTCGGCCACGGCGTTTCAGAACTACGTCCTGCAACAACTCCTCGCGGGCGGCACGGACGCCTTGACCGGCGCGGTTTACCCCGCAGCGCCGCAAATGGAACCGTTCTACCAGAAAATGTTTGCGCTCTATGAAAACAGCAATGGCACGCCGCTGCCGGTTTTGGGATGCCCTTTCAATGCCGGCGGCAGCGCCAGTGCCGGCAGCCCGCCCGATGGCGACGGATGCGCCAACCGGCAGATTGTTTCGAAATCGAGCGATGACCATGAGCAGGTGCAGACGGCGCGAATCGATTACAACTTGAACAACGCCGACACCGTCTGGGTCCGCTTCCAGTCGGACACGGGACTGCAAGCCGCCTACACCGATCCCATCAACCCGTTGTTCAATGCCCTTTCGCCCCAGCCGCTTTATTCCTTTGCTGCCGGCCACACTCATATTTTTTCGCAGCACGTGGTGAATTACTTCAACCCTGGCTTTTCCTGGTATTCCAGCCTCTTTGCTCCAAGTGACTTCGCCCAAACTCTCGCGGCCTTTCCTATCGTCTTGCAGGGCGGCGGTGCGGATGCGCCGTTTACGCCGCTCGGCGGGCTCGACAATACGTGGGTGCAAGGGCGCCGGGCATCGCGATTCTTCATCAACGACAATCTGGCCTGGAGCCGGGGCCCGCACGAATTCAGGTTCGGCACGAACACCCGCATCTTCCGCCTGAACGATTACGATTTTGGCGAAGGGACGGTGCCCACGGTCACCTACACCACGCTGCCGCAATTCGTCTACGGCGTGGCATCGACGGCGACGGAAACTTTCCCGGCGGCGGCCAACGAACCGTTCAACTTTCTAAATCTCGACCTCTACGCGCAGGACACCTGGAAGCTCACCTCGAACTTGACCTGGACGGCGGGCGTTCGAGACACCTTCAATTCCAATCCGCGCAATCCCCACCATGAAATCGCGCGGCTGCCCGGCTCATTTGGCGCCATCGCGCATGACATGAATCAACCGCTTAGCACCGCGATTCAAACCGGTCTCGGCGACGCGTTTGAATCCACGCCCCTCGCCATTCTTCAGCCCCGCACGGCGCTGGCGTGGCGCGCCGCGCCGAATACCGTTGTGCGCGCGGGCTTCGGCGTGTTTAGCGATATCCTGCCGGGCAGCATTGCGGACCTGGTAGGCGCGAACCCGCCTTACGTTCGAAGCTTTCAAGGCGGAATTCTGGGAACGGCGGGCGGCACGGCCATCGCGCCGGGTGTGCCCGGCAGCGCTGTTGACGCGGCGGCAGCCGCGAACCAGGACTTTAGCGCGGGGTTCGCACAGGGCTGGCTTTCGTGCGCCTCGCCGGAATCTAATCCCGCCGCGTGTCTCGAGCCCGTCGCCATCATCGCTATGCCCGATGGCGAACTTCGCGCGCCTTACGACCTGCAGTGGAGCTTTGGCGTGGAACGCCAATTGGGCAGTACGGCGAGCCTTCGCGCGCAATACGTCGGCACTCGCGCGGTGAATCAGCCCTACACGACGCAAACCAACGGCTACCAAACCGTGTGCGCGGGCTGCTTTGCTCCCTTTCCCTATCAGCAACCGCCCGATGCGCGCTTTGGCCCGGTGACGCAGCTTTCCACCGGCGCCAACAGTCACTACCACGGCCTGCAATTGACCGCGATGAAGCGCGCGGGCCATGGATTGGCAGGGCAAGTCAATTACACCTTTAGCCGCTGCATGGATGAAGTATCCAACGGCGGGTTCCTTCAGTTTTCAGCCGGGGGAATTCTCTCGCCGCTTCCGGGCGAGCTTTGGCGGGACTACGGTCCGTGCGATTACGACATTCGGAGCAACCTGAACGCCCAGTATGTTTACCAGTTTCCTGTGAAGATTCGGGGCCGCCGGCTGGGGTACGGGCTGAACGGCTGGCAGATCTCCGGAACAGTTTTCTGGCACAGCGGAGTTCCCTTCTCTGTCCTCAGCACGCCCTATTCCGCCAACGGCAACGGAATCGTGCAGGGCGCGGGCCCGCAGTTCGCCACTCGCGTTCCGGACGTACCGCTTTACCTGCACCAATCCATCGCGGGAGTCACCGCGGCGGGAACGATTCAGTGGCTGAATCCTGACGCCTTCAGCTCCACCGTCGACCCTTCGACCGGAGCGTGCGCCGGCGGAGATAATCCGCAGGATTGCCAGTTTGGCAACCTGGGCCGCAACGCGCTGCGCGGCCCGGACTTCGCGTGGAGCGATTTCTATCTCACCAAGTGGTTCGCGCTGGCAGAACACGCCAAGCTGCGTCTTGATGCGCAATTCTTCAACGTGTTCAATCATCCCAATTTCGCTCTGCCCAGTATGGTGCAGGCGGGCATCCCCGGAAAGCCCTCGACGCAAACCGGCTTTGGCGCGCTGGGTTCCACCACTTCCCCGCCCACCGGCCTGCTGGGCGTGGGCCTGGGTGGTGACAGCTCGCCGCGCATGGTGGCGTTCCAGGCGCGAATCGAGTTCTAGCGAGGCTGGCGAGGGATTTGTTACGAAACTTTGCTCAATAATGTTTCCGTGATCTCCCGCCACTCATCTTCGAGCGACGCCTTCGAATGCGGCTTCTGCGCCCGGCGGTACCAATAGCCGGCATTGGAGGCATCGCCTTCCTTGCGGTGGAGATAGGCATGAACCCACGAGCCCGCCGGGCCTTCGTCCTGCTGCGCCGATTCGTGCGCCTGCGCCCAACTGCCCTTGGCGTCCCACCATAGTCCGGCGAGCGCCAGGCTCAAACCGGCCGGCGGCTTTTC
>JASHTY010000294.1 GCA_030040315.1 Terriglobia bacterium | reverse complement strand
TCCTGCGGCTCCGATTCAATTCGCCTCCCCTGCACAACAGTCGCTTCAATATTTTACAACTGTTGTGGCCCGACCGGCGCTGTAGCGGCGGTCTCCGGCCGCTGAAATGTTGATCGCCCTACGGCCCAAAGCCTTCGGGCGACGGGTCGGAAATCGACGGAATAGCCGGCCGCACAGGGGGCTCAAGGGGGTTGGCCAATTCAGCCACCCCATGATAGTTTCCGAACGGAACTCCCCGGACGAAGAGGTCGTACTAAGATTGTGGAGCACAATCCATGCCCGAAAGCACTAACAGTCCCTTAAATCCGCAGAATCGCATTCCGCTGATCTGCGCCCTGGTGACGCTGGGATTGCACCTTGCCGGCAATCCGCACTACGGCTTCTTTCGCGACGAGCTGTACTTCATCATTTGCGGGCAGCATCCGCAATGGGGATATGTTGACCAGCCTCCCGGTGCGCCGCTCATGGCCGCGGCGTCGCAAATGTTCGGCCACTCGTTGTTTCTTCTTCGCGCGGGGCCAGCACTTTTCGCAGCCGCAGCCGTTTACGTCACCTGCCTGCTTGCGGTGGAAATGGGTGGAGGGGCTTTCGCACAGATTCTTGCGGCGCTCGCAGTGTTCTTTGCTCCTGTGCTGATGAATTTCGGAATGAAAGTTTCGCCCGACACCATCGGGCTCTGCCTCTGGCCGCTCGCAGCGCTCTTAATCTTGCGCATTGCGAAGGGAGGCGACCCGAAGCTCTGGACATGGATGGGCGCAATCGCGGGGATCTGCATCGAGAGCAAGTACAGCGTGATATTCTTCACAACGGCGTTGCTGCTGGCTCTGCTTCTTACCGCTGAACGGAGGATTTTGCTCACTCGCTGGTTCCTTGCTGGCTGCCTGCTTTGCGGATTGATCGCCTTGCCCAATTTACTCTGGCAAGCGCATTATGGATTTCCGATGCTCGAGCTGCTGCGCAACGGCCAGCACGGTAAAAACGTAATTGCCGGTCCCGGGCAGTATCTGCTTCAACAGCTTCTCATCACAAACGTCTTTTTGTCGCCAATCTGGCTGATTGGCCTGGCGTGGCTTTTGTGGAAGCCGGCTTTGCGCTTCCTCGGTTATACTTATTTGCTCCTAATTATTATTATGATTGTGCTCCATGGGAAACATTATTATCCGGCCGATGTATACCCTTACCTGATGGCGGCGGGGGCCGTGGCAATGGAATCGTGGACTGAGGCGCGGAAAATGTTTCGTCCGGCTGTCGCCGCGGCGGCCTTTGCCTTAGGGTTGATTTTCGTGCCATTTGCCATGCCCATTCTTCCGGAAGAGCAGGTGGTTCGCTACCAGCAGACGATGCTCGAAATCCTGCACATCAATCGTGGCACGCTGGCCACGGAGCATGGGCGGGTTCCCGCGCTGCCTCAGGATTGGGCGGACATGCACGGCTGGCCCGAATTGGCCGCGACGGTGAGACGTGTCTATGATTCACTGCCGCCCGCGGACAAGCGCGATGCTGTGATCGTCGCGCAAAATTACGGCGAGGCTGCGGCAATCGAATTCTTTAATTCGCACTACACCCTTCCACCCGTGATCAGCAGACACAATCAATATTTCCTGTGGGGAACGCACGGCGCGACGGGCAATGTGCTGATTGATGTGGCCGGGGATTGCGGCGCAAGCCGGCACCTGTTTGATTCCAGCGATCGCGCGGCGACGTTCAGCGCCCCGTGGGTGATGCCCTACGAGGACGGCATTCCGATCATGGTATGCCGGGGAATCCACGAACCTCTGGATAAGTTATGGCCGAGCCTGAAGAGCTTTGAGTAGGGCAATGCACTACATCGTCGGCCAATCCAGATCCGCGAGCCCCGAGGCAACCAATTGCGAAGAAGTGTTGCGGCCGCTTCCCTGAAGGTGGATTACATCCTTCTCTACCTGGATATCGCGCAGCATGTCAAGCTTGGTCGAAACCCCGGCGAGAAATGCCAGGTAGCCGACTGTGACTCTGCCCTTTGCGGGAACAGTGGAAAAGGTGGTAGCACTGAGAAGGGGCGACGTTGCGAAGGCCTGACGTCGCGTCACCGGGAAGGGCGTCGAGCTGAATTCGAGCCCGCGCGTCTGGCAACGCCCGTTCCACGGGGGCGCGTTGCGGGCCTGGTTTTCCTCCCAGATCGCCACCCAGGGGAAATCGACGCGGCGGAAGATATAACCGAACAGAAGCCCATGGGGCGCATTGAACGCGGAGACGTATTCCAGCTCGCGCCGCGGATTAAGCAGGACGGTTGCCACGAATCCCCGCCCGGGCTTCAAAAAGGGAAGCGAGAGATCGGCGCTTTCTCCGCCTCTCGCCGCCGCGAAGGGCCAATAGAACGCTCGATCCGGTTCGAGCAGATCTTTGTCGCCGTAGGCCCCGGGATGGGTTCTCCCCCGGGTCCCCGGCAGATCGACGCGGCTAATGTCGGGGCCAAGAAAAGGCGGGCTGAGGGTCACGTGCTGCGTCCAGTGGAAAAAGTGGTCGGCTTTGTTCTGGTTCACAACAGTTTCCCGAAAGTACGCCACGCTCTCGCCGCGCCGCAGGTGAATTTCCCGGATGAAGTGCAGCCCGGCCACGGGAAGGTCCACTTCCAATTTCAGGCTGAGCTTGTGCGCGGACTCGTGCAGCCCGGTTTTTTCCCATTTGGCGGAGGGCGCTTCGCCATGCGTCGATAGACCCTGCGCGGCCTCTTCCTCCGAAGGCGGGCCGAAGTAATCCAGGCAAATGTTGTGGCCCGCGATTCCGGAGAGCAGCTTACCTTCATTGATGGGGCCGTACTCCGCGGAGTGCTTTTCCGCCTGGTAGAGATACGGCTCGATAGAATTCCACGGCGGAACCCAAAGGGGATTGAGAACGGGCAATTGCGTGCCCGGCAGAAACTGAAACTCTGCAATGTGCCCGCCGCCCGTCAGGGTTACCAACTGCACGAGGTCGTTGCGGAGTGTGAATGCCTCGCGACCATTCCACGTAGTCTTGAGACATGTAAGTTGCTTGGACATTAGAATCTCTTCCCTTTAGTTTCGGCAGGTCTTCATAAAACGTGCGTTCCGTCTATAGAGTCGGCACGTGCCGGGTTGGAGTCCGCCGCTACATTCAAACAGCGAACGATAATGACTCACGGCTTTGCGGCTGGCAAGCCTTGCTCTTGAGACGCCAATCCGCCTGCGGGGATCAACATTCCGCCATCCACGGCCACGGCGGCGCCGGTCATAAATGAGGCAAGGTCGCTGGCGAGGAAAGCTATGACGCGCGCGACTTCTTCCGGCCGGCCCATGGTGCCGCGCAGGTGCATTCGGTCGCAGGCTGCGAGCGCCCCCGCCGGGTCAGGCCCAAGCGACACCGCCCAGCGCAGCATCGGCGTATCGATGGCGCCCGGGAGCACGCAGTTAGCGCGTATGTTGTGCCGGGCATAATCAAGCGCCAGGCTGCGGGTGAGGCCCAGCAACCCGTGCTTGCTGACCACGTAGTGAACGGAATTACCCACGGCGGCGACCGACTGCACGGAGCCGGTAATCACGATCGCTCCTCCGCCGCGCTTGATCATTTCCGGGATGACATATTTTGACATCAGGAAGGCGCTTTTCAGGTTGACGCTAAGGACCAGGTCCCAGTCCTTTTCGGAGCAGGTGGTTGCTGAAGCGTAGCGTTGAATTCCCGCGTTGTTGATAAGAACGTCGATTCCCCCGTACTTTTTCACAATTCTAGCGACCCCGGCTTGAACCTGGGCGCGCTTGCTCACATCAATGCCGAAGAATTCCACCTGGCCGGCAATTTCTCGCAATTCCTGTGCAGCGCGCTTGCCGGTTTTTTGGTCCAGGTCGATAATGGCGACACTCGCGTCGCGCCCGGCGAATTCCCGGCAACACGCCAGACCGATTCCTGAGGCTGCACCGGTCACGACGACAACTTTGTTTTTGAAGTTCATGCCGGAAGGGCTCCTTTCACCCCCGGAGTTCGCTAACGATGCGGAAATGTGCGTCAGCCGGATTCAGGGGATGCGTTTTCCTGGAAGATCGCGGCCGTTCTGGTGCAAGGTCAAATTAGTGGCGCGGCCGCTCGTGTCGGTTTGAAAGGTAATCTGCGCGTCGACCACCTTGAGAAAAAAATTCGTGGGACCTTCGGCGTAAATCTGAAACTTGGGCTGGGCCGTGGCCTGGGCAAAAAACTGGCCGTCCTCGCGCGAGATGGTGATGATGAAATTCGGCGCCAACTGGTATTGACCCACGTAGTTGTCGAATACTTTCGGATCGAGGCTGATTTCCGTGTGCTGTTTGGGTGGTGACATCAGGGGCAAGTTTGCATCGAGCAGGTGGCGGCCAATATCGTCCACGCCCGCGGCGGTGGAGGTGTTGGAGAGGATCACCACGCCGGAGCGCGAGGTCAGGTCATATCCGACAAACGAGCGGTAACCTCCCGTGCCGCCGTTGTGCCAGGCGAACTCTCCCGTAGCGGTTTTCATGAACAGCCAGCCCAGGCCGATTTCGCCCCCCACCGCAGGCGTGCCCGTCGTCCGTCGCGTCGCTCGCATCGCAGCCATCGCCGGAGCGAGGGGCGATTGAACATACCCGAGGTTTGCGGCGAGGAAAATGAGCATGTCATTCACGGTTGAACGCAGGGCGCCTGCCCCCGCCAGCGCCGGGATGTCCCAATTGGGAACCGCTTTCAGTTCCGCGTCATGACCCACGGCGAGCCGCGACCTCATGTCCGGCGAGAGGGTGATTCCCGTACTCTTCATCCCCAGGGGGCCGGTGATCCGCTCTTTCACCAGGGCTTCGTAGTCCATGCCCGCTCGCCGGGAAAGCAGATTTCCCAGCAAGCCGCCGCCAAGATTCGAGTATTCAAACTGCGCGCCAGGATCGCGGGTAAGCTGATAAGCGGAAATCATTTCGTAGAGCTGCGCAGTAGTGTAGTACGCATAAGGATTGCCGGCATCCTTGGGCTTGAAGTTCGTAGGCAGCCGCGGAAGCCCGGAGGTGTGGGTGGACAGATCCACCAGTGTGATCTGCTTTCCGTCGTGTTCGGGCGCTTTGCTCCCGTCAGGGAGATATTTGGAAATGGGGTCATCCAGCTTCACCTCCCCGCGCTGCACCATGTCAGAAAGCAGCAGTGAAGTGAAGACCTTGGTAATTGAACCAATCTCGAAGACGGTATCGCCGGTCAGCGGCCGTGGGTCGCCCTGGTCAAGGCTGCCATATTCAATCACCCGCCGGCCCTGCGAGTCGATGACTCCCACGACGATTCCGACATTCTGGTGAAAATCGTCGATGCGCTGCACGAGGACCTTACGAATCTCAGAATCCGGCGGAAACGAAGAGGCTGGCGCCGATTGCGCCCCGGCATGAACGGATCCAATCATTATGGCAATTGCAGCGCTCACAAATATGCGCATTCTTGGCGACCTTCCCGCGCTGAATAAGAACTGTCTTCAGTTGAATCGAGAAATGGATTCATGAAGGATGCCAGTATACAGAACTTATCGCATGTACAGCTCCAAATACGATGCGCGGTTCGGCCCATGATAGATCGTCTGATGTGCGATTTTGAAGGTTGCGTCTTTCTCCGGCTGATTCCCCGTGTTGGTGTTGCGCGAGTAGCCCGGATAGCTGCTGCTGGAAATCTCCAGTCGCAGGCGATGACCGGAGAGGAAAACGTTGTCGGTAAACCCGGCGTCGAGGGTGAATTCGTAGACCTCACCGGGGGTCATCAACTCAGGGCGTTCGAAGGAGTTGCGGTAGCGAGCGCGCAGGATTGAATCAGTCAGGTTCATGGCACAGCCGGAGGGCGCGACATCCACAATCTTTACGGTCCAATCCGTGTCGGGTGCGTCGCTGGAGGCGAACAGGCGCACGGTGACGCTGCCTGCCGCCTCCGCATCGTGCGGGAACGCAGCGGAAGTATAAACCAGCACGTCGGAGCGCCCCTCCACAGTCCGCTGGTCGCGCACACCCCAGAGTCCCGGAATCAAGCCGGGAGAATATCCACCGCCATGCGTGGGCGTGGGGTTGGCGGGATCATAAGTAAATTCGTCGGAGTGCTCCGCCTGCGGAGCAGCTTCGACAAGTGAACCATCGCCGTTCAGGGTATTCGCGTGCCCACGGCTCTGCAGGAAATAGCGCACCGGCCTGGCATCGGGCGGCGGCCAATCGGGCGACCGAACCCACTCATTGCGGCCGAGCACGAACAGGTCGACGCGCGCGTCGCATTCGGCGCCGTTATCAACCCCGCGAATGTAGTGGTCGAGCCATCGTAGCTCGCGCGGCCGAAGCTCCACCACGATCTGCTTGCCGAATTCCATGTCGCCGATCTTCGGTCCGTACTGGCCGTGACCCCAAGGTCCCCAAACCAGCCTTTCCGCGTCGCGCGCGGCCCTACCCGCCACACGCTCGACTCCCAAATAGTCTTCCATCTGGCCCTTTTGAAACAAGTCGTACCAGCCGCCGTACATGAATACCGGCACATTGAAATTCTTGGGAACGCCCGCCCACCCCAGGGCGCGCCAATATTCATCGTAGCAGGGATGATCGAGCCAGTCGTTGTAGAAGCCCTGGTGAAAACCGGTCTCATCGAGCGCCGCGCTTACGGGAAGGTGAGCGAGCAAGTTCGGCCAATCGAGAAAGGTGTTCACGCCCAGCAGCGTATGGCGCGCGGTTTGTAACGCCCACGACATCATTCCGAGCTTGAACGCGCCGCCGGGATAGACGGTTGTGGAGTAGAGATCCGAGGGACCGAAGCCGGCAATCATTCCCGCCAGGGCCGGATTGTCGCGCTCCGCTGCCAGCCACTGATCCATGGCATTGTAGGAATCGCCGATGGTCACAACTTTTCCATTCGACCATGATTGGCGCGCGGCCCACGCGATAGTGTCCTGCCCGTCATCGGGTTCGTGCGCGAACGCGTACCACGCGCCGTCGGAATCGTATCGACCGCGAGTATCCTGCACGACCACGGCGTAGCCATTCGACGCAAAGTATGTGCCCTCGCCCTTCCCACCCGCTTTGCCGTAGGGGGAGCGCTCCAGGAGCACGGGGTAGCGGCCCATCGGCGCGGGAAGATAAACGTCCGCCGCAAGGATTACCCCGTCGCGCATAGGCACTGAGACGTTGGGGAACATTCGGATGTTCGGAATCGAAGAATCCTGCGAGCTGAGGGCGATGGAGGAAAGTAACAGGCTGATCGCCGCGGCTCCAACAAAGACTCGTATCATGCGCCGCATCGTACTCGAATGGAAATTGAAGTTCAATAAGGTCAAGTCACGGTGGGCGACGGCTTGGCGTCGCGCGGTCGCAGGTACCAATCGATGGCTTCCGCGTCGGATAGTTTTTCCGGTTCTTGGTGAGCGTCCGGGTGGGTCGTGCGAAACACCGCCAGCATGTCGGAAGAGAATTTCTGAACCAGTTCGGGGTGCTGATCGGCAAGATTGTGAAACTCGCCGGGATCATCGTTCAGGTTGAAGAGGCGATAGTACCGCCCGGGAGTGGGGTTGTCCGTAACGTACCCGTCGGTGCGAGCGCGCTTGCCGCTGCACTGAATGAATTTCCATTCTGCCGTGCGAATGCAGGCCTCTTCGTTCTCCAGATACTCGCTGAAAATCTCCTGCCGGGGTTTGGCGACGCGTCCGCCCTCCAGGTAAGCGCGCAGGGTTTGACCGTGAGCCAACGTGAAAGGTTCAACGCCCAACATATCAAGAAGCGTGGGCGGGACGTCAACCGACTCGGTGAAATCCCTCACCACTCCGGGAGCGATTCTGCCCGGCCAGCGCATCATCAATGGCACTCGCAGCGCGGGATCGTAGCAGCAATGTTTCTCGAAGCGCCCGTGCTGCCCCAGGCTGTAGCCGTGATCGGCCATATAAACTACCAGAGTGTCGCGGTCGAGCCCCAGCGCTTCGAGCTTGGCCAGCACCGTGCTCACGCTGCGGTCAAGGAATCTCGCCGAGGTGTAGTACGCCGCGATGATGCCCTGCTTATCCGTCGCGCTCAGGCTGCGAAAGATCAGGGGAATCTGCGCAGCATCCTCCGGGCCGGCCTCCGGAACGGGAAAGTTGCCGGGTTGGTAGTGATTGCGGTCTTCGACGGGAAAGTCAAACGGCGAGTGCGGCGTCTGGAAGCTCACCCAAAGCGCGAAGGGATCGCTGCGATGCGATTCCATGTACTCACAGGCGCGCTGTGCCGTCCAGGTATTCTTCATCTCGGCTTCGAAACGAGGGAAGGGAAGATCGTCGGCGTTCAGCCAGATGCGCGCCGGGTCGCGGAACGGATGCCACACTGGTTTAGTGCGAATATCCGCGGGCACGCGCTGCGGGCCAACGTCGTGCAACCAGCGGGTCTGCGCCACGTCTTCCGTGCAAGCGATCTGGAATCCGTGCATGCCGTCGACCCCGGGCCGATTGAAGTGCATTTTGCCGAAGACAGCCGTCGCATATCCCGCCGCATCAAATTGTTTCGCGAGGGTTGGCTTGCCCTCGTCAAGAGGAGTGCCAAGCACCGTTACGCCCGCCGAGTGCGGCAATTGCCCGGTAAGAATCGATTGCCGCGAGGGAGTGCAGACGGGAGCGTTACAGTAGTTCGCGGTAAAACGCGTGCTCTGGGATGCGAAATGGTCCAGCGCGGGAGTTTGCGCCCGAGTGTTCCCGTCCGCACCAAGCACGTACCCCGCATGATCGTCGGCAATAATGAAGAGCAGGTTGGGTTTTCGATCCGCTGGGCGGGCAACGGATCCGCGCACCGTGCCCGCAAGCAAGCCGGAAGCCCCACCCGCAAGCCCGGACAGGAATTTCCTTCGCGTTGAGGTCAGTCCACCCATCTCCACCTATCCTTCATGATATCTCCGATACGAATTCTTGCCTAATCCTCCTCGCCGCGCCACCCTGAAGAGTTTCCTAACTGGCCAAAGAGTTTGAAGCCTGAGATTTCAGTCGAGCCTTTCGAACTTCAATGCGTCGGCAATCACCGCGCCGTCGGCTTGGTTGGTAAGCTTGACGAAATAGGGGTTGGTTGCAGTTCCCAGCGCCAGCCAGGCACCCGCTCCTTGGTTGAAATCCACCTGTACAGTTTTCGAGCCGCCTTCCGAGACAATAGTGAAAGTCGCGTTGGTCCCCAGGCGGCCGATGTCGGGGTGGCCGTGGAAGACGGAGATTCGGTACGTTCCGATGAGAGGATTGTCGCTTTGCCATACGGCGCTTCGTGAGCCGTCACCGGCTTCGGTCCAAAAGGCGCCCACTTCCCAATTGCCGCTTGCCGTCGCGACATCGTTGTGCCACCCGTCGCCGTTCAATTGAAATCGCGCGCCAATGGTTTGATCGTCAACGATGACTTCCTTTTCAGGCTGCGTGAAAATCTTCCACCGGCGAAGCTGAATCTCGCGTGCGGGCTGGTTCACTTTCATCCATTCGTCAAGGCGGGCGGAGAGTTCCGCGAGGGCCTTGGGATTTTCGCTCGCGACGTCAGTCTGCTCGCGGGGATCGGCGCGCAGATCGAAGAGATCCGTCCTGCCGTCACGAAGATATCTGATAAGCCGGTAATTCTCAGAGCGGACTGAGCGCGAGGGACTGCCAATGTCCTCCTCAGCGTAGATATAGGGGTTGATGGCGGAAACCTCGCCGCGAATCATCGGCGCCAGGCTGTGCCCCTCGGCGTCGTCGAGTGCGGGCAGGCCTGCGAGGTCCAGCAGCGTAGGAGCGGAGTCAATATTGGAGGCGAGCCCTTCAACCACTTTGCCCACAGGAATTCCGGGGCCGGCGACGATGAACGGAATATGCAGGTTTTCGTCGTAAAGCGAGCGGTGATCGGAGGTCAGAAAATCCTTGGGGTGCGAGAACAGCAGCTCGCCGTGGTCGGATGTGAGGGCGATGACGGTGTTCGCATCCAACCCCAACTCGCGCACGTGGTCAAGCAGCTTGCCGATGTAGCGATCGACGTAGTGAATCTTGCCATCGTAGAGCTGATACAGCCGCTCAATGGCTTTCTGGTCGCCCAGCATCGCCAGGCGCTTCAGCGGCGCGTGCGGCACGTCATAGCCTGTGTCAGACAGGTATGGGTAAGCGTCCGATTTGAAAATGTCATCTTCCGGCGGCGGATCATAGGGGGAATGCGGCTCCCAGAAATGAACGTACAGGAAGAATCGCTGCCCGCGATGACGATCGAGCCAGGGAAGGACGCGCTCAATCGTGGCCGGGGCACGGTATTGGGTGCTCGTAGCCAGACCCGCTCTTTGCGTAATGTCGAGGGCAACCGCCGCGCCTTCATAGTATTCGTCGAACCCTCTCCCTGTCAGCGCCTGCCCGGCCAGGCTGTTGTTGACGACCGCGGTGGTGTAATAGCCGTGGTCGTGAAATACCTCGGTCATCACCGGGATGTCCTTGTTCAGAACCGGCTGGCCGGCGTGCCACAGCAGAGTAACGCCGCTGCGCGACGGGAACAGGGAAGTGTGCAATGTGGCAAACGACGGAGCGGTCCACGAGCCCACGGTGAAGAAATGCTCGAACCGC
>JASHTY010000293.1 GCA_030040315.1 Terriglobia bacterium | reverse complement strand
GATCGGCTCGTAGAGCGCCGAGTGTTCGCCCAGGCTGGCCGAGGGCAGCAGGCCGATGCTTCCCGTCAGCATGGCGGCTTCGTCGCTCAGGATGTCTCCAAACATGTTCGTGGTCAGCAACACGTCAAAGCTGGTGGGCTTGTCGATCAGCTGCATCGCGCAATTGTCCACGTAAAGGTGATTCAACTCGACGTCCGGGTACGAACGGCCCAGTCGTGTAACCACTTCGCGCCACAGCCGCGACGATTCCAGCACGTTGGCCTTGTCAACCGACGTGACCTTGTTGCGGCGCAGCCGGGCAAGCTGGAACGCCCGGTGTGCGACGCGCTCCACCTCATGCTCGCGGTAGATTTCTGTATTGATGCCCAGGCGCTCGCCGTTTTTGGCGAAAATTCCGCGCGGATTGCCGAAATAAATTCCGCCCATCAGCTCGCGCACAATCAGAATGTCCGTGCCGCGAACGCGATCGGGCTTCAGCGCCGACATGTTCGCCAGCGACTCGATGACCTTCGCGGGCCGCAGGTTGACATAAAGCCCCAGCCGTTGGCGGATTTGCAGCAGACCCTGTTCGGGACGCAACTCCAGGCGCTTATTGTCCCATTGCGGGCCGCCGACGGCGCCCAGCAGCACTGCGCTCGCGTTGTTGCAAATGGCGATGGTTTCCGCAGGGAGCGGCGAAGCAGTCTGGTCGACTGCACAACCACCGATCAATCCGAATTGAAAACGAAATGCGGGACCGGTGACTTCTTCAATGGCTTTCAGGACCTTGACAGCTTCCGCCGTAACCTCAGGCCCGATTCCATCTCCCGCCAGAACGGCAATCCGATGCAAGCTCTGCATATCGTTAGTTATCTATATCTTACATAAATATAACGTGAAAATGCAAGGATTTATTGGAGTTAACATGGTTGAAGCGAAATTGCCCGGCATTTCGCCAGAAATTCCGAAATAACTACATTGTTTTCTGTTGGTTACGGGCACTATGCGATGCTCGGAGTGGCGGGTGGGATTGGCCAAATCTGGGCTGCCCTGAATACGCGTGGCATGACTTACCCATCATATATCACCCGACCATAGGAATTCCCGGAGCCACTTATAATCGAAATCAGTACCCCCCAGGCATAAGTTGATCTACGGCGGGGTTCTTGTGGACCGAGGCAGTCGCCACGGGGGCCACATCTTCAAGGCGTTTCAATTCATAGGCTGCTTTGTTGGCGGCTTGCAAATAAGAACGCGCGGCGGCCTCTACAACATTATGGCTTGTGCACTTTCCGCCGAACTCGCGGCCTTCAAACCGCGCGCGAATGCGGACTTCCGCAACGCCGTCCGTGCCGGGGCCCACGGTGTGGACGGAGAAGTCGGAGACGGTTCCGGGCAATCCGGTAATCCGGTCGATCACACGAAACGCGGCGTCACACGGACCCTCTCCCGTGGCGGAATCGTGAAACGTCTTGCCCTCCTTTTCCAATTCCACGGTGGCCGTGGCGCGACCGTCGTTGGACGAAACGCTTTGGATCACTTTGAGCGCAAATGTTTCGGGCAGGTGTTGAAAGCTGTCGCTGACGATGCTCAACAGGTCTTCGTCGTAAACGTTCTTTTTGCGGTCGGCCAATTGGGTGAAGAGCATGTAAGCGCGTTCCAGCTCCGGCTTGGTCAATTGATATCCCAGCTCCTGATAGCGCGCGGCCAGTGCGTGCCGGCCGGAGTGTTTTCCCAGAACAATCGCATTTGAAGGCATGCCCACTGTTTTCGGCGAAATAATCTCGTAGGTGATCGCGTTCTTCAGCACTCCGTCCTGGTGGATGCCCGCTTCGTGCGCAAAAGCGTTGCGCCCCACGATGGCTTTGTTGCGCTGCACGGCAACGCCCGTCAAGCGAGTCAGCATGCGGCTGGAAGCATAAAGCTCTTCGGTGCGAATTTCGGTATAGACGGGCAGAACATCGCGCCGAACGTGGATGGTCATGACCACTTCTTCCAGCGCCGCGTTACCCGCGCGCTCGCCGATGCCGTTAATCGTGCATTCCACCTGGCGCGCCCCGCCGCGAATCCCCGCCAGCGTGTTGGCCACGGCCATGCCCAGGTCGTCGTGGGTGTGTGTGCTCAGCGTCACGTGGTCCATTCCCGGCACGCCGGTCTGCACATCGTGAAACATCTGCTCGTATTCGGGCTCGAGACAAAAGCCGACCGTATCGGGCAGATTCAGCACCGTGGCGCCGGCCTCAACGGCGGCGTGGCAGCATTCGATCAGGTAATTGCGGTCGGTGCGGCCCGCATCTTCGGGGGAGAATTCGACGTCCTGGCACTTGGACTTCGCGTGCCCCACCGCCCAGGAGATCATTTTCAGAATTTCCTCGCGCGTCTTGTGCAGCTTGTACTGAAGATGAATGTCGGAAGTGGCAAGAAAGGTGTGGATGCGCGGCCGTTCAGCACCTTCCAGCGCCTCCCAGGCGCGATTGATGTCTTTTTCGCTCGCCCGCGCCAGCGCGGCAATAATCGGCCGCCGGATCTCCCCGGCCACGGCTCTCACCGCTTGAAAGTCGCCCTCGGAGGCGATGGGGAATCCCGCCTCCAGAATATCCACGCCCAGGCGGTCGAGTTGATGCGCCATCTCGATCTTTTCCGTCAGGTTCATGCTGCACCCGGGGGATTGTTCGCCATCGCGGAGTGTGGTGTCAAAGATGAAGACCCTATCTGGCATATTTCCTCCTCGGGCCGTGGGTTAGGATTGGGTTGCCAGGCGCAGACAGCGGGCTACCAACCGCTCGGAAGGTATTGTCCGACCGGTCGGTCGGTAATGTCAAGGGCAAATTTGGAGGCGGAAAGGGAGGCAGTTGTGAGCCCGCAAAGCAGTCGTTATAACCTAGCCCACCACGCAAGGCGCGGGTAAGACTCCATGGCACGATATTTGGTCGTAATGCCCGGCGTGTGGAGCAGTTGAAGCTAGCCGCTCCTGCCGAGGAAAAAATTGACCAGCTTGCGCAGCGGATCGTAGTAGCGGTCGACGACGCGTTCTTTAAGAGGGATGATGGCGTTGTCGGTGATGTGAATCTCTTCCGGACAAACCTGAGTGCAACATTTGGTGATATTGCAATAGCCGATGCCCTGCGC
>JASHTY010000292.1 GCA_030040315.1 Terriglobia bacterium | reverse complement strand
CTAACTGTCGGCACGGATTCCAGCGGAAAGGCGAGAATCGAGGGCCTGCCGGATAAACTGAAGAAACCGCCAATGCAGTTCACTGTCACAAAAGGTGACGCCAGTCAATCGGTCACCAATGACCCTGCGATCAATTGCCACGCTACCTTTACGGTTACGCTGGGAAAGTGAAGTGCCTGTTGCCGTGCTTGGCAGTCTGGAAATCCGGTTATTCCTCAACTGAAATCTGGCGCTGAAATAGCCTCACCGCCTGCGTTTGCGGGTGGCTACGCTTGCAATCTGCGCGCGGGTTCGCGAGAATGCCAATGGGGATGCTGAGCAAGTCCCTGATGGCGTCAAATGAGCGAGACGGATTCCAGCTCGAAGTCCACGCAGCCGGCCGTGGTTTGCGAATGGGACGGCGGGAGCGTTCAAACCCATGATGACTTTCTGGTGGGTGAGGAGCCACTGCTGATTCAGGTCGCGGGCCAGCCTCTTACCGTGACCATGCGAACTCCGGGAAACGATTTTGATCTCGCCGCGGGATTTCTCTTTACGGAAGGCATGGTCAAGTCGCGCCACGATATCGTCAGCCTGGAATGGGGCGATGAATCGGAGGCGGACCATCGGGTGGTTCAGGTCGCGCTGAAGAACGGTGCAATTCCTCGCTCGCAGGAAACCAAGCGTAATTTCCTTTCCAATTCCAGCTGCGGATTGTGCGGCAAGACCTCGCTGGAAGGCGTTTACGCTGACGGAATTACCCGTCCGAATCCTGAGTTCCGCATCGATCCCCAGGTTCTTTGCGGCCTCCCTGACGCGCTGCGTTCCGCTCAAACCATTTTCGGAAGGACGGGTGGATTGCACGCGGCCGGATTGTTTGACTCGTCGGGCAAGCTCCTGGCTTTGAAGGAGGATGTGGGCCGCCACAACGCTGTGGACAAGCTCATCGGCTGGGCGTTATTGCACGATCTGCTTCCGCTCTCCAATTTCGCCCTGCTGGCGAGCGGGCGGGGAGGATTCGAAATTATCCAGAAGTCGCTGGTGGCGGGAATTCCGCTTCTGGCCTCGGTTTCTGCCGCCTCCAGCCTGGCGGTCCGGATGTCGCGAGATTTTGGAATGACGCTGGTGGGGTTTCTTCGCGGGCGGCGCTTCGTCGTTTACACCGGAGAAGAGCGCCTGGGCCTGGGCGCGCCCGCGGACCAGGCGTTGACTTCTCACGCCTAGCTCTGATTATTCAGGAATTTTCCCGAACGAGGGCAAGGGAGAAGAGTTTCTCACAGAGGACGCAGAGTAAACACACAGAGGACGCGAAGAGACGCCCTGGGAACTTCCCTGTGCGCTCTGTGGTCCAACGACTCAACGATTCCAGCGGTGATGGGCTTCGTGAACTCGGTGTGAACCCTTTTTCCCTTTACTCGGTTCTCACATCTTTATGAATATTTCAGGCTAGTGAAGCCCCTCCGCTTCAAAGCCGTCATTGCATAGAATGGTCTGTAGATTTGCCCTAATGGGCAAGCTGATGGGCTGTATACTTATCCAGGTGCAGAGTTTTTGACGACAAGGGCTCTGAAGTCGTACAGTTGGCATGGTGTGAACTATGGCTGATTCCTTGAAAGGTCGGCTCACCAGTCCCATGATTCGGGAAAATGGCGAGCTTCGTGCCGCAAATTGGGAGCAGGCTCTGGCGCGTGCTGCGGCGGGCCTGCGCAATGTGAAGGAGCGATACGGCGAACAGGGCTTCGGGATGTTCAGTTGTTCGAAAACTACGAACGAACTGAATTTCCTTGCCCAGAAGTTCGCGCGCTCCGTCATGGGCACGAACAATATCGATAGCTGCAACCGCACTTGACACGCCCCCAGCGTCGCCGGTCTGGCGACGGTCTTCGGAGCGGGAGGCGGGACCAGCTCGTATCGCGAAATGGAGGACACAGACCTCATCATTCTGTGGGGCTCCAACGCGCGCGAGACTCATCCCATATTTTTCCATCACCTCCTTAAGGGCGTGCGCAAAGGCGCGAAGCTGTTTGTGGTCGATCCCCGCCGCACCAGTTCGGCGCGCTGGGCGGATGTGTGGCTGGGCCTCGACGTGGGGTCGGATATTGCCCTGGCGAACGCCGTGGGGCGGGAAATCATCGATGCCGGCCTTCAGAATCGCACGTTCATTGAGCGCGCCACAACCGGCTTTGACGAGTATCGGAAAGCCGTCGAGCCTTACACCTTGCAGCACGCGGAAAAGATTACCGGCGTGCCCGCGGAAGTGATTCGCAACCTTGCGCACTCCTACGCGCGTGCCGGCCGGGCGCAGCTCTGCTGGACGCTGGGGATCACCGAGCACCACAACGCGGTGGACAACGTTCTGGCGCTGATTAACCTTGCCCTGCTCACCGGGCATGTGGGCCGATATGGTTCGGGCCTGAATCCGCTGCGCGGGCAGAATAACGTTCAGGGCGGCGGTGATATGGGCGCCATTCCCGATCGCCTGCCCGGATTCCAGCACGTGGAGAACGACACGCTGCGCGCCAAGTTCGAGCAGGCATGGGGCGTGAAGATTCCCGCCAAGCGCGGCTGGCATCTGAGCGCGATGTTTGACGCCATGGAGGAAGGTAAACTTCGTGGGCTTTACGTGATTGGCGAAAATCCCCTGCACTCGGAAGCGGACCAGGGGCGGTGCGAGCGTCTTTTGAAGGGGCTCGAGTTCCTGCTGGTGCAGGATATTCTGTTCTCCGCGACCGCGCAGCTTGCCCATGTGGTTCTGCCCGCTGCTGCCGGCTGGTGCGAATCCGAAGGAACGGTGACCAGCAGCGAACGCCGTGTGCAACGCGTTCGCAAGGCCATGGATCCTCCCGAAGGGGCGTGGGATGACATGGCGATTCTCTGTAATCTGGCGCGGCGGCTGGGGCACGATTGGGGCTGTCCCAGCGCCAAGGAAGTATGGAATGAGGTTCGACGTCTGAGTCCCATGAACGCCGGCATGAGCTACGAACGGCTGGAATCGCTGGGCGGAATTCAATGGCCCTGCTACGACGAAACGCATCCGGGTGAGCTTTTCCTGCATGGACGCCTGTGGCAGGACCCGATCGTCGGTCCTCCGGCAAAGTTCAGCGCCGTGGAGTTTGAACCTCCCGTTGATCGTCTGGACAAAGACTTCCCGTTGCGCCTCACCACCGGCCGCCGGCTGGAGTCATTCAACACCGGAGTACAGACTTCCCGCTACCGTTCGCCGTTGCGCCAGCCGGAAATGCTCGACCTTTCTCCCGAAGACGGCGAGCGCTATGGAGTTGCGGAAGGTGAGCGGGTTCTCGTCAGCTCGCGGCGCGGCTCTGCGGTGGCTCCCGTGCGTTTCGATGAATCCCTGCGGCCGGGCCTGGCTTTTCTGAGCGTGCATTTTCCTGACGAAGTGGCGACGAATGTCCTAACGATAGACGCGACCGACCCGAAATCCGGGACTGCGGAGTTCAAGGCAACCGCCATTCGGGTGGAGAAGATTTGCTCACCGGCGGGGGCTTAATTCGGATTATCGTGAATTTCCTGGATCCATGGCGGAAAGAAGGTCTCACACAGAGGCCACCGAGTCCAAGAACAGAGAACACGGAGACGTCTCCGCGAACTTCTCTGTGCCCTCCGTGGTTTCATGGCGGGACGGTTCGAACCGCAACAGACTCCGTGAACTCTATGTGAAACGCTTTGGCATCTGCTCTTCGCATGGCCATTTCATGAATAAACCGGGTTAGGGACCTTCGTGGACGCGCATTACACCAAACAACATTCCTCTGCCGCGGAGAAGCAGGCGGTCGATTCGGTGCTCGGCGCGCCTGATTCCGGCTGGAAAGGCGGCACGCGAAGCCCGGAGCGCGATGGGCATTCCGCGGTCAACGGCCACGCGCGCGGCTCGGAGCGTCACCTGCTGCTGCCGGTTCTCCACGCCATCCAGGCTCGGCTCGGTTGGATAAGTCCCGGAGCGCTGAACTATGCCTGCCAGCGTCTGGATGTTCCACCCGCCGAAGCTTATGGCGTCGCATCATTCTACGGGCTCTTTTCAGTGACTCCGCGTCCACCCTGCGTGCTGCACGTTTGTGATGACATCGCGTGCATGACTCGGGGCGGGGAAGAACTCTGTGGAAAGCTGGAGTCGCAGCTTGGTCCTCCCGGATCAGCGTCACTCGCAGGTAAAGTCACGTGGCTCCGCAGCCCGTGCCTGGGATTGTGTGAACGCGCGCCGGCGGCGCTGATGTCGCGAGCGGGAGAAAAGCCCGCGGAAAAAGTTGTTGCGCCGGCGAGTTCGGGTTCGCTTGTGTCCACGCTCCAATCGTTCGCCGTTGCCACGATCAAAGAGCCTCCGGATCATTTCGAAGCGAGCGTCTCGGCGCCTCAGCTCACGCACGGCGATAATTCGAATTTAATGCTCCTGCGCCGCATTGGACGAATCGATCCCGCCAGCCTTGATGATTATCGCGCCCACGGCGGCTACGACGCCCTGCGGCGCGCGCTCGACCGGGGAGGAAGCTGGGTGGTGCGCGAAGTGTCGGCGTCACGCCTGGTGGGGAGGGGCGGCGCCGCTTTTCCCACCGGCAAGAAGTGGGATCCCTCCAACAAGCCGCGGTATTTGGTTTGCAACGCCGACGAATCGGAACCCGGTACCTTCAAGGATCGCGTGGTCATGGAAGCCGATCCGTTTTCGGTGGTCGAAGCCATGACCATCGCTGGAACTGCACTCGGCTGTGAACGTGCGTACCTCTATGTGCGCGGTGAATATCCGCTCGCCGGTGAACGGCTCTCCCATGCCATTACCGCGGCGCGCGAACGGGGGTATTTGGGGAATAATATCCTCGGGCGCGGCGTGGACTTTGACATCGAGATTCGGCATGGAGCGGGCGCCTACATCTGCGGCGAGGAAACCGCTCTGTTCAACTCAATCGAAGGGCTGCGGGGCGAGCCGCGCAACAAGCCTCCGTTCCCCACACAGGCCGGCTTGTTCGGCAAGCCCACGGTCATCAACAATGTTGAGACCCTGATCAATCTCTTGCTCATCGTGCAAGAAGGCGGTGAGCGCTATGCGGCCCTGGGGACCAAAGGTTCCACAGGGCCAAAGCTTTTCTGCCTATCCGGCCACATTCGTCAGCCTGGCGTCTACGAAGTTCCCTTCGGCACAACGTTGCGCGAATTGATCGGGCTGGGCGGAGGAGTTTCAGGCAGCGGCCGGCTGAAAGCTATCCTGCTGGGCGGCGCCGCTGGATCGTTCCTTTCTCCTGACGAGCTCGATACGCCGCTGACCTTTGAGGGCACGCGCGCCGTGGGAGCGTCACTCGGCTCCGGCGTGGTGATGCTTTTCGATGACACGGTGGACCTGCGCAAGATTCTGTTTCGCATCGCCGCGTTCTTCCGCGACGAATCTTGCGGGCAATGCGTTCCGTGCCGCCTGGGGACCGTCCGGCAGGAAGAGTCGTTGCAACGCCTCCACCATGGCGGGCCGATCGAATCGGTGGATGTTGAGCTGAGTATGTTGAAGGAAGTAGGACAGGTGATGCGTGACGCTTCGATTTGCGGCCTGGGCCAGACGGCTTCCAGCGCAGTCGAGTCCGCATTGCGCCGCTGGCAACTTTTCTAGCAGTTTGTGATTTGTTCGGGGGCAATACATGGACGGTGAGAAAGAAAAGGTTCCAGCTCAGGTCCGGACAGTTAATCCCCTGGTTCCGGTTCCCAGAGGGCCCATTCCCACGGTTCCGCCTGAATCCACGCGGCGGACTGTGCGCGTCACCATTGATGGCCGGGAAATCTCGGTACCGGAAGGAACGACCTTGCTGGAGGCAACTCGCAAAGCCGGCAAGGATACCCCTACGCTTTGCTATCTTGAATCTCTGACACCGGTAAACGTCTGCCGAATTTGCGTGGTTGAGCTGGAAGGATCGCGTGCGCTGGTTCCGGCCTGCTCGCGTAAGGCGGAAGATGGCATGGTGATAAGAACCGATTCGGAGCGCGTTCGTCTGAGCCGCCGGTTGATTCTGGAATTTCTCGCTTCTTCCGTCGATGTCTCGACGTCGCCGCAGATTCGGTCTTATCTCGAGCGGTACGACGCGCAACCCCAACGCTTCGGGGTGCCTCAATCTGCATCAGAGGGACGTGATGCGGCCCATGCGGGCGTGCACGTCGTCACGGACGGATCCCGGGCTGCGGCGGTGGCCCAGCCCACGAAAGTTGACAACGAACTTTACGTGCGCGATTACGGCAAGTGCATCCTCTGCTACAAGTGTGTGGAGGCGTGCGGCGTCGATGCGCAGAATACTTTTGCGATTGCCGTGGCCGGCCGCGGTTTCGACGCGCGTATTTCCACGGAATTTGCCGTTCCACTTCCCGATTCCGCCTGCGTCTACTGCGGGAATTGCATTGGAGTTTGTCCCACCGGCGCGCTGATGTTCGTGAGCGAGCACAACATGCGAAAAGCCGGAACGTGGGATGAGTCGCGGCAAAGTTCGACCGACACGATTTGCCCCTATTGTGGCGTGGGATGTACGCTAACCTTGCGTGTGCAGGATGAAAAAATTGTCAGGGTCGAATCGCCCATTGAGAACGGTGTGACGCATGGCAATCTCTGCGTCAAGGGGCGCTTTGGCTGGCAGTTTGTCCAGATTCAGGACAAAAATCATAATGGGAGTGATGCGGGCTAGGGTCGCAGATTTCGAGTGATGGCAGGCATACAGGGATTCGTGTTGGCAGGCGGTAAGAGCAGCCGCATGGGGCAGGACAAAGCCTTGATGCAGATCAACGGCCAGCCCATGATCCTGCGTGCGGTTGGTGTTCTTCGGCCGTTTGTGGATGAAGTTTCTTTGCTGGCGCCGCCCGGCCGGTACGAGCATCTCGGGCTGCCGGTAGTTCCGGACAAGTGGGCGGAGGGTCCGCTGGCGGGAATCTGCGCGGGGCTGTTTTACACTCATGCACGCTGGAATATTTTTCTCGCCTGCGATCTGCCATTGGTCAGCAAGACGTTTGTGCAGCTTCTCAACGAGCGAATGCGCTTGACCCAATGCGACGCCGTCGTGCCCAGGACGGCCGACGGCTGGCAGCCCCTTTCTGCCGCGTATCAAGCTACCTGCCAAACGGCCTTTACGCAGGCCCTTCAACAGGGCGAGCGCAGCATCATCCGGCTGCTGGGCGATATTCGCGTGGAGGAAATCACCAGCGACCAGATGCACAGAGCCGGCGTGCATGAAGCGGAATTGGCCAATGTGAATACGCCTGATGACTGGGCGCGCGTTACCGGCATTTCGAATGACCAGCGATAAACATGTTGAGGGTTCCCGAAGCGTCGCCCAGGCGTTTGTAAACCTGAGGCCGCGCGTGGATGCGATCCTGCGGGTCGCAGTAACGGTTGCGTTAGTGTGGATGCTCGCCGCCGCCGTCGCACGCCCAGGCCATGTGGCTGCAGATTCCCCGCCGGGCGCTCGCACGGCAACGGGTTTGCAGGATGCAAGCCAGCAGACGTCGCGGTATGAATTCCGTGAAAACCACGACCCGAATGGAACAGGAAAGTTCTACATGGGCCGTGAAATTGCCCAGGTCATGGGTTCGGGCGGAATGTCCTGGCTGGATCGTCCGGAGCGAGCCGACGAGGAACACCCTGAAGTCGTTATCGAAGCGATGGAACTGCACGACGGCGATGTGGTTGCGGACCTCGGAGCAGGCTCAGGTTATTTCACGTTTCGCATCGCACCCAAGGTTGGAAAGACCGGCAAGGTTCTGGCGGTGGACATTCAGGATGCAATGCTCGACGCCATTCGATCGCGTGCCGCAGCGCAGGGAATCACCAACGTGGAGGAAGTGAAAGACACGGAGACGGACCCCAAACTCCCCGCCGGCGGCGTCGACCGCGTGTTGATGGTGGACGTCTACCACGAGCTCGCCTACCCCTTCGAGGTGATGACGAATGTCCGAGGGGCGCTCAAGCCCGGTGGGCGCGTGGTGTTCGTTGAATACCGAAAGGAAGATCCTCGCGTGCGCATTAAAGAAGTACACAAGATGAGCGTTGAGCAGCTTACTCGTGAGATGGCGGTTGTAGGTCTCGAACGTGTCCAGATTGTTGAATCGTTGCCTGCCCAGCACATTGTGATATTCGCGCGAAGGGGTGAGGTCCAGCCGTCCGCCCCAACTGGGCGGTGACGGGCCGGCTTTCAAAGCCCTTCAGGATTATCCAGCCAATAAATCGTCAGACCGGATAGCAACTTGGGATAGAAGTCCGTGGATTTTTGCGGCATCGGACAATCGGCCAGTGCGTTGGCATAAACGGCTGAAACCGGAGTCGGGTTCAGCAGAAACGCGATTTGTCCTTCGCCCTTCTCCACCTTCTCGCACGCCTGGGCTGCATCCCGGAAGTACGACAGGTTGTGTTCCTCCCGCACCGCTTTGGCGTCAATCCCCAGCAGGCGTTCAAGAATCAGGTAATGGAGCAAAACTACGTCGAGGGTGCGTAGCGTCGGCGGGTAATCCGCAAGTTCGCGGTTAAGGTCAAAATCCTTTCGCAACCGGAGCAGAGCCAGTTTTCCCGGTCCGGAGTATATTCCCAGGGTGGGTCTATCGCGGCCCGCGGCGCCAAGCCGGGCAAGGAATCGCGCGGACCACTCGCTGGGCGTCCCGGTCACTTCCACTCCTTCCCAGTTAAACATGTTCCGCGCGCCCATCGCGAATTTTCCCGCGTCCAGACGGGTCAAACTGTGCACCAACCGATGCGTGGGCAGAATGGTCAGCCCTTCGGTTTCCATACGCACAAACGTCACCATGACATACTCGGCAGACTCGCCCATTTCACCCGACTGCCGGCAGTAATTTCGATACGCGAGCGCTGTTTCATATCGGTGGTGGCCGTCGGCGATGACCAGGGGCCTGTCGCGAAGAGCCTGATGAACCTGCGAGATGATTTCAGAATCCGCGACGCGCCACACCGTGTGCCGTGTGCCGTATTCGTCTTTAACCTGCTCCCAGGGAGCGGCAGATGTGGAGCCTGCCAGATGCCCTTCAATCAGGCCTTCCGGGTCGCTGTAGAGCATGAAGATCTGCCCAAAATGCGCGCGCGTTGCCTTCAGCAATTCCAGGCGATCGGCCTTGGGGCCGGAGAGCGTCATCTCATGGCGATGCACTACGTGCGCCGCGTAGTCTTCAAGCCGCAGCAGCGCGATAAAGCCCCTGCGAACTCTGATTTGGCCGCCCTGCCCGGGGACTTCGTATTCCTGATAGTAAGGATAGACCGCAGGCTCGCGCGCGCCGGTGAGAACGTCCTTCTCGATCCATGCCTTGAAGTCGCGCGCGGCGCGAACGTAAACATTGTTTGTGGGGCCGTCATTGGAGAGGGAGCGGCCGCGGATAATCCGCACCAGGTTGTAAGGATGCAAATCGTAGTAGCGGGCCTGCATTTCCGGCGTGATCTTATCGTAAGGCTGCGTAACCACTGTGCCAAGATCGGAAATCTTCTTCGGATCGTAGTGTAGCGCGCGAAACGGAATTATTTCTGCCATGTGCCCCTATTGGTACCCCACCTTGTGTTTGGATTTAAACCTATCACACCGCCCGCGAAGCGTCGAGGAGTTACTGGAGCTTCGGTCATATGGTCCCTCATGACGGTGAGCGGAATTCAAGCTAGAATGAAGGGCCGCCGACTCGCGGCGAATTCATCAGTGGCCCGCGGCGCGCGATTCGCGTTGAACAACGGATCGGATTCAACAGTTTGCCCGTATGGCTGAGCCCATGTCAGAGCTTCGATTAGACCCCTTTACTCGGCGTTGGGTGGTGACCGGCAAGCGGCACGTCTTGCCGGACGTCCACGATTACGGCGACGCCTGCCCCTTTTGCCCCGGAAACGAGCGCATGACTCCGCCCGCCATCCGTGAGTCCCGTGACCCGACGGGCGCGTGGACGGCGCGGGTCTTTCACGATCGCGCTCCGCTCTTTCGAGTCGAGGGCGACGCGGATCGCCGCGCCGAGGGGATGTTCGACCTGATGAATCCCATCGGCGCGCATGAGATCGTGGTTGAGACGCCAGCCCACGGCAAAACGCTGACGCAACTTTCCGATTCGCAAACTGCCAATGTGCTTGAGCTCTTTCGCGATCGCATTCTGGATCTGAAAAAGGACCGCCGCCTTCGCTATGTTTCGGTTTTCAAGCACCAGCATCCGCCCTCGCCGGCACTGGCCGGGCACGCGCATTCCCAGGTGTTGGGCTCGCCCGTGCTCCCCTACATTCTGGAAATCGAACTCCGTTGGAGCCGCGAGCACTTTCGAAAGCACGAGCGCTGCCTCCACTGCGACGCTTTGGAACAGGAATTGAGCCAGGGCACACGGCTGGTAGACAGGACCGAAGATTTCGTTGCCTTTTGTCCGTTTGGCTCGCGATGGTCTTACGAGCTTTGGATTGTGCCGGCCCGCCACGCCTCGTCGTTTGAAAATGACATGGCGGCGCCGGGGCGAACCCTGGCCCTGGCTCCGTTTCTGAAATCCTGTCTCCATCGCGTGGAATCGATTTCCCCGTCCGTCCACATGGTGATTCACACGGAGCCGAATTTGCAGGCCTGGAAGCCTGCAGAAGACTGGTGGAAATTCGTCCCTGAGGATTATCATTGGCATATTGAGATTCAGCCGGACGTGGAGGGCCGGCGAATGTACTTGGGGCCCGAGGGATTTCATTTCAACCCCATACCGGCCGAACAGGCCGCTGTGGTGCTGCGCGCGCTCGATCCCGAACTTGAGCCCATACCCGAAACGTGACCATGCCGAACCCCGAACCCCCGGACTGGAAGCCGGACTGGAAGAAAGTTCGATTGCTGGTTTTTGATCTCGACGGTACGCTCGTCGACAGCAAGCAGGATCTGGCCATCAGCATCAATGCCATGCGGACTGAAATGGAATTGCCCCCCCTCTCGCTCGATGTGATCGCCACCTATGTCGGAAACGGCGTGACGCTGCTGGTGCGAAGGTCGCTGGGATCACAGGCGACTCCTGAAAACGTTGAGAGGGGGCTGGCGTTCTTTCTGGGTTACTACCGCGAGCACATGCTGGATCACACGGCACCTTATCCCGGCGTTTCCGAAGCGCTTGATAAACTTGATGGTCACAAGATGGCGGTACTCACCAACAAGCCTGTGAATTTCAGCCGCGAGATGATTTCGCGACTTGGATTCGATTCCCGCTTCGAACGCGTCTATGGGGGCAACAGCTTCCCGCAGAAGAAGCCCAACCCCATGGGTTTGAACCAGTTGATGGAAGACTTTCAGGCTGCGCCGGGTGAGACGCTGATGATTGGTGATTCGGACACTGACGTGCTCACCGGCAGGAACGCAGGGGTATTGACTTGCGGGGTGACCTACGGATTTGGAGCGCATACGCTCGAAAAGGTGCCGCCCGACGTCGTTATTGGCGATATGCGTGAACTGCCGCCATTACTCAGCGGTCGGGCAGGCGCCTGAGCCCGCGCGTTCCAACGCGTATCAGCCCCATTGCATCCAAGTAAAGGCGGGGATTCTGACGTCAGGCTTTGGCAAACCATCTGGCATTCGGCCCGCAAGAACCTATGAAAAGAGAGAGTCGATTTCAAGCGTTTGCCGGCGCGCTCGGCATGTGGGTGTGCATGTCAGTTGTGCTGGGGATTCCGGCATTTTCGCAGGAGAAGCCTGCGAAGCCCAAAGCCCAGGCTGCTCCCAGCGCTGCCCCAGCAGCCGCGGACGATGTGCAGGATCAATTCCCTCCCGCGGAATGGGCTCCTGAGCTGCTCGACGGAATCCTGAGCTCGCCGAATGGTGACGCGCAAGCCGGTTTGCTGCGTGCTACCTTCGCGGCGGGGCCGGCGCTGATTCCGCAGCTCACTACGGCGCTCAAGGACGATCGCACGGCCGAGTATGCGGCGCAGTCACTGGCCTATATGGGCGGCGAAAAGTCCCTGGACATTCTTTGGAAGTTGCTCACCGACCCGCGCGACCTGAATCTGCGGCGCTTTACTTATGGCGCACTGGCGGAATACGATTCGCCCCAGGCCACCGACGTGCTCCTGGATGTCATCGGCAAATCGGACCGCGAGCCTGACCGCACTGTGACAGAAGCTGCGATTATCGCACTGACCGTGCGCACCGATTCGAAGCTGATACCCCGCCTTGCTGCGCTGGTGAGCAAAATCCAGGACGTGGTCATTCGCGATGACATTGAAAATGCCAGCACCGTGATTGTGGAGCGCTCCAAATACCTCGCGTCTCCTGAGGGGCAGAAAACCGGCGGATCTATCGATGCGGCGGTCAGAACTTACTTCATTCCGGCACTCGAACCCGCTTTTGCATCCGGAAGTGTGCCTGCGCATCCGGCATCGAAAGTTCCCGGGAAGGCTACTGTGCCCCCCTCGCTGCCCAAAACGCAGCCGCTGGTTTCCGTAAACGTTCGCACCATCACACTTTCGCCGGACGGCAATCGCGCGCTCACCCGAGTGGTCTTTGAGGATGCTGAATCGATGGCCTATTATGACTTCGTGCTGCAAAA
>JASHTY010000039.1 GCA_030040315.1 Terriglobia bacterium | reverse complement strand
ATTCCAGCCAGTTTTGCCGGGCTTTGTTGAGGGGAACTGTACGGAGTGTGGCCCCTCCCGTTGTACCGATCCACTGTAAGGGTGAAGCGCGCAGCTCTGCGTCGCCGTCCTCCAATTGCGGATGCAACGTGTCCCAGAAATTCGATGTCAGGCCTTGGAGAAGCTGAAGTCCCTGCTTGAGACCGGCAAAGCCCTCGACACGGAGGATTGCATCGGTGAGCCACGCTGCAAGCTGCAAGTCCTTGCTCTTGGTGGCAATCACGTCCGTGCAAAGTTTTATGACCTGGGGGTAGCCAGCCTTCTTCCCAGCAGTTGCCCAGTCGCCCTCCGAAACCTCTTCCTCTTCCCGCCGGGCCTCCTTGATCTGATCATAAATGGGGGCATAGCGGAGGTCCTCTCCGCTGGGGTTTTCTCCCGGAATCGGGTTGAGAAGGTTATCGGGAAGTGGCATTGTTGACCTACGATGCGGGCTGAGGGAGATTGATTTCCAGCTTTCGGACTTCGAGGAGCGGGAACTCCTCGCCATCCACGAGCAACATCTTTTGACCGACGGGAGCAGCCTGGCCCGACTCGTCTTCCTCCCAAGCCGTCATCCGGCCCAGCCGGATGGCGTCATCGGGGTCCTTCCAGGCAAAAGGTGAAAGGGCCGGGAGCAAGATTTCCCCCAGTTCCGTGTCCTTCAAGGCCTGGCCAGCGCGGAGCCGTGCGGGCGTCCACAACAAATCCCGCAAACGTTTTGGCTTCTCGAGTTCCACCGAGGCTAGGTGTTCAAAGTTAATCCACAAATAGTTCCCACCTGCAAAAACTTCCAGGCGCGCCCCGACCCGAGGGTCAGCATCTGCAATGGAGGAAAAGGGCTTCCCGTTGAGCGTGCCCGTAACGGCTCCCCCGCTCGCCGGCTCCCCCAGCGGTTTGGGAAACTCCCGTTTCGCAAACAAGTCCTGGCGCATCTTTTCGGCAATCAGCGCGCTGCGGTATACCAAGGCTCCCATTTCGCTGTTCATGCCTTCCGAGCCCAGGACATTGAGTTGCTTCTCGGCCCGTTCGTAATCTCCGGAAAAGCAGAGGAGTTCGAAAAGAAAAATGCGCCGCTTGGAATCCTCGGGGTGATTCTTCACCTCAAGGTTCAATGCCTGAACCGCCTCATTCAGCCTTCCAGCTTGAAAAAGCTGATTTGCGTTTTCCATGTTTAATACCGACCTGAACTCGCAGGGCTCTCCGGGCTTAGTTCCCGCTCCCGGAGCCAAGATCATACATTGACTGCCCTGCGGAGGTCATTAATCCCGACGCACCCTGCTGTTTATATTCCATTTTGATCGATTGAAAGCTGATTGTTAGGACCTCTGTGCCCATCCCCTTGCCGCCCGCCGAGGCACCGGAATTGATGTTGACGGTAACGATCGTGCCGTTTGTCAGCGTAACTGTGAAAAAATCCTGGGTAGTAGTCCCGCCGGTCGACTTACTCCAGGAAACCGTCGCTGAACTGATCATCTCCCGGTTGAGCGCAGCAGTCATAAGCTTGCAGGTGGCCTTGTCAACATATTTCGTGATCGATACATGATTGAGGCTGGCCCTCCCGGCTGCGCCGCCTGTCGTGCTGTTCACAGGGCCGTGCATGCCCCACGAAAAACCGGCAACCTCGATTTCATTTGCATGTGTCGCTGCTGTGCTCTCGCCCTGGATGACGCCTTGATTCGCCCCCTTGATCAAAAGATGAATTTCGGTCCCTTGGCTCGAATCAGTCGATGACATTGCTATTTCTCCAAATACTATCCATCTAAATAGTTAGAGGCTGCCGATTCAGGTCCTGACCACTCCCGTAATTCGCGGCCCGCGGTTCAAACAAGTGGGGTGGGCGGACGCCCACCCCCAAGCCCGCTTTGCCGACAAAACGGCAGATGCCGTACCGCAACCAACTAGCTAGCTTGCCTCTGGGTCAGATCCCAGCCCGCGCTGCCTGCGGCGACCTGGGTTCCATCCTTTTGCTGCACCTTGTAATCGAACTCAAACTTCGCGAAAGCCAGCGTAAGCGATTCGGATCCGGTCGATTCACCAGATGAGCCCCCGGAATTGTGGCTCGAGATGTGAATCTCGGTCAGCTTAACGGTCATGAAGTCGGCCGGATTCTTGTCTCCGGTCGACTTGCTGGCCGTAAGGACTCCGGTGGCAATGTGTTTGCCAGTGCAGCACAGCTCGATCAGCTTGGCGCTCGCTTTGTCCACGGGCTTGGTAATACTCATGTCATGGATTGTAACCTTACCGGCGCTCAAGCCCGAGCCTGCCACGCTGGTGGGATTGGCCATGCCCCAACTCCACGACATTACTTCGATTTCCCCGCTGTGCTTCGCAGCACCGCTCTCACCCGTAATTCCGTCCAGCTTCAAGTGAAATTCAATAGCCATTATTTTCTCCTCCTCTCAGATTTAACCACAATCACAAATTTGGGCGGCTGGCGGGCATACCGGCCGAGCCCGCCACCCTATCGCTAAGAGCTAACCCTTGGCCGGTGGCGGCAAGTTTGCTACCAGCCGCAGCGAAACCGTAAGCTCGTCGAGTTGGAAGTGTGGCCGCAGGAAAGCTACTGCCCGGTACACTCCCGGCTTGCCCTTAACCTCTTCAACGTCAACCCGCGCCTCACGCAATGGATACTTGGCCTTCGTGGCTTGCGAGGCCATATCATCGGTCGTGACATATTGCGTAATCCAGCGATTGAAAAACGCCGACAGCTCATCCTTGGAAGTGAAGCTGCCGATTCTGTCCCGCATCATGGCCTTTAAGTAGTGGGCGAACCGGCAGGTTGCCATGATGTAGGGCAACTGTGAGGACAGACGGGCGTTGGCATTGGCTGCGTCGCTATCGTAAAGCTTGGCCTTGTTCGCGGATTGCACGCTGAAGAATGCCGCCTTGTCCGTCCCTTTGCAATGCACGAGCGGAATCAAGCCCTGGTCAGCCAACTCTTTTTCGCGCCGGTCGGTTATGGCGATCTCAGTCGGACATTTCAGAGCTACGTCTCCGTCGTCGGTCCGGAAAGTATGGGAAGGCAAACCTTCTACCAACCCTCCGCCCTGAACGCCGCGGATGGCGGCGCACCACCCGTAGAGAGAAAACGCACCGGTCATCCGCGCGCCCATCGCATAGGCGGCATTTCCCCACAGGTATTTGGAGTGGTCCGTCCCGTCCACGCCCTCTTCGTAATTAAATGCGTCAACTGGAACCGTATCTCTGCCGTAAGGCAACCGCATCAGCACGTGGGGAACGCACAATCCCACATAGCGGCTGTCGTCGCTCTGTCGGAAACCTTTCCACTTGGCGAATTCGGTGGTATCGAAAATCCGCCCAATGTCACGGGGCTGGTCCAACTGTGTGAAGCTCTCCATGTTCAGAAGCTGCGAAGAGGCGGCGGAGAGGAAGGGAGCATGGGCCGCCCCCGCAATGGCTGCCATCTTTTCCAGAAGCTCCAGGTCTTCCGGATGCTTGCCGAACTCGTAATCGCCAATCAGCGCCCCGTACGGTTGCCCGCCGAACACGCCGAACTCTTCTTCGTAGATCTTCTTGAAGGCCGCGCTCTGGTCGAATTCCGGGGCGCGTTGCAGGTCTCGCAGCAGGTCCTTCTTTGAGACATTCAGCACCTTGATCTTCAACATGGCGCTGGTTTCGCTCTGGCTGATCAGGTACTTGAGCCCTCGCCAGGAGCCTTCCAGCTTTTGAAAGGTCGGATGGTGAAGGATTTCATTGAGCTGAATGGAGAGCAAATGATCGATCTGGCCGATGCGAGCATTGATCATCGCCTCGGTATCTTTGGAGACTGTGACTTCGCCGGCCAGAACCTGGCTGATGAATTCCTTCACTAGGCTCTTGCCGCGCTCCCGAGACGCAGTATCCGTCCCCACTCTGCCGGATTCCACAATCTGGTCAAGAAGCCCCTTTTCACCCACCTGCTCGGTGGTTTGTGCTTGTGCAGAAGCTTTCGCATCCTTAGGCATTGCCCCCCTCCTTCCCTTCCTCCTTGCCTTCCTCTTTCTTTCCGCCAAGTTCCGTCCGCAACTTCTCTAGTTTTTCGGTATTCGAAACCGTATCCAACAGGATTTCGTCCAACTTGTCGTTGGTTTGCAGTGTCCCCTTCAAATCGTTGAGGCGGGTTCGCAGTTCAAGCAATTCACGCAGCGGTTTTACCTGGCGCGCCACTTTTTCGGGCTCGAAGTCCTCCATACTCTTAAAATTAAGATCGACCTTCAACTGCCCGGCATTCTCATCATCGCTCAGCTTGTTATCCACGGAGAATGCTATGTGGGGTTTCATGCTTTCCAGGACGCCATCAAAATTATCCAGTGTGACCTCGATAAATCGTCGATCTTTCAGCTTCGGTAAAGCATCAACAGGCTGACCGGAAAAATCACCCATGACTCCCATTACGAATGGCAGTTCTTTAATTTCGATCGCACCTCCAGTCTCCACGTCGTAGGTAACGTGGACACGGGGAGGACGCACTCTTTCAAGTCGCTTCTGAGTACTCTCAGGCATGATGCGCTCCTTTTCGCCTTGTATTTAAATTGCTTGTCAATAATGGGAAGAAAGTTATAGCAAATCGTACTTTCAATGTCAAATGGGATCTGGCTTGCTGCATCTCCCCAGTTCCTGGTTCACGAACAGGAAAGAAGAAACACAAGCCCTCTCCCAAGCTCTTAGCTATGCTACTTCAGGCTGTTCGAGGTGCAGTTTAAGCGAAGTTCTGGGGAAAAGCAACCTCCTATATTTTGGTCATAATGCACAAAGCTTGGTGAATGCCGATTCAGCCCTCGACCGCTGGGGTTATGAATGCGAGCGATCTCCTCTCGGTAGAACTGGGGCTGCTGGTCGTACTGCCTCGCTGGCTCGAGGAAGCCGGCACTACTTTTTCAGTCCAGTCAATCGGCCTTGAGCCGCACCCTGTCCTACCATAGAATAAGGCGCGAGGGGATCCAGGCCTCCAACCCATAAATCCTGGTGGAGCCCAATGGCTCCTTCCTAAGCAGTACTGGATCTGCAGGGTGGAGAAGGTGCTGGCTTGAGCAGCAGCGTCGGAGGAGTCAAGCCTCTCCTAGCCACGGCGCCTGCCGGGAGCGAGCCGGATTGGAATAGCACCATCCAATGCCCAACCGATATAGGGGAACACGGGCGCTGTCGGCGGAAAGAGTGGCCCTTGATGGGAGACATCGCGAGTGACTGCCTACGATGAAATAACCTATCCGTCCTACCCGCTGCCCTATACCCACCCCGAGCGGCTGGCTACGATCGCGACTCTGTTCGGCATGAGACCTGCGCCCGTTGAGTCATGCCGGGTATTGGAATTGGGATGCTCGGATGGAGCGAACCTGGCGGCGATGGCAGTTTGTCTGCCGCACAGCGAATTTGTGGGCGTGGACTCGGCGGGGGTCCCGTTAGCCCGCGGCCGCGATTTGGCAGAAAAAGCTGGGCTCAAGAACCTCACCCTTCGGCAAATGGACTTAATGGAAATGGCCCCGGACTACGGTACCTTTGATTACATTATCGTCCACGGCCTCTACGCGTGGGTGCCCGAGCCAGTGCGCGAACAAATCCTGGCCATCTGCAAGGCCAGTCTCGCTCCCCAGGGAGTTGCCTATATCAGCTACAA
>JASHTY010000291.1 GCA_030040315.1 Terriglobia bacterium | reverse complement strand
ACACCGGAGTACATTGCGTTGAGCGTCGACGCGAATGGAAAGGGAACGTATGATTCCCACAACCTGAAGGATCCACCCTCGCCGCGCCCTATCCAGATCTCCGCTGAGACTACTAGCCGGATGTTTTCGCTGGCAGATTCATTGGATGACTTCCGCGGCCTCAGCCTCGATAGCCACCACCGCGTGGCAAACATGGGGCTGAAGGAATTCACTTATCAATCCGGCGGCGAGATACACCGGGTGCAGTTCAACTATACGGAAAACCATGCCGGGCAACAGCTCGCCGGAATTCTCGACAAAGTCAGCAACGTGGAAGAACAAATCAGCGTGCTTGAATATGACATGAAGTATGACCACCTCAGCCTTCCTCAAGTCCTGCTCCAAATCGAAGATGGCATGGACGACCATGACTACATGGAGATGGCCTTGATGACTTCCACACTGGAAAAAATCACCTCCAACCCCCGTTTTTTGCACCTGGCTCAAACCCGCGCCCAGGACATCATGCGTCGGATTCAGGAAAACAAGTAAAAACTACGCGACCGCAGACACCAAGGGACTAGCACTTTGGTCCTTCATCGCGTGCAACTTATGCACTTTCAGATTCGTCTAGGTAGATGTAGGGTAGGGGATGAAGCCAACCGGCAGATGGTCGGGAGGTAGCCCATGATGTCCCGCATTCGTTTTTCACAGATACTGCCATTCGCAGGGTTTGCTGCCTTGATTGCCGTGGGTGTCGCGCACGCGCAGAGCAGTCCGGAAGCGCGGGTGGTGCGGCTGAGTTTTGTTGATGGCACCGTCACGATCCAGCGCCCGGATGTACAGGCGTGGGCCCAAGCGCCGGTGAACACGCCACTCCAAGAAGGCTTCAAGCTCTCTACGGGCGAAAACAGCTATGCGGAAATCCAGTTTGAAAACGGCGGGACCATTCGCCTGGGCGAGCTTTCGCTGGTTGAGCTGAACGGGCTGGGGCAGACCGCGAACGGCGGCAAGATCAATCGCGTGAGCCTCCGCCAGGGATACGCGACCTTTCACATTCTGCCTTCCGACCGGGGTGACACGCTGCAAGTGGATACGGTGAACGGTACGCTCACTGCCCACGGCGGCACGCGGTTTCGTGTGGACCTGGATCAGGAAGTCGAGCGCGTTGAGGTTTTTGAAGGGACAGTGAACGTGCAGGGCAACCTGGGCCACATGACCGTTGAGAAGGATTACGCCTTGCTCATGCAACCGGGCGCAACAGAACCCACAGTGATTTCCAAGGGAATTACCGAGGATGATTGGGACCATTGGGTTGATGATCGCGAGAGCAACGCGGAGGCATCCTCCACAGTTCCTCCGCCTCAGGGCTATGACGGCGACGCTTCCGAATCGCCTTATGGATGGACAGACCTTCAGGAAAATGGCAATTGGACGGACGTTGATGGGCTCGGATACGGTTGGACTCCCACGACCGTCGCGGCGGATTGGGAGCCTTACACGGTGGGGGAGTGGTGCTGGTATCCGGGGTACGGCTACGCGTGGATTGGTGCTGAGCCCTGGGGCTGGCTGCCTTATCACTACGGCTGGTGGAAATTCCTCCCCGGCAGGGGCTGGGTATGGTTCCCGGGAAATTTCCGCTCGTGGTCTCCCGCGCTGGTTGCGTGGTACAGCGGTCCGAATTGGATCGGCTGGACGGTGCGCGCACAGCGCCGGGACGAAGCGACCGCCTGCGGTGGAAATTGCGGCGGCGGAGTGGTGAGCAGCACGACTTTCCGCCAGGGAGGGGTTCTAACTGCCAACCTGATGCTGAATGTGAATCCCGCATCGGGCGAAAGGGTGAAGGAACCCGGGATCGCTCCCCTGGCCTCGGCATGGCTGCCGGGCCGAACGGTCTCGTCTCCCGCTGCACTGAGCAGGGGAATTCCAGTGGGCTCGCCACGCTCAAATCCGGCGTCTGAAACCTCTGCCTATGTTTATGATTCTCAGCAGAATCGCTACGTGAACGGAAACGCTGCTCCACCGCCCGAGCCGGCGAGATCATACACGGGCGCGCGCGCACAAAGCGAACTGCCGTCGAATTCCGGTTTCGTTCAACCCGTTTCGGTTTCAGGTCGCGAGGCGAGCACTGAGCCCATGAAAAACCCGAATTCCTGCGCGAGCCCAATGCCTTCCATGGATTGCGTCATTGTGCACCCAAGGTTCTACACGAATCCTGCAAAGCCCTCGCCCGCCGGTCATCCGGGTGTGAGCGGCGCACCCGTTGGCGGGCACCCGTCTCCCGCACCGGTTTCAAGCGGTGGCGGGCACCCCGGTGGAGCGCCTTCTGGCGGCGGTAGCGGCGGACACCACTAGATTCTGAATCAGGAAACCACGATTCCCGCGTAACCCACAACCGCGCTGCGGTCGCCGCCGGCGTCTGCGGAAGTGGCGTAGCGCACCAGTTCCGCGCGAGTTGCCCCCAGGTCCTTCGCCGCGGTCAGCATGGCCACGGCTGGACCGTAGCCGCACATGGAAATGTCTTCCTTGCGGATCACGTCGTACAAGCCTGCCGGGTCCAGCGCCAGAATCTGGTCGATGGCCTTACGATCCTTAACCCGCGTGACGTCATCTGGCTCGTAGTGGTTCATGTCGCTGGAGGCAACAATCATCACCGGGCGGGGTGACTTCTTCAGCGCCGCTGCAATTCCGTGGCCGAGTGCTTCCAAGGCCGCATAACGGCTTACGCCGATGGCGATGGGAACAAAAGTGAAATCGCCAACCCGGCGCTGCAGGAAGGGCAATTGAACTTCAATGGCGTGCTCGTCTTCGTGCGCGCGCGAATCCTCCTCCAGCAGATGGCAGGAATGTTGAAGGCTTGCGGCGAGCTCGGCATCGATGGTAGCCGCGCCCAGCGGAGTGAGCCACTCGCCTTTCGACATGATCGCCAGCGGCACGCCGCGGCCGGTGTGATTGGGGCAGAGAATTACGTATGCAGCGCGCACCGGCAGCCGCTGAAATACCGCACCCGCCACCGGTCCCGAATACCTGTATCCTGCGTGGGGAACCATGCAGCCGATAACGGTGTCATCTTTCCCCAGAGCTTGTGATTCAGCGGGCAGGCATTCATCGAGTTGGCGAGTCAGAGCATCAGGCTTGGCGAAATAAAAACGCCCCGCGACGGCCGGATGTCGGACGGAGGGGGGGTGCATGAAGGAATCGTAAGCGCGGCGCGTAGGAGTGTCAAGCGCGGCAGGCCTTCTGTTTATTTCGCCTTGCTTGTGGGCGCGGCCTCCGGCATGTACATGTGGAATTCCCCCGGCAGGTGAGTATGCTCGAACTGTATCGTGGTGTGATGTATTCCGAATTCACGTCCCAGTACTTCGTGGATCTGGTGGCAGATTCGCTCACTATCCGAAGTGGGCATATCCAGAATGTGGACGTGGCAGGAAAGGGCGTGGGAATGCGAACCCAGGCTCCAGATGTGTACGTCGTGGACTTCGCGGACTCCCTGCACGCACAGCATTGCGGCGGCCACGCGCTCCAGGCTCATGCCTTTGGGCAGACTTTCAAGCAGGATGTTGGTCGAGTCAACGATGATATCGATCGCCGACCAGAGGATAAGCCCCGAAATCAGGAATCCCAGGGCGGGATCGATGATGGTATTCCCCGTTCTGCGGATCAGCATCGCGCCGGCAATGATTGCCACGTTGGAAAGCGCGTCGCCCAGGTTGTGGATAAACACGGCGCGCAGATTCAGATCGCTGCGCTCACCGGCCAGTCCCCAGGAGATTCCGCCGTTCACCACCAGCGCAATGAGGCCCACCACCAGCATCGCACCGGAAGCCACAGGTTCCGGGTGCACGATGCGTTGGTAGCCCTCAATGCACAGGTAAATCGCCACCGCCACCAGCAGCAGGGCGTTGACGAACGCGACCAGAACGCCCGCGCGCTGATAACCGAACGTCTTGTGACGGTCGGGCGGCCGCCGCTCAAAATAGAGGGCGATCCAGGAAAGGATCAGCGAGGGGACATCCGTCAGGTTGTGCCAGCCATCGCTGACCAGCGCAAGGCTGTGGGACATGCGCCCCACCACCATCTCCGTTGCCACAAGGCCGAGCGTAACGACGAGCGCAATGCGAACCACCCAGCTCGCCGAATCCCCATGATGGTGATGGTCGTGGTGATGGTGTGAATGCACGATGGTCAGACCAGCTTGGCGTTCAGGCTGATTTGCGCGCCCGCCAGTACCTTGGACACCGGGCAGCCCTTCTTCGCATCCTCGGCGAGACTCGCAAATTTGGCGGCGTCAATGTTGGGAACCTGTGCTTCGGTGTTCAGTTCGATACGCGTGATGCCGAAGCCTTCGCCTACTTTCTCAAGATGGACCGTGGCGGTGGTGTGAATGCGCGTGGGCGTAAAACCGCTTTTCCCCAATTGAGCCGAGAAAGCCATGGAAAAGCATCCGGCGTGCGCCGCGGCGATCAATTCTTCGGGATTGGTGCCCTTGCCGCTCTCAAACCGCGAAGCAAACGAATACGGCCCTTCGTAGGCCCCGCTGCCCAGCTTCATCGTCCCACTGCCTTCACGTAGACTGCCCTTCCATTCCGCTTCTGAAGTGCGTGCTGCCATGCTGGTGTGCTCCTTATCGTGGAATTCAACGCGAGTTTTTCAGTATAACACCGATGGTGTGGTCGCGGATTCGTTGCCATG
>JASHTY010000290.1 GCA_030040315.1 Terriglobia bacterium | reverse complement strand
TTCCAATGGAATCTGCCCACTAACCACTAGCCACTCGCCGCCAGCCACTGTAGGATATCATCAGCCATGCCCATTAAACGTGTAGGCATCATCTCCAAGCCGAAAAAGACGGAAGTGCGCGAAATTGTGCCGGGCTTGCTCGACTGGCTCCGCCAGCGCAGTATTGAGGCGTGCATCGACAAGGAAACCGGCGCCATCATGGATTCCCGAGAGCACTGCCTGACCCGCAATGAAATGCCGGGCCAAGTGGATCTGCTGATCGTTTTGGGTGGTGATGGCACTCTGCTGGCCACGGCGCGCGCGCTCAATCGCAAGCCCGTTCCCATACTTGCCGTGAATCTGGGCGGGCTTGGCTTCCTTACCGAAATCACCTGCGAGGAGCTTTACACAACGCTCGAAATGGTGGTGGCGGGAAATCATCAAACGGACCGGCGCGTGCAGATTGAAGGCGAATTGATTCGGGCCGATGAGATACTTACAACATTTCTGGCCTTGAATGACGTCGTGCTGAACAAAGGCGCCATCGCGCGCATTCTCGATTTTGAGGTGCGAGTGAATGGAGAATTTGTCTCCACCTACAAATCGGATGGTTTGATCGTTTCAACTCCCACCGGCTCTACCGCATATTCTTTGGCAGCGGGAGGACCGATTGTGACGCCATTTGTTGACGCCTTCCTGATCACTCCCATCTGCGCCCACACTCTCACCCACCGGCCACTGGTGGTTCCCAGCACCACGAACATAGAGGTCACGGTAAAAAGCCTGCGCGAGGCCGCCTACCTGACCGTCGACGGACAGGTGGGAATTGCCGCATACAGCGAAGACGTTGTGCGGGTGCGCAAAGCCGGTTCTTTCGTGGAACTGGTCCGTCCGCCGGCCACAACCTACTTCAGAATCCTTCAGAAGAAGTTGAAGTGGGGAGAGCGGTAGTGCCAAACATGGATCGCGCCTTCCGGTTGCTATTGCTTGGATTGTTTCTGGTCAACGTTGCGCGATCGGCGCTTGCGCAAGCACCCGGCACACCGCAATCGCCCTCCGTGCCCGCCTGGGCACAACCGGGTTTACCCACACATACTCAGGTCGCCCCACCGCCGGATTTTCACCGCCCCAGCAGAAATTTTGATTCGCGAATCGGAATCTTCGAAGGGCAATCGGATATTGGAAGCGCAGTGGTTCCAGGTGATGCCCGCTACGACCCCGCCACGAGGCAATACACCATCACTTCCGCCAGATACAACATCTGGTATACGCGCGACGAATTTCGTTTTCTTTGGAAGAAGCTTTCGGGGAATGTTTCAATCTCTGCTGACATCGCATATCCGCATCCGAATGGCTACGGCGACCCCAAGGCGGTGCTCATCGTTCGCCAGAATCTCGGTGATGATTCCAAGGAGGCGATGGTGGCGCCGCACGGCTTGGGCATGATTCACTTAGCGCAGCGGCCGGAGAGAAATGTCCGTATCAAGGCCATGGAGTATCGAATCGGCGGGCGCGGCCGGCCGGGCGGCGCAACTCCGGACAGCCTTGTCCCCGTGATGGCCCGGCGCATCGGAATCGAGAAACGCGGCAACGAGTTTGCGCTTTTCGTAAGCGTGGACGGCGAACCAATGCACCAGTTTGGCCCGCCCATCACCCTGCACTTTGACGAACCCTTCTACGCTGGCATCGGTTTCTGCTCGCACCTGGCCGACAAGTCCGATACGGCAGTGATATCGAACCTGGTTTTCGAGAATTCTGCGGGCATGGTCCACTAGTTTCCGCTGACCCGGAAATCATCTGTTCTCTGGCAAGTCCTCCCCTGCCATCAGCTCTTCCACGGTTTCGCGGGGACGAATCAATTCCGCCTGCGCGCCGGTCACGAGAATCTCCACGGGGCGCGGCCGTGTGTTGTAATTCGAAGAGAGAACAAATCCATAGGCGCCCGCGGTCAGTACTGCCAGCAGCTCACCGGGGTGCACGGATGGCAGGTCACGATCGTGGGCGAGGAAATCGCCGCTCTCGCAAATAGGACCCACCACATCCGCCTGAATTTTCTCTGTTGCGCGGTCTTGAACCGGAACGATTTCATGATAAGAGCCATAAAGCGTTGGGCGTATCAAATCATTCATACCCGCATCGACCACCACAAAATTCTTGCGGTGATTTCGCTTTACATAGAGCACGCGAGTCACCAGCACGCCGGCGTTGCCCACCAGAGATCGCCCGGGCTCGAGGATCAGCTTCATTGAACCCTCGCGAAGCCGAACCTGCAGCCCCTGAGTTAACTTTTCCAGATTCAGAGGCGACTCCCCGCTATAAGGGATTCCAAAGCCCCCTCCCAAGTCGAGGACTTTCAAGCATATTCCTTCCACCGCCAATTGTTTTGTAATCGCCAGGATTTCATCCAAGGCCTTCCAATACGGCTCCACGTCCAGAATCTGCGAGCCGATATGACACGCCACACCCTGTACTTGCAAATTGGGGGAGTGTGCGGCGAGGCGGTAGAGCTCTGGCGCCTCATCCTTCGGCACGCCGAACTTATGAATCATCTGGCCCGTGGAAATGTACGGGTGCGTGTCCGCCTCCACGTCGGGATTGACGCGAATGGAGATGTGCCCGATTTTTTTCAGAGCACACGCGCGGCTTTCAATCAGTTCGAGTTCGCCGGCCGATTCCACATTGAACATCAGGATTCCGGCAGCCAACCCGGCGTCGATTTCCTCCTGGGTTTTTCCCACGCCGGAGAAAACTATTGTGTCCGGAGCCGCTCCCACTCGCAGCGCCCGTTTCAGCTCTCCTCCTGAAACCACATCAAATCCTGCACCCGCCTGGCGCAACAGATCCAGTATTCGCAGGTTAGAATTGGCTTTTACCGAATAGCAAATCAAGGCGGGAAGCGAAGCGGATGCATCGCGGAGCCTTTCATAGTTGTTGAGAATCGCGCCCTGGCTGTAAAGATACGCCGGAGTCCCGAACCGCTCCGCAAGGTCCGCGATGGGCGATTCCTCGCAGAAAAGCTCGCCGTTGCGGCGCACGAATGTGCCTTGAAAAGGTAGTGACATGATTGCTTTTGGCCGGCTTCCAGCCCCGACTATCGGACCTTTAAGACGACCAGGGTCTGATCATCGCGCTGAGGCCGACCGGCTTCAAAATCGCGCACTTCTCTGAACACCCGATCAACAACTTCCTGGGGCGGTTTATGGACTCCTTGCCGCAGCACGTGCTCCAGCCGCCGTGAAGTGAATTCCTCGTGCTTCGGATTATTCGCTTCGGTGATGCCGTCGGAAAAGAAGGCGAGCAGGTCTCCTGTTTCCAGATTAACGGTCACGGCCTGGTATTCCGTGTGCTCCAGCAGGCCGAGCGGTACACCTTCGGCGCGGATCGCCCGGCACTGGCCTCTGCGGACCAGGATGGGAAGCGGCATTCCGGCATTGGCCAGCGAAAGAATCTTCGTGCGCGGCTCCCAAATTGCAAAGGTCAAGGTGATGAAGTGACCTTCGATCTGGCGCTCCAGGAACATGACGTTCAATTTCTTCATCATTTCGGGCGGAGGAAGCTTAAGCGGAGCCACGCTTCGCAACGTCCCGCTGGCCATGGCGCCGTAAAGCGCAGCGGGTGCGCCTTTGCCGCTGACGTCGCCCACCACAATCACCTGACGGTCCCTTCCGTAATTGAGAAAATCGTACAGGTCGCCTCCCAGTTCCCGGGCGGGCTGAAATCGCAGGGCGATCTCCAGCCCCGGAATTTTGGGCGCAATCCCCGGCATAAGGTGCATCTGTATGTCCTGGGCGCTACGCAGATCGCGTTCCAGACGCGCTTCGCTGCGTGCAACATGTTCGTACAGGCGGGCGTTTTCAATGGCAATGGCGATCTGGGGTGCGAGCGTGGAGTAGATCTTCACATGTTCTTCGTTGAAATAATTCAGTTGCGGGCTTTCCAGATCGATCACGCCGATCACGCGCCCGCGATAAATCAGCGGCACAGTCATTTCCGAGCGAGTCTCCGGATTCATCGGGATATAGCGTGGATCCTTGCTCACGTCGCCCACCACCACAGGCTTGCGCAGGGTGGCGGCGGCTCCCACGATACCCTGGCCGTAATTCACGGTAGGCTTCTCCGGCATGCGCTCATCCTGCTTCAGCGAAATGACGGCGTTGAAAGTTTGCGTCTGGTCGTCCGCAAGCAAGATCCCAAACCGGTGGTAATCCACCAGCCGCTTGGTGAGCGTTCCAATCTTGCGCAGTAGTTCGTTCAGGACGAGCACGGAGGTGAGTTCGCGGCTGATTTCGTTCAGTAATTGCAGAGTCCGCGCCTGGCGCAGTGTGCGGTTATACAGCCGCGCATTTTCAATCGCCATGGCCATGCGGCCGGCCAGCAGCTCCAGCAGGCTGACGTGCGAGTCATTGAAAAATTCCGGATGCGTTGCGCCCAGGTCGATGACGCCGATCAGGCGTCCTTTCAGAATGAGCGGCACCGCCAGCTCCGAGCGAATTGTCGCAAGCGAGGGGATATAAGCAGGCTCGTCCTTAACGTCATTCACCAGAACCGACCGGCGAATCTGCGCAGCGCGGCCCACGATGCCTTCGCCAACCCTGATCCGCAGGGAGCGCACAATCTCTCGGGGGTGGCCCAGGCTGAAATGCACGCGCAATTCCTGTGTTTTCTCGTTGAGCAGAAGAATGGCAAAGACCTCGTAGTCGATCGCGCGCTTCACGATCTCCGCAATGCGCGCCAGCAGCTCATCAAGGTCGAGGGTGGAGTTGATGCGCTCGCCGACCTCGATCATCAAAGTCAGCAATTCGGTCAGTTCCAACGGGCGGGATGTGGCGCGTGCGGTTTCGCTCATGAATACTCTGGTGAGCAGGCAATCCTGCGGCGTGGGTATTGCAAAGATTTCGTGCAGTCGATGAACGGCGGCAGTTTCGCTCGCTCGCGTGTCCTGATCTGCAATTTCCCCGCCAACCTGTTCCACTCTGGATCGGGGTCCGGAATGCGCGTGCTTACAAGTTGAATCACTGCAAGAACACTATTCTAGCATAACGCACAGACACGCCCTTGGCTCGCCGGTCGCCCCTCCGCCCTGCCAATCGAAGCCAATCCGTCATGAAGCAGGAACCGATCTGCGCAAAGTCCTCTGGCGGAAATCCAACATCGGTATAATGACACACGATGATGATTCTGGCTTTCGACACGACCAGCGAAAAAGGGGGAGTGGGAATTTTTCGCGACGGGCAGAGTCTTGCAACCATTCCCAACGAGGGGCCTGCAAATCGTTACTCTATCACTTTGTTTGAGATGGTGGAAAGGGCGCTCGAGAACGCCGGGCTTCGGCTAAATGATATCGACCTGTTCGCGGCGGCCAATGGTCCTGGTTCATTCACAGGGATTCGAGTCGGCCTGGCTGCGGCGCGTGGCTGGGGAAAGGCTTTGGACCGCCCTGTGCGAGGCGTTTCCGTGCTGGAGGCACTGGTGAGGAGTGCGGACCCGACTACCGAATGGGCGTTTCCCATTCTGGATGCGCGTCGCGGAGAGTTCTTCCTGGGGGCTTTTCGTATAGCCAGGCAAGAGATGCTGGCCGCGTCGAAACTGAGACCCCAACCGGTAAGTGCAGGATGGGTTTTGAAATCGGACTCGTTGCGCACAATCATCAAAGACCAAATGTCAGGCGGCTTGAGCGGCACGTGCGTGGTGCGCGCTCATGATCAAGCGGCTGCGGAACTGCGCACTGCCCTGCCGGCGTCGCTGGCCTGGCATAGCGTCGAGGGGGACCTAGTACACACCATTGCCGAAATTGCGGCAATGGACATTTCATCCAGCGCCCCGGACGCGAACGCGACTCTCGATGCCTATTACATCCGGCGCCCGGACGCGGAACTCAATTGGAAGGATTGAGCAGAGCCGAAACCAGGAGCCGGTCCGGCATGCAAATTCGACCTTTCGCCGAACAGGACATACATTCAGTTTACGCCATACAGTTGGAATGCCCGGAGGCGGCGCAATGGAAATTGGACGATTATCTCGAACTGGCCCGCGAACCGGGCGCGTCGATTCTTATTGCAGAGCTTGACGCCTCACCTTCACCGCTGATTGTAGGGTTCGCAGCGTTTCAACACGTTCTGGAAGAGGCGGAATTGCGCAATATCGCAGTCCGCCCCTCACATCGGCGGAAGGGCATCGCGAAAGCACTGCTTGCCCATTCGATTCGCAGCCTTTGGGAATCCGGGGCGAAGACCCTTTATCTCGAAGTGCGGCCTTCCAACCACGAAGCGAGGGCGCTGTATGCGTCGGCAGGATTCCAATTGCAGTACACACGCCCCGGCTACTATCAAAATCCCGTTGAAGACGCTCTGGTCATGTCGCTGGAAATTCCCCGGCCCTCCCGCCCCTGACCCCTGGGAAAATGCTTAATCAGAAAGGCAGCCCTCGTGCGTGCGCTACGTACGACCCTCCAGCACTTATGCTAAATTAGTAATAGAATGCGTGAACCGTTCCTGGAGAGGATTGAAAAGGGGCCACTAGTTTGCGACGGCGCTATGGGGACGATGCTATATTCAAAAGGCATCGCCCTGAACCGCTGCTTTGACGAACTAAACGTCACGGCGCCGCAGCTCGTGAAAGACGTTCACCTTGCATACGCCAGGGCCGGAGCGGAGCTTCTGGAAACCAACACCTTCGGCGCCAACAAGTTTCGGCTGCAGGCCTTCGGCCTGGTAGAAAAAATCTGCGAATTCAATCTGGCAGGCGCTAGGCTGGCGAAGGAAATTGCAGGCGAGGATCTCTACGTCGCGGGGTCAGTTGGTCCGCTGGGGACGCGGCTTGAGCCGCTGGGGTTGACCTCAGTGGAAGAAGCGCGCTCGGCGTTTCGCGAACAGATCAGTGCGCTGCTCATGGGCGGAGTCGATCTGATCGTCATTGAAACGATGATGGACCTGAACGAAGCGCACCAGGCGCTGCTGGCCGCGCGGGATGTTTGCCGGCTCCCCGTCGTCGTGCAGATGACTGTTCAGGGCGACGGCAGCACCCCCACGGGGACGCGGCCGGAGGATTTTGCACGCGCGCTCGACGGCTGGGGCGCGGACGTCATCGGGCTGAATTGCAGTGTCGGTCCTGCAGCCATGCAGGAAACGCTGGAGCGCATGGCGGAGGCGACCGCCAGGAAGCTCTCGGCGCAGCCCAATGCCGGAATACCGCGCACCGTGGAAGGCCGCAGCGTTTATCTCTGCTCGCCAGAATACATGGCCGGCTACGCGCGAAGATTCATCGAGTCCGGCGCACGCCTGGTGGGCGGATGCTGCGGCACCACCCCGGAGCACATCAAGGCCATCAAGGCGGCCGTACGTTCCCTGAGCCCGCAGCGCGCGCGGACGTCCGTAGAAGTCGCGGCGCAGCCCAGCCACCGAATGGAGATGGTGCCGTGGGCCAATCGTTCGCGCCTCGCGGCCAAGCTGGCAAGGCGTGAGTTTGCGGTTCTAGTGGAGGTCATCCCTCCCAAAGGGTGCGACGCCGCCAAGGAAGTGGAGGGAGCGCAGTATCTTCGTGAGCATAGGATCGACGCCGTCAACATTCCTGATGGATCGGGCGCCACGGCGCGCATGAGCGCGCTTACACTCGCTGTGTTGCTTCAACAGAGCGCCGGCATTGAGGTTTTGCTTAACTACAGCTCGCGTGACCGCAGCGTGTTGACGATCCAATCCGATTTGCTGGGGGCTCACGCACTGGGCCTGCGCAACCTGCTGGCACTGACGCGCGATATTCCACAGTACCAGACAGCATTCGAAGGCGATGCTTTTGAGGTGGATGCTATCGGCCTGGTCACCCTGGTGAGCAACCTGAACCAGGGCTTGGACATGGGCACAAATCCCCTGGGCGTGCAAACCGCGTTTCTGGTCGGCGCTGCGATTAATCCGTCTGCGGTCAATTTGGATGAAGAGATTCAGCGATTCAAATCCAAGGTAGAAGCCGGTGCGGATTTCGCCGTTACTCAACCCATCTTTCAGGTGGACCAATTAGCAAAATGTCTGGAGCGAGTGCGGGCCTTTGCACGGAATATTCCAGTTATTGCCGCAGTTTGTCCGCTTACCAGTTTTCGTAATGCTGAGTTCATGAACAATGAAGTGCCGGGAGTCTCAATCCCGCCGAAACTGATGGAACGGATGCACGCCGCGGATTCCGGCGAACGCGCGCGGCGGGAAGGGTTGACGATCGCACAGGAAACCCTTCGGGCCGTGCAACCCCTGGTGCAGGGCGTGCAGATCGCGGCGCCATTCGGCCGCTACGCCCTGGCCGTGGAGGTTGCGCAAGCGCTCGGAGATGGCCCGGCCGCCGTTTCGGCCGTCCAGCCATGATAGAATTTGAAGAGCAATTATCGGTTATCCGTCACCAGTTTTCAGAATCTGCGTGGGCTATGCGCCGGTCCCATTGAGCGCTGACAACTGAGAACCGATTTTCTAAAGGCTGGATATGCCCCAATCCGCGAAGAATGAAAAGCCTGAACCGTTTGAGAAGAATCTTGCACGGCTCGATGCCATTGTGCATCAACTTGAGGACACCGAACTTCCGCTCGAAGCAGCTTTGGTGCTGTACGAGGAAGGCATGAAACTTTCCGAATCCTGCCAAAAGCAACTGGACGAGGCTGAGGGCCGGGTGGAGGTTCTGACCAAGAAGGCGGGTGGAAAAATGACCCCCGAACCTATCGCGGACGAAGAGGCTGGATGAATAGACGAACTTGATGTCTCGCCGCAACTCAGAAATCGGCTTTTGGTCCGAACTAGAAACCCCCACTCGTGGAATCATCCGAAACAATTCGCCAGCATCTTGAGGGTAACCGGGCACTTGTGGATGCCGAACTTGAGCGCATTCTTCCGTCGGACGACGAATATCCCCCCAGCATTCACAAGGCGATGCGCTATTCCGTTTTTGCAGGGGGAAAGCGCCTTCGGCCCACGCTGTGCCTTGAGGCAGGCCGCCTGTTTGCGGGCGATGAGAAGGCTTTGTTGCGGGTTGGGAGTGCGCTTGAACTGATCCACACGTATTCTTTGATTCACGATGATCTGCCCGCCCTTGACAATGACGATTTGCGGCGCGGCAAGCCCACTTCCCACGTCGTGTTCGGCGAAGCCACAGCAATCCTGGCCGGCGATGCGCTTCTGACCCTGGCATTTGAAACCATAGCAGGTGCGGGCAACGGCACACCCGACCAGACCGTACGCGTCATCCATGAGCTCGCGCACGCCATCGGAACGATTCGCGGGATGGTGGGTGGACAGGTGGCTGACATGGAAACCACAGACACAACCGGCGACGTCGCCCGCCTGGAGTACATTCACTCCGCCAAGACCGGAGCCTTCATGCGCGCCGCGCTGCGTTCGGGTGCGCTGCTGAGCGCGGCGAACAAGGATGACTTGGCCCGAATCACGACTTACGGGGATAAAATCGGCTTGGCGTTTCAGATTGCGGACGATCTGCTTGACGTGACGGGGACGGAGGCGGAGGTGGGCAAAACCATCGGCAAGGATCAACAGCAGCACAAGGCGACTTATCCTGCTCTCCACGGCGTCGAAGCTTCAAAGCGAATCGCGGCGCAATTAGCGGATGAGGCCTGCGAAGCACTTGCACATTACGGCGAGCGCGCCGAGATTTTGCAGGGGATCGCACTGTATATTGTCGGAAGAAGGCAGTGATCGAGATTCGGCTGAAGGGCAGGGACCAGCGCCTTGCCCCTACGGAATTCAGACCGAATCTCCACCCCCCTCGCATTTCAATTGTCCAAACCCGCCCGCTTAGTGCATACTATGATGTGACTGTTGATTGATGCCAACTGCCTTCAGCTTTCAGCCTGCTTTCGTCAAACGAGGTGCGAATGGAATACCAGTATTTGAACCGTATTGATTCGCCGGCCGACTTGAGGAAAGTCCCTCGTGAAGACCTTCCCATCGTTGCCGAGGAATTACGCGATTACATGGTCTCCGTCATCTCAAAGATTGGCGGCCACCTGGCATCCAGTCTGGGGGCGGTGGAACTGACGCTGGCGCTCCACTATCTGTTTGACACGCCGCGCGACAAGATCGTTTGGGACGTAGGCCACCAGGCTTACGGCCACAAAATCATCACGGGCCGCCGTGACCGCTTCCCCACCATTCGCCAGTACGGAGGGATTTCCGGCTTTCCCGTCCGCGACGAAAGCCCCTACGATACGTTTAACGTCGCTCACGCCGGCACGGCAATTTCCGGAGCGCTGGGCATGGCCGTGGCCCGCGATTTGAAAGGCGAGAACTTCCACGTCGTGGCCGTTGTGGGTGATGCCGGGCTGACGACCGGCGTGGAGCTTGAAGGTATCAACAATCTCGGAACGCTTAAGAAAAAGGTTCTGGTCATCCTGAACGACAACAAGATGTCGATTTCCCCCAACGTCGGCGCGTTTGCCGGCTACCTGAATCGTATTGTGCACGGCCAGGCTTACCATCGCCTGCGCGAAGAAGCCGAGAAGATGATTCGCTCCGTGCCACGCCTGGGCTCGCGCCTGCTGAAGCTGTCACAAGACCTTTTTGAGACCGCCAAGAGCGTGTTGATTCCAGGCCTGGTGTTTGAGGAGCTGGGTTTCGAATACCTCGGGCCAATCAACGGCCACAATCTGCCGGAGGTTCTGGACGTCTTGTCGAAGGCCAAGCAACGCCCCGGCCCGGTAATGGTTCACATCGTCACGCAAAAGGGCAAGGGCTACGGCCACGCCGAGCAGCTTCCGGTCAAGTATCACGGCGTCACACCCTTTGATTTTTCCACCGGAGCGTTTCACAAGGGGCCGGTGGCAGCGCCCAGCTACACGTCGGTTTTCGGCAAGGCTATCTGCCAGTTGGCTGAAAAGGATCCGCGCGTTGTGGGGATTACCGCGGCCATGACGGAAGGCACAGGCCTGGACGAATTCTCCAAAAAATTCCCCGACCGCTTTTTTGACGTGGGAATCGCCGAGCAGCACGCGGTGACCTTTGCTACGGGTTTGGCGTGCGAAGGCATGCGGCCCGTGTGCGCGATATATTCCACCTTCCTGCAGCGCGCCTTCGATCAGGTGATGCATGATACCTGCCTGATGCGCTCGCCCGTCACGTTCGTGCTCGACCGCGGCGGACTGGTGGGCGCCGACGGCCCCACGCACCACGGCCTGTACGATCTGGTTTATCTCCCCGCGCTGCCCGGTATGGTGGCCATGGCTCCCAAGGATGAGAACGAGCTTCGGCACATGCTCTACACCTCGTTGAATCTCGGCGGGCCCGTGGCGCTGCGCTACCCGCGCGGAAACGGAATCGGCGTCGCGCAGGATCCGGAATTCAAAGCGCTCGAAATCGGTAAGGCGGAGATTATGCGCGAGGGTTCAGACATCGGAATCGTAGCGCTCGGCTCCATGGTCTATCCCTGCATGGAAGCGGCGGAGCGGCTGGAGGGCTTGGGCATTCACGCGACGGTCATCAACGCGCGCTTCGTGAAGCCGCTTGATGAAGAACTCATCTGTTGCCTGGCGTCGGAAAAGCAATTCCTCGTGACTGCGGAGGAAGGCACAGAGGCCGGCGGTTTCGGCTCGGCCGTCGCGACACTCTTGCAGGACAAGAAAATTCCAGCCAGCATGTTACGCATCGCCGTCCCCGACCGGATTATTCCCCACGGCGCGCCCAACCTGCTCTACGCCAAATACGGCCTGGATGTGGACGGAATTTTCGAGAAGATTAAGGATTTCGCTCACGAGTACCCGGCACGGCCAAAGGCGCGGTACACGTCGCTGCTGAGGTCGTAGAGAAACCAGTAGCGCGGGAAGCTTGTTCGCGCTACAAAGCCCTCCCTCCCTTTCCCAAGTCAGCAGAGTCTAGTGCAGCTTGGCATACTCAACCTTAGCTTCTTGAAGAACAGGAAGGTCGGGGTCCGCGTTTTTCGAGAGGGCCATGTTAGGGTTCGGCCGGAGGTTAGTCAAATGGAAAAGAGGAGGCAGACACTTGCGTGCGGGAGTTGTTGCCGCCTTCGAAAGCCGCAACGCTGCAACCGAAATCAGCGCCTCGCCCTGGGTGAGTTTACTCCCTCGCTTGAAATTGCTTGTTTTCTCAAAGGTTCGATTCGATGTATCCCATACCCACGCACTTGACAAACGCCGGGTTGCGCGTGCATGGTATTTGCTCCACGCGTCCAATGCCGTCGCCCCTCAGATTGGCCGCAAAGTGACAATCGGGTCAAGTCGTGTCGATGTATGCGCCACCGGGGTTCAGGTCTGCCCGTTTGTCCGAACCTGCATCTCCGGGATTGCTTGCAAGGCGGGCCTGTTGTAACATGCAGCCACCTCAGGAGTCGCCATATGGAGAAGAAAACCTACTTTGACTTTTTCGGCGGCGGAAGTGCCGGGTCACCGGAAGCCCAGGGGGAGACCGCCAGCTCCACTCCAAAGACCACGCCGCGGGGCGGGCGCCTGTCGGAGCGCATCCTCATCGGGATGAGCGTTAAAGTTCAAAACAAGGACGGTGCGGAGGAGTATGGGACCACGCGCAACGTCTCCAACCGGGGCGCGTGTTTTAAAAGCGCCAAACCATATAAGGTGGACGAAGAAGTGATGGTGGAGCTTTACGTCGGTCCCAATCGACATGTGGGCCCGCTGCCCGGCCGAATCGTGTGGTGCATCCCGGAAGGGGAAACCTGGGAGCACGGAGTAACATGGAGCAAAAAGGTTAACATGGGCGTGGCAACCAACGCCCCAACCGCCGACCCGAAGTGACCCTCCGGCACCCCACTACAAACCCGTGGCCTCCTGCCCGCTTATGGTGAGCTCCTCTGCGGCCATTCATGTAATGGGCGGCCGAATTCAAAAGTTTCAATTTGTGTGCAACCGGTGCGTGAAGGCTCGCGAAACTCACCACGGATTGAACGGCACGGTGACCGTGACCTCCTTCGTTGTCGCGCTCTGCAAGACCCCGCCCACGTCTACGGCGGTGATGTAGTAATAGTACGTATCTCCCTCCCGCACGTTGTTGTCCGTCCAGGTGCAAGGCGGATCATAGTGCCACTCGTGTCTCCAGAAACGACGGCGTATTAGGTGGCGATTTCCGCATCCCGCCGCTACAGGCGAGGTATTCAGTGGCTTAGAACTCTCTTCGCCCGGCTTTTTGCCCCGGAAGATGTAGTAACCGGCGATTCCCCAGGTCGTCGAAGGAGACCACGTAAGGACTACGCAGTTGTTGTTGGCCGAATTGCAGGGGTTCGATTGGCCAACCGCCACGCCGCCCATCAGCACCCAGAGCAGGAGCAATGTCGTGACTTTATTCACGGTTTAAACATGTCAGCGCTCATCAGGCGGGTCAACAGCCGCGCGAATCTGCCCGAGCCAGTCTACCCGTCAACATGATAAGCCGATTCGAGCCGGCAAACAATTACGAGGGGAATTTGCGCGCCCAAAGCGAATGCTGCAAATTCGTGGCGGCGAGAGCTTGCCGTTCAGGTTACACAGAATTCTGGCCCTCCACCAACTGCTTCGCCCGCTGCGCGGCGCGCACCACGGCTTTGATCAGTGTGACGCGCAACCCACCTTCTTCGAGTTCAAGCAACCCATCGATCGTGCAGCCCGCGGGCGTGGTAACCATGTCCTTCAGTTTGGCCGGATGCTCGCCCGTGTGCAGCACGAGCGACGAAGCGCCCAGCAGCGTCTGCGCGGAGAGCTCCGTGGAAAGTTCGCGCGGCAGGCCGAGCTTCACTCCGCCTTCGGCCAGCGATTCAATCATCATGTAAACGTAAGCGGGCCCGGAAGCGGAGAGGCCGGTAATGGCGTCCATATGCTTTTCATCCACCACCACGGTGCGGCCCATGGAGCTGAAGATTTCCTTCGCCAGTGCCACGTCATCGGCATCGGCGTCAGGGCTGGCGGCAAGCGCCGTCATGCCCTGACGGATCAAGCAGGGAGTGTTGGGCATGGCGCGGACAGCGCGCGCCGGGCGGCCGAGCTCGCGCGCAATCAGCGCCGTGGTGACGGAGGCCGCGGCGGAAATAATCACCGCATCCTTGCGCAAGACCTTCTTCGCCTCGTGCAGGAACCCCTTCACCTGCTGCGGCTTCAAGACAATTAACACCAAATCTGCACCCTTAACCGCCTGGATATTATTGGTATGTGCTCGCACGCCGTATTTTTCGGCCAGAAAATCCGCGCGCGGCTGGTGCGCGACGGTCGCTTCCACGCGCTCCACGGGAATTAGCTGCGAGCCGAGCATGCCGCTCAGCAGGCCTTCGCCCAATTTGCCGCAGCCGATCAGCGCCAGCTTTTTGACGCGGCTCTCGAAATCCCGCGTCCCGCGCACGGTTTTGGTTTCAGTCGATTTCATGGTGCCCTCATGTATAAAAGCCGACAGCCAACAAACCACAGTCAGCAGTCGATCCGATTGCCGGCTGTAAGCCGTCGGCTGTTAGCTTTCAGCGATTTCTTATTGCCGCGCCGCCGCTTGTGCCGCGGTCACTTCTCCCTTAGATGTTGAAATCCACGGCATCATTTTGCGCAGCTCGCTTCCGACTTTTTCAATCAGGTTGGCGGAAGCCTTGGCACGCAATTCCAGAAAGTGCTGGCGGCCCTTGGCGTTTTCGTCCATCCACTCTTTGGCGAAGGCGCCGCTCTGCACGCCGGCCAGAACCTTTTTCATGGTTTCGCGCACGTGCGCATCAATCACCTGCGGCCCGCGCGTGTAATCGCCGAATTCGGCCGTATCGCTTACCGAGTAGCGCATGTACTTGATGCCGCCCTGGTAGATGAGGTCGACAATCAGCTTAAGCTCGTGCAGGCACTCGAAGTAGGCAATCTCCGGCTGATATCCGGCCTCAACCAGCGTCTCAAATCCAGCGGTAATGAGGGCGGAAACGCCGCCACACAATACCGACTGCTCGCCGAACAGATCCGTTTCCGTTTCTTCCTTAAACGTGGTGCGAATCACGCCCGCTTTGAGGGAGCCGATTCCTTTCGCATACGCAAGGCCGGTTGCTTCGGCGCGGCTGGAAGCGTCCTGCTCAATGGCCAAAAGCGACGGCACGCCGATGCCCTCCGTAAAGAGCTCGCGAAGGCGATGGCCGGGACACTTGGGGGCCACCATGATAACGTCCACATTCGGCGGAGGCGCGATAAACTTGAAATGAATGGCAAATCCGTGGGCGAACAGCAGCGTCTTGCCCGCGGCCAACTGCGGAGCGATCGATTGATTGTAGAGCTTCGCCATCGAGTGGTCCGGAACCAGCAGCGCGATCACGTCGGCGCGCTTCGCGGCTTCGGCGGGATCGTAGACGTCCAGCATCTGCGCCTGCGCCTTGGCGCGTGAGGGGCTGCCCGCGGCCAGCCCCACAATCACTTTCACTCCGCTGTCACGCAGGTTCAGCGCATGCGCGTGCCCCTGGCTACCGTAGCCGATGATGGCCACCGTCTTCCCCGCCAGATTCTTCAGGTCTCCGTCTTGCTCGTAGTAAACTTTTGCCATAGTCCCTCTTCCTTCCTTAGTGTTGAGTTCAGGAACAAAGATTATATACGAAGATGGCGGGGCGGTGCTTGGTCAATCGCGGCGGATCCCGAGGCTTCAGCGCGACTGCTGAAATGTCCGGTCAAGCCGTCGGCCGGCGCAGACATGCCTTCCAATGTCTGCGTTTCTGATTGTTCACATTAAGGCGAGCGCGAGTGGTAGATGGGAGAACGCAGACACTAACAACGTGTCTGCGCCAGCCAGCGAAGATGCCGGTGCTTCGTAAGTCGCGGCTGTGAGCGGTCAGTGATGTGAAATCTTTTGAACCTTCCTGCGGCGCCCCGGTGCTCTGCTGAGCGGCACTTGTTTCTCCACGGCCTTGGAGGGTTTCAGTGCTTCGTGCTGCCACGCGGAACGCACGAAATCGGATGCGTGGCCTTCGTATCGCCGGCGAATTTCCGGCAGCAGGTAATCGGCCCCGCGAACCGTGCCGCGGCATTCCGCCGCCCCACACTGGCATTCGAACGGCGCCATTGATGGCCCGCAGAACGTCGCATATTCAACGGTCAATTCCTCGCCCTCGGCGATGTCGCGCCGCGCAGCAAGATTCAGGCCTTCCAGCCACGTGTTCGGATCGCACGAGTGATTGATGGGACGCCAATCCTCCGGATTCGCGCTCCAAATCGCATGCAGATCGGCAGTCAGTGGCCAAGCGTACTGGTCAAACCAGGTGCGTTGCAGGCCTCGCCACTCGCGGTCCACGTGCTTCCGTGATACCAGGGTCTGCGGACGCTCCTCGTAACGCTCTACGATTTCTCCCGCACCAACCGCGCGGCACGCGAACAGCCCAAAACCACGGCCGCGCTTAAATCGCAATTCCCATGCCTTGCACGCGCGGTCGCGCCGCAGCAGCGCGCAGACGATCAGGTGCTTCACGAAGCCCTGATGCCCTGCCGGATCATTGGCAAGAATGAAATCAGCGCTGCCGAACTGACCGGGCGGGCAAAAAACCTCGCAATTGGGGTTGATCTCGAGCATGTAAAGCTCACCCGCTTCGTCCATTCGAATGTCGCAACGTCCGTATCCCGTGCCGTTCAAGGCCGCAAAGGTCAGCCCGCCCACTTCACGAAGACGCGACGCCAACCCTCCGTCCTGAACCTTCCGCGCCTCCATCGATTCGTAATCCTTCCACTTTAAGTCGAAGTGCTTGAACGATTCTCCGGGAGGAAAAACAAACTCCACAGGTTCGAGCACCCAGCAGTCCTCATTCGCGTGCCGCGCTTCAGTCATCAGCACCGTGAACTCGCGCCCCTCGATAAATTCCTCAATCAGGGCAGCGCCGTACTCCGCGATCGTGCGATTCACTTCGCGCCGAAGCGCTGGGGCATCCGTCACACGCGAGTGGCGGAACAGCCCGGCGCTGCCATATCCGGCGGGATGCTTCACGAGCATCGGGAAGCGCAAATCGTTCAACACACGATCCGCGGCGCGCGCCTGGCGAGCCATCACGTAAGCCGGAAATTTCACCCCTGCCGCATGGCAAGCCATCTTCATCGCTTCGCGCGATGGATCGTAAAATGCGGATCCCGCTCCCGTGAATGCCAGGTTCAGCCGCTCGAGCGCCTGCACTACTTCAATTCCCGCTGTGTCCTGGTCCCACGCGCCGTCGCAAATGTTGATGACGACGTCAAATTCCTGCCGCGCGATTTGAATGACCTGCCTGACTGCCGTCGCTTTCTTGATCTGAAAGTCAATGCACTCGCAATCCGGCAGATAGCGCGAAGGATCGCAGGGTGGGTCAAGCGTGCTGAAAGGCTCGTTCGAGCCTTCGTAGGATGGGTGCAGAATCGCAATTCTCATTTGTTCGCTTTGCGCACCAAAATCGCGCGAGAGAAATCATTCTAGGCGGTGGGAGAAATGAAGTCAAAAATCTCGCGGGCACGCGCCTGAGTGAGGTCAGCGAAGGAGATCCTCCAGCCGGACAGCCTGGTCGGTTTTTTCGTCGCGGTACTTGATGATGACGGGGGTGTATAGCGAAATCCCCAATTCCTTGCCGCGGCCCTGCGTGACGACGCGCGCGCCCGGCACCACCACCGCGCCGGCAAGAATTTTGAGCGGCACATCACCAGCGCGGCGATGCACCGTATCGCGCACAAGGTCATACACGGGCGTGGAGCCGGTGATGATCGTCCCGGCAGCCAGCACCGCCCCCTGACCGACGATTGTGCCCTCGTACACGCCACAGTTCCCGCCAACCAACGCTTCATCTTCAATGATCACCGGTAAGGCGCCAATGGGCTCCAGCACACCGCCAATTTGCGCCGCGGCGCTGATGTGAACGCGTTTGCCGATTTGCGCGCAGGAGCCCACCAGCGCGTGCGAATCGATCATCGTGCCGTCGTCCACATAGGCGCCAACGTTAATGTACATCGGCGGCATGCAAGTGACGTTCTTGCCGATATAGCAGCCGTCGCGAATCGATGAACCGCCCGGAACCACGCGGATATTTTGCCCTTCGGGCAATTGCTTCAGAGGGTAGGTGTGCTTGTCGCGAAACTGAAAATCCGGAGGTGGAAAACCCACCACCCGCCCCAACCGGAATCCCAGAAGAATTCCCTTCTTCACCCAGGGATTCACGCGCCAGCCACAGGGAGAAGCCGCATCAGGCTCCGCCGCGCGCACTGTGCCCTCGTTCAGTGCGGCCTTGAACTCGTCAAAGACCCGGCCCGCGATATCCATCCCCTCAAGGGCCTGCTTTAAAAACAATTCTTCAATCTGGTTTTGAAGATTCATGTGTTCGAGATGTGCGAAGACGGGAATCCGAGCCCTTCCTGAAATTCGGCGGACTTCAGCTTGGAAGCCGGTTGCCAGCCTCCCTAGAAGTCGCATGAATTCTAACGTCGAGAGCGCCCAGGGGCAAGTCACGTATTTTGATAGGGGAGAAAGGAGAAGGAAACTTCAGCGCGCGCTTCGACTATTTGCGAAAGCCGGTCGGCGCAGTCTGCGCTCGCTATTCTGTGAAGATGGCAACCAAGAGAACGAGGGGATTAGCCGGTGATAGGGACCAAACCACTTCACAACAAACAAGGCGCAGGACACCGACAGCTTAAAGCGCAAGGTTAGCCACAAAAGCTGCCAGCCGCCCGCGGACGCCGCTACCTCATCGGTGAGCGGATACTGCGGGAATCTGACAAATTCATCAAACGATGACTGTAACGCCTCGAGCCAGCAGATCGCCAAACGCTTGCGCGAATCCGTCAAGGATTGAGCGAGGTTCGGCAGGCTCAATTCCTCCGCCAGCCAATGGACGTCAGCGGGATCAAAGATGCGTTCGGAAAGATGGAGCCAGCGTCCATTGCCTATCTTCAGGGATGCAGGATTATCGGCAGCCCACTTGCGCCGCTGGTGGCTTGACCGCGTCTTCACCGATAGGAGGAGGACGACTAGCAGAAAGGCAATCGCAATGGCCGAATAGATGAATGAGATCATTTGTGCAATATTTTCGACAGCTCACTATTGAAACGCGTCAAGCCCAGACTCACCGCTTGGGAATCCCAATCCGTGCCGGCGGCCACTTTTTGAACGCTCAATGTGGGTGAAAGATTCCATAGGGAGATAAGCCACACCACCTCGCACAGGGCGAAGGCGAGTGGTTCCAAGAACCAGATGATACGGGCAAACAAGGCCGATCCGAATGCCTGAGCACTCCCCATCATGGCAACATTTACGGCCACGTATATGCAGAAGCCCAGCATCAAGCCGCCCAGATTCCTTCCGAGCGCAGTATCGTAGAGATGGGCTGTGTAAAATAGAACCGCCAGAATAATTGCCTTCGTCACAAAGCTGCGCAAAAGGAAACTGGAGATCGCACGACTCCTGCCCGTAGAAGCCAGAATCGTTGGCAACATATAAAAAAGTCCGAGGCCTGCGGAGATCAGGACGGTCAACGCGCGCCCGAGCTTGCGTATGAGGGGGAAGGATTGAAAGATGTGGTCGGAAATCTCAAGGAGTATCGCAAATTCCGCAAGAATGCTGACCAGATACCAAGGCCAGAACGCGGAAGAATACATCTGCGGGTAGCGCCAATGGATAAAGTACATGACGAGTGTCCCGCCAAAGGCATAAATGACGTAACTATAAAATAGAGGGAATTGCCTGAATAATCTATTAGTAGCACCCCTCACGATCAGAAGCCCTTCGAGGAGAACAGCGCAATAACTTGTGATTAATCCTAGAGTAATCATGCGTCCAGCCGGGAATGCGCTGGCACCACCTAAGCCGCGCCCGCCCATTCCCGGCCGAAGAATCCATTAAACAGCATCCGGCGGGGGCCACGGCATTGGTGCGCTGCCTTCCGGCTTGCGATTGCAAGATACCATAGTCGTTACCTCCTTTCCAGCACAATTATCTACACTAAAGTACCAGCTTGGGCTGCCAGCAAAATCTATTCAAAGATGCTTAATTTCATAGCCGTTGAGTCGGACACCCCCACCTATGACCTAATTCGAGGAGCAAACGCCGAACCCAAACCGGCTCTTTCATGGGGTTGACGTGGTCTGTATGGGTTCCGTGATCTGCAATTTTGATCGCCTCCAAGCCAAACCAGGTCTTTAGATTCTTCGGTTTGCGAGTTGCCCGTCGGCGAAGCTTTGGAACAGGACTTGGACAGGGACCTACCGTGGCGCTGAGAGGGATATATCTATACGACTGGCCATTATTTATATCAATAATAATCTGAGAGAGGTGTAATTATCTTTATTACTTTCGAATTAGATAAAGAATGCTTAAACCTGCTCGGTTTGACCTTTCCGCACGTCGACATGACTTGCGCACCCCCTTAAGGCGATTAGCCTCATCCGGTCTATTGCGGCGGCATCACTTGGGGCGAGATCGCGCACGGTCTTCGCGCGCCACGGGCGTCTAGTCGGACTCGGAAATGCGGACGATCCTGGCGCCCACCTGGGTCAATTTTTCTTCGATGCGCTCGTAGCCTCGATCGATATGATAGACACGGTCAATGATGGTGTCGCCTTCAGCGGCAAGTCCAGCGAGAACAAGTGAGGCGCTGGCGCGGAGGTCCGACGCCTGAATCTTCGCGCCGCTCAAGAGAGTCGGGCCCCGCACAACGGCGCGGCGTCCGTTTACGGTGATGTCCGCGCCCATACGCGCCAGTTCGAGCGCATGCATGAACCGGTTTTCAAAAATCGTCTCGGTTATGACCGATGATCCTTCCGCCTGCGTCATGAGTGTCATAAATTGCGCCTGCATATCGGTTGGGAAGCCGGGATATTCCTGCGTCGTCACATCGAGGGCCTGCAGCGTGCTTCCCGCTTTCACGGTAAGCGTTTGTGGGCCCCCGGGGCCGCCAACTACCTTGACGCCACACATCTCCAAATCAGCCAGCACCGAAGTCAGGTGCTCCGGGATGCATCGGTCCACCACAAGTTCGCCAGCAGTGATCGCTCCTGCGGCGAGGAATGTGCCGGCCTCGATGCGGTCAGGAATAATCGAATGCTCGGCGCCTTGCAATTTGCTCCTCCCACGAATCCGGATTCTGGGTGTCCCTGCGCCTTCGATATCCGCGCCCATCTTATTGAGCAAATTCGCCAGGTCCTGAACCTCCGGTTCGCGCGCTGCGTTTTCAAGAACCGTGACGCCCTCAGCGAGCGTCGCTGCCATCATCAGATTCTCAGTTCCGGTCACGGAAATCGTGTCGAAATAAAAGTCCGTTCCCTTCAGGCCATCGGCTTTGACGTCCACATAGCCGTGATCAAATTTGATGGAAGCCCCCAGTTTTTCAAGACCCTTGAGATGCAGGTTGATCGGTCGCACTCCGATCGCGCATCCCCCCGGCAGAGAAACCCGCGCCTTACCAAAGCGCGCCACCAGCGGGCCCAGCACCAGCACTGACGCGCGCATCTGCTTAACTAGTTCGTACGGAGCGACGGGATTCAGCAGCTGTCGAGCTTCAATTTCTACACGATTGCCATGCGTCTCATGCGTCACGGAGGAATCGACGCCAAGATCCTCCAGAAGGCTGCGCATGGTGCTAAGGTCGCGCACGCGAGGGATATTGCGCAGGATTACGCGCTGGTCAGTAAGCAACGAAGCCGCAAGTGCCGGCAGCGCCGCATTCTTGGCGCCGCTGACTACGATACGACCATGCAAGGGCCGCCCGCCGGTAATCAGAAATTTATCCATAAGCAGCCCGAATCAGGCCTTCACCTTCCCCATCGCCTTGCGCAGAACCGCCGCCACGTTCGCGCCCTTTTGAAGAGCGTGCTCGGCTTCCACGCGAGGAATTTTCTTCACCGCCATCAGAATCGCCACAGGGAGATTTCGCCTTGAAGCTTTCAGGATGTTGGCCGCCTCGGCCTGACTGCGTCCCGTAAGTTCGCTCAAAATCTTCGCGCCCCGCTTCCACAGTTTTCGATTTGTCAGTTGAACGTTGATCATCCGGTTGCAAAGCACCCGCCCCAACCGCACCATGGTGGCGGTTGAAAGCATGTTGAGCACCAGTTTCTGCGCCGTTCCCGCTTTCATACGGCTTGACCCCGCTACCACCTCCGGTCCGACAACTGGAATAATGCAGACCTCTGCAAAGCGCTTCAACGGCGCATCCGGGTTGCAGGTCAGGCCTACAACTTTCGCGCCCATCCGTCGCGCCCATCGCATGCCGCCGATGACATAGGGCGCAGCGCCGCCCGCGGAAATTCCCACCAAAAGGTCGTGGCGTGAAAAACCGATCTTCTTCAAATCCCTCACAGCTTGTTGAGGAATGTCCTCGACCCCTTCGAGCGAATGTGTGAGAGCCGCGGGAGCGCCGGCCAAAACTCCGACAACACTCTCGCTGCCAAACGTCGAGAGGCATTCCGACGCATCGAGCACGCCCAGTCGCCCGCTGGTTCCAGCGCCAAGGTAGACCATGCGCCCGCCGTTGCGGATTGCATCGACTGCCAAATCTACGACCGCTGCAATTTGCGGAATTGTTCTGCGAACTGCCGGCGCCACGCGCTGGTCCTCATGATTAATGATCTGCAAAATGGTCCGGGTGGAGCGGGTATCGAGAGCGATCGCTGCAGGGTTCGTGCGTTCGGTGACGCGCTCAGGAGGTTGGCGACGGAGAGATTTGCGTTTTGCGATTTCGAGCCCCCCTGGGCCTAAAGTTCCTTCCCCGAAAGAGTCTCCCATCCGCGGCGGGACAAGTCCCAGTAGATGATGTATCCGGAGACTCCGGCGATGGCCATGAACAAGATTCCCTTTCCGGTTGCGCCCAACAGGAGCTTGCCGATGGCGAACAGAACCATGTAAACCATCAGGCAGCCCAGCGCCCAGTCCATCAAATTATACCAGCCATCCTGCGTGGGAGTAATTTCCGGCGCGAGCGCGGCGATGTGCGTCCATCCGGCCACGCCGGGGCGGACGCGGCGGTAGAATTCCAGCAGTTTCGATTGTGGTTCAGGTCCAGTAAAGAGTGTGACGATGACCCACACCGCCGTCGTGATGACGACCGTCAGAAGCAGATTCTTCGCGAATTGATTGGGGTCAGAGTCCGGAAATGGACTCTTAAATTTAAGCGCGATGGAAACCGCCGCCGCCGTCGCCATTGAAGAAATCTCCGACCAGGCATTGATCCGCCACCAATACCAACGCAAGAGATATACCGCTCCCGTGCCCGCCCCGATGTTAACGACCATGTCCCACCCGCCGGCAACCGTATGCATGATGTACGAAACCGCTGCGCTGACGACCATCAGGCCCATGGTTGAAATCTTGGAAATGGTGACGTAATGGGCGTCGGATCCGGTGCGCTTGACGAAGCGGCGGTAGAAATCATTCACCAGGTAGGAGGACCCCCAATTGAGCTGCGTGGCAATCGTTGACATGTACGCGGCGGCAAAGGCGGCGAGCATCAAGCCCCGCCATGCCCCGGGCAAGTAGTCAACCCACACGCGCACGAAACCGCCCTCGGCGTCCGCGCCCGGCTGACTGAGCTGGGGGTAAAGGATCACCACGCAGAGCGCTGTGAGGATCCACGCCCAAGGCCGCAGGGCGTAATGCGCAATGTTGAACCAGAGTGTTGCCAGCAGGGAGTTCTTTTCATCCTTCGCGCAGAAAATCCGCTGCGCCACAAAGCCACCGCCGCCCGGCTCGGCGCCCGGATACCACACCGACCACCAATACACTCCGATGTAAACAAGGAATGTCATGACCGGCATCCAGGGAGAATGCAAGTCAGGAACGAAGGAGAGAATGGACCCGCTGCCGCCCACGGCCGCCCCGCGCGCTGCATCCACTGCGGCGAGTTTTGTCTTGAGAGCGTCCATGCCTCCCACAGCGCGAACCGCATACACGGCCAGCAGGATCAGCATTCCCATTTTCAGAATAAACTGCACCAGGTCCGTCCACAGCACTCCCCACAGGCCTGAAATCGATGTGTAAATGGCGGTGATGGCCATGCAGATGACCACAGCCCAGAACTTGGGGATGTTGAGCGATATTCCCAGAATCTTTTCCATCGCCAGGTTGACCCAGCCAAGAATGATGCAATTAATCAGGATGCCAAAATAGAGCGCCCGAAATCCGCGCAAAAAGGCCGCAGGCTTGCCTGCGTATCGCAGTTCGACCAGTTCCACATCGGTAATAATTTCCGCGCGGCGCCACATGCGCGCGAAGAAAAAGACGGTCATCATCCCGCTCAGCAGGAAGCTCCACCAAAACCAGTTGGCTGCCACACCTCGGCGTACCACTTGACCCGTAACCCAAAGCGGCGTGTCCGCAGCAAAGGTTGTGGCGACCATCGAGGTTCCCGCCAGCCACCAGGAAACCTCTCGGCCCGAGACGAAAAAATCGTCCGTGCTCGCGCTTCCCTTCTTGCGATAGTAGAGCCCAATGATAAGGTTCAGCAGAAAGTAGCCGGCGACCACCAGCCAGTCGGTAAGGGTAAGCTTCATGCGGACAAGATCCTTAATCGGAAGCGGAATGCTTGCGGCCCACAGCAATCGCCAGGGACAATCGCATTCGCCCGGCATTATGTTGTGCGCTTCTTTTCATTGACACCGCAAGTCCGCGAGTATATAGCAAAAAGGCTGACCTAAGCGGGGCAAACTCTAAGGAAGGAGCCCGTTGTGATTCGCTATTTTGGAACTTCACTCAGTACCCTTTTATTTTTTGCGTGCAGCATCCTTAGTCTTGTAACGCCAGCACACGCTGCTCCGGACATCACTCCGGCGCGCTTGAACGGAATCGCGCCTCTTATCGAAGCCGCAATTCAGGCGAAAAAGATACCCGGTGCAGTTGCTCTGGTTGGCCACGATGGTCAGGTGGTTTATCGAAAGGCGTTCGGGGAACGCGCTTTGGTGCCCGAGCGCGAGCCGATGACGGTTGACACAATTTTTGACATGGCCTCGGTGACCAAAGTCGTGGCCACGACGACGGCGGTAATGCAGCTTGTTGAGCAAGGCAGGATCGATCTCGGCGCCCCGGCCAGCGAATACTGGCCGGAGTTCGCACAGAACGGAAAGGAGCGAGTCACCATCCGCGAACTGATGACGCATTATTCCGGCCTGCCGCCTGACCTGGAGTTGCGGCCCGTATGGACAGGCTATGACACAGCGATGCAGATGATTGTGGCGGAAAAGCTGGATGCGCCGCCCGGCACACGCTTTGTCTATAGCGACATCAATTTTGAGACGCTGGGAGAAATCGTGCGCCGCATTACGGGCGAAACGCTGGACGTCTACTGCGCGGAACATATTTTCGGGCCGCTGGGAATGAAGGATACGCGATTCCTGCCCCCGGCCTCGCTGCGGGGGCGCATCGCTCCCACTCAGTACGAGCACGGAGAAGGCGGCCCGGTGCTGCGCGGGGTTGTACACGATCCCACTTCGCGCTTTATGGGCGGCGTTGCCGGCCACGCGGGGCTTTTCTCCACCGCCGATGATCTCTCCATCTTTGCCCAAATGCTCCTTAATGGCGGCGAGTACAAGGGCGTTCGGATTCTCAGCCCGCTCACGATCGAGAAAATGACGGAGCCGCAGACTCCGCCCAATGTGATGGTGCTGCGTGGGCTCGGCTGGGACCTGGACTCGCCCTTTGCTTCCAATCGCGGTGTGCTATTTCCCGTGGGCTCCTACGGCCACACCGGGTACACAGGAACCTCCATCTGGACCGACCCTGTTACCAAAACCTACGTGATTCTGCTGACCAATCGCGTGCACCCGCTTGACAAGGGTGAGGTTGTGGGTCTGCGTTCCTCAATTGCCACGCTCGTGGCCGCCGCGCTTGGCCCGCTCTCCGCTCAGCAGATTCTGGAAAGCCGCCGCTCCCTGAATGGTTACTTCGAATTGATGCGCAGTTACCGCGTCGAGGGGTTTCGCGACGACATGGTGAAGACGGGAATCGATGTCCTGAAGGCGGACGGTTTCTCGGAGCTTGCCGGGAAGCACGTCGGGCTGATCACCAACGCCTCCGGTCGCGCCAGCGACGGTCCGCGCTCAATCGACCTGCTCGCTCACGCTTCCAACCTCAAATTGGTTGCGTTGTTCAGCCCTGAGCATGGGATCGAAACCTCCGCTGCGGAGGGCGCGAGCGTCGACTCCTCCCGCGACGCCTCAACCGGACTTCCCGTATACAGTCTTTACGGAAAAACCCAGAGGCCCACCGATGAAATGCTCGATGGAATTGATGCTCTTGTGTTCGATATCCAGGACGTGGGCGTGCGCTTCTATACTTACATCACCACATTGGGGTACTGCCTTGAAGCGGCGGGGAAAAAGGGCATCGACTTTTATGTCCTTGATCGTCCTGACCCCATTAACGGCGCCGATGTCGACGGCCCCATGCTTGACGCCGATTTGCATTCCTTTATCGGGTATTCTCCAATTCCCATTCGCCACGGGATGACGGTGGGCGAGCTGGCGGAAATGTACAACGATGAAAACGCCTTGAAGGCTCGGCTGCATGTCGTCAAGATGCAAGGCTGGCAGCGCACCGACTGGTTCGACGAAACGGGCCAGGTTTGGATCAACCCCTCGCCGAATCTGCGCAGCCTTGCGGAAGAGACTCTCTACCCCGGGGTGGGCATAGTGGAAGCAGCCAACATCAGCGTGGGCCGCGGGACGGATACGCCATTTGAGGTAATCGGCGCTCCATGGATCGACGCGGCGAAACTCGCTGCCAGCCTGAACGAAAGAAAAATCCAGGGTGTGCGCTTTGTCCCAATGGATTTCAAACCTGTCTCCGGGATTTTCAACGGAGAGGTTTGCCACGGCGTGCAGATCGTCCTGCTCGATCGTCAGGCGCTCGAACCGACAGAAATGGGAGTTGAATTGCTTAGCGCCCTATGGCGGCTCTTTCCCCAGAGCTTCAAGTTGGATTCCACGGTTCGACTCGTGGGCAGCCACAAAGTCCTGGATTCCATCCGCGCAGGAGAAAGCCCTTCACGCATCTGGTATGACTGGCAGGAGAATTTGGAAAACTTCAAGAAAATCCGTGCGAAGTATTTGCTGTACCCGTAAATGCGCTCAGGAGATCTGTGGCACCGGGTTCGAAATGAAAAGGAACAAGGACTTGATTAACCCGCGGCCTCACGTACCTCATAGGCCGGTGGAAATTCCCTTCGTGCTGTTAATGGCGGCGTGTCTGTTTTTCGCGCGTCCGGTCAACGGTGTGACCTGGTCCACACTTTTCACCGCACAAGATGTCCGCGACCATCTCTCTACCGGGCAGGGACGGCAGGATGCCCTGGAATTTTGCCGCAGAATGGGCGTCAGCAAGGTATACATTGAGACGTTTCGTGACGGCTATCAGGCGGATGAGGCAACTCTCAAGGCTGCCCGCGATTTCTTTCGCGATGCCGGACTGGAGGTTTCCGGCTGCGTCACCACAGTGGGAGTTGGGAAGCCTTCGAGTGGCGGCCCTCACTGGGTGTGCTACACCAATCGCCCGACGCAGGAGCGCCTGGAGGCAATCTTCCGCTTCGCTGCCGCATTGTTTGATGAGATTATGATCGATGATTTCTACTGTACGGATTGCCAGTGCTCGGAGTGCACCACCGCGAAGGGCTCACTGAGTTGGGACAAGTACCATGAAA
>JASHTY010000289.1 GCA_030040315.1 Terriglobia bacterium | reverse complement strand
GTGGCGCGATTGATTGACGTCGCGCCCACGGTCTGCTCGCTTCTCGGTATCCCATCGTCACCTTCCTTTCAGGGTCGTAGCCTTTTGCCGGACATCCGCGGTGAGGAGCGGCCCGCGCTGCCCGCCTATTCCGAGACCCTGTACCCTTACCGGCACTTTCACGCCGCTCCTCTCTTCGCGCTGCGTGATGAGCATCTCACTTTCATTCAGGCGCCGCGCCCGGAGCTGTACGACTTTCGCAAGGACCCCGGTGAGTCGCGCGACCTGATTCACACCAATCAGGCCATGGCCAACAGCCTGCGAGGTGATTTGGAGATGCTGCTGAATTCGATGGCCAGCGCGCCGGCCGCATCCGCAGCAAGCCCCGAAGTATTGGAGCAGTTGAAGAGTTTGGGCTACGTGGGCCCGGCCTCGCTCTCACGCGGCACGACCCCCTTCAACTCGTCGCTCCCCGACCCCAACGACCGCATGGCGCTCTATCGCCAGTTTCAGAAAATTTTGGAGCTCGAATCCAAGGGAGATATTCAATCTGCGGCAATAGGCCTGGAGCGCCTTGCAGCGAACGATCCCGCGCTGGTGATCGTGCAAATTGAGGCCGGATTGGCGCGCCAGATGCTTCACGATGACGCGGCGGCAGTCGAGCACTTCAAGGCAGCCCTGCGAGCCGACCCGGAGAATTCAACTGCCCATTTCGATCTGGGCGTTTCTCTGAACAACCTGCATCAAGTTCCGGAAGCCAGCCGCGAGCTGGAACTGGCCGTCAAACTCCAACCCTCCAATTCGCGCGCCTATACGGTGCTGGGAATTACTCGCGCGGAGCAGCGTGAATTGCCTGAGGCGATTGAGGCGTTTGACCGTGCTCTGGCCATCGACCCGACTGATTTCGATGCTCTGCTCAACCGCGGAAATGTGCACCTGATGATGCGCGAGTGGGATAAGGGGCGGGATGATCTCCAGCGGGCTGAGAGCCTTGAGCCGGCGAACGCCACCGCGCATCAGGCTCTCGGCACCATGGAGTTTTACCAGGGTGATCTGGAAGGCGCACTGAAGGAATATCAACGCGCGCTTGAGTTGTCGCCGCGCTCGTCCAAAGCGCACTCAGATCTGGGCCTGCTTTACATCAAGATGGGACGCAACGCCGAGGGTGCGGCGGAACTCCACCGCGCGCTCGAGCTCGATCCAAATAATCACGAGGCGGCGGAGGCTTTGAAATCTCACTAATTCGTCGCCACGCGAGTCACATCGGATCGAAAATCAATTGGCCGAATCCGCCCCACCACAAAGAACATTGCCATAATGCTGAGCAAGGGCATGACTCCTGCTCCTGCAAATACCGGCGCAAACGAATAGCGGTCAACGACAATGCCCGTGGCGAGCGTCAGCGCCATGTTCATTACTCCCTCGCCCACTCCCGTCAAACCCGTCACGCGGGCGAGGGTGGTTTCGGGAAAGATATCCGTGACCACCGCGATCAGATTGCAACTGGTAAAGTTCAGGCCGAAAATCGCCAGCGCCACCAGCGAAATCGCGATTCGAATACCCGGGACCCAAGGAACCAACACCGCAGCGGCGGCAAACAGACCGCCCGCCGTGAACACCGCCTTTCTTGAAGCGTCGATGCTGAAGCCGCGACGGATCATCAATCCCGAAAGATATCCGCCCACCAGATTGCCCGCGCCTCCCAGGAGAAAAGCAAAGCTGGAAAGACCAGCCATCGTGGCCAGGCTCATTCCGCGTCCACGCACCAGGTAGAGCGGCAGCCAGTACCAGTAAAATTGCGTGATTGAGCCGGAGAAAGTGCGCATCAAGATGACGCCCCAGGTCTGGCGACGGCGAAGCATGGAGCGCACCGTCGGTCCCGCCTGCCCGCTCGCTTTTCCGGCCGTTCCCGTGGTCTGCGTAGGCTGATAAATTTTGAGCCAGGGATAAATCCAGAACAGGCCAAGCAAGCTGGGAATCAGGAAGGCGGCTCGCCAGCCGTATCGAATGAGAATAAAGACCACCAGCGGAGGAGCGACAATAGACCCCAGCAAGCTGCCGCTGTCCATGATCGCCAGCGCCAGCGCCCGCTGCCGCGCGGGGAAAATACCGCCGATCACCTTCATGGCGGCAGAGTAATTTCCGCACTCGAAAAGACCCATGATGAAGCGCAGCCCGCACAACGACGCCACGCCTCGTCCTAGGGCGTGAAGCACGTTGACCGCCGACCAGCCCGTCAGAAGGCCGGGGAGAGAGAGGCGCGCTCCGAGCCAGTCGATGAACATGCCGGCTGGAAGCTGGCCGATGGTCATGCCCAGCAAGAACCCAAATACGATGTAAGCGTATTGGGTGTTGGAGAGGTGAAGGTCGGCCTCCAGCGAAGGAGCAACATTGGCCAGCACCAGGCGGGCAATGAAGTTCAGCGACATGCTCACCAGGAGCATGACGGCGATGGCCCAGGCGCGAAAGCTCGCCGGCGGCTCGCTGCCTGGCGCCTCGATCGCCCGAGGTTCATTTGAAGATTGATTCAAGGGTCCGTCCGGTTCGGATTAAGCGACGCCGCGAATGATTTCACCCGCCGGCAAAGCATCGCACTTGCGCACACAGCCGAATAAACCCCACAATCCCACCGCAGGCAGGGCTGCTGCGGCAATAAACACCGGAAGGAAGGAAAAGTGATCGGCAAGGTAGCCTGTACCCAGGCTCATCGCCATGTTCATCAAGCCCTCCCCAACGCCTGAAATGCTGGTGACGCGGGCCTGCGCGGAACGCGGAAAGACGTCCGTTATGACCGCGATGATGGTGTTGCTCATAATGTTGGCGCCCAGAATCCCCAGGCCGGCCAGCAGGTCCGCGGCCCGCGCGGAACCTGCGAGAGGGACCAGGAAAGTGCAGACGATGGCGATCACTCCTCCCAGTGCGAATGTGAACTTGCGAGCCGCATCAACGCTGTAACCGCGGCGAATGAGCCACCCGGAGAAGTAACCTCCGCCCGCCTGCCCGACTCCACCCAGCAAATAGGCCAGGCTGGCCATTCCGGCCATGGATGCGAGCGTCAGTCCCCTGCCCCGGACGAAATAAAGTGGAAGCCAGAACCAGTAGAACGTGGTGAGCGGGCCCGTAAAGCCCCTCATCAGGACAACTCCCCATGCCTGGCGAAGGCGGAGCAAATGACCGAGGCCGATTTTTTCCTGCGGCGCAGGCTTCTGCTCGACACGGTTCTTGGTGGGGCGGCAAGCCATGGTCCAGGGTAGAAGCCAAAGCAATCCGATCAGGCTGGGAAGAAAAAACGACGCGCGCCAGCCATAATGCAGCGTGATGAACACCACCACGGGCGGTGCAATGACTGAGCCCAGAATGCTTCCGCTGTTGAAGATGCCCAGCGCGAAGGCGCTCTGATCCGCGGGGAAGAGCTCGCCTACTGCTTTGACGCCGGCAGGGTAATTGCCGCATTCAAACGTACCCATCACAAAGCGCAGGCCGCTGAATGAGCCCACCGTTCGCGCCAGTGATTGCAGGGCGTTGGTTAGCGACCAGCCTGCAAAAAGCGCGGGCATGGCGGTTCGAAATCCGATACAGTCGATAAGCTGCCCGGCGGGAATCTGGCCCAGCGTCATCCCCAGCGTGAAAGCAAAGACAATGTAGGAGTATTGCGTGTTGGAGAAATGCAGTACCGCTTGCAGCGTGGGAGCCACCGAGCCCAGCACCAGTCGGTCCATGAAGTTCACGGTCATGGAGACGAGCAGGAGAAAGGCAATCCACCACGAATGCCAGGTGGCAGCTTTCACCTCTAAAGGCGTGGTCTGATGGGGCGTTACAATTTGCGACAAGGTGACCCTTTATTCAAGCGGCATCCGGCAATGTGTCTTAAGGAAATCGATGTTTTTTCCTGTGGCTTCGATCATCTGGGCCTCTGTGGTATGACTGGTTTCGAAAACATACCAGCCATCATATTCAATGGCATTGAAGGCCGCGAATGCCGCAGCCCAATCGATAAGCCCCGGCTCGGCAATCAGACGGTCCTCATTCTTGACGTGTACCTGGCAGATCCGCGGCTTCCCCAGCAATGCAATTCCTGGAATCGCCTGGTCAGCATAGCCGTAATGCGCAACGTTGTGAACGTCGTAATAAATTTTGACGTTCGGTCGACCGATCAAATCGATGAGCTTAAGATTGTCCGCAGGGTTGAGAGAATTTTCCAAACCCAGGGTCACGCCCGCATCTGCCGCAAATGGAGCGGCCCTTTGCAAAAGTTCCACCACCGGCCCGTAGGAGGATTCCACTTTCATATCGGGTGCATTCTGGTCAAAAAAGGCCGCAAGAATCACACTGGCGCCAAGCAATTCGCTCGCCCGGATTGTTTGCATCAGATCGATCCCCGCGAAGGAAGACCGGATGGAGCCCCCCTTGACCCAAACGCCGGCGAGCGACGGGATGATCATCCCCCAGCGGTTCGCTTCTTTCTTGTACCTCCGCACGGCATCGAGATCAAAGAGGTCGGGGTTGCCTGCGGCCGCCTGGAGTTCGACGCCCAGCAATCCCGGAATCCTGCGCGCGACCTTGAAAACATCGAAGTTTCCGACCATCTTCATATTTGCCGCGCGATGGCCTATCTTAAGAGGAACCTGTTCGAGGTTAGGCGCGGCGCTTCCCGGCTCTTGAACAATCGAACGGGTGAGCCCGGTCCCGCCTGCAATCACCCCTGATGCTGCCAGAAATCTGCGACGCGACAAATTGTGCGAATTTCTCATTAGACCCCCTTCACCGAGGAGTGCGCGATGGCCGCCACGTGATGCCACAAAGCCTCACATTAACATATATTAGATACTAGTTTGCCTTGACGACCACCCATCGGGATTCTATATTCTATATTGCCATTGACCTTCGACACGAAAGACTTGGCGCTGGGAGGCAGAATAATGTCTGAAAGAAACTCACCTGAATGTAGTTCGATGGACCGACGCAAATTTATGCTCCGCGGCGCCGCAGGTATCGCGGCCTATGCGCTTCCGGGTTCCGCGGAGGCCCGCGCTCAGGAAGACAAAAAAGTGGTTTACGGAATTGTGGGTGCGGGGAATCGCGGCCGCAACACGCATCTGCGCATCGCCAACAAGTATCTGCCAGAGGTCCAGGTGGCAGCCATCTGCGACATCACTAAGGCGAACCTCGACCAGGCGCTGGCCGACACGCCGGGTGCCAAGGGTTACGACGACTACCACAAAATGATCGAGACGGAGAAGGGGATCGACGCCATCATCGTCGCCGTACCCAACTTCCTCCACGCGGAGGTCACCGTCGCCGCGTTGAACGCCGGCAAACACGTGCTGGTCGAAAAGCCCATGGCGATTCACATGGCCGACGCCGACCGCATGATCGAGGCCGCGCGCAGAAACCATCGTGTGCTTCAAGTGGGGCAGCAATCGCGCTACGGTACCGTGTACGAAAAAATGATCCAGTTGGTGAAGGACGGCGAGATCGGCGACCTGGAATACATCGTGGGCAATCTCTATCGCGGCGACTGGAATCCGCATAGCTGGAAGTACAAGGACACGCAGACTGGCGTTGAAACGAACTGGCGGTTCCTTACTCACTGCGCGGGCAGCGCACTGCTGGAGGACGGAATTCATGAGCTGGACGTAATCCATTGGGTGGCGGGAGCGGAACCTAGCACAGTTCAAGCGATCGGCGGAAACAACGTGTTGAAAGACCGCCAGACGATTGACAATGCCGGCTTATTAATTAATTTCTCCAACGGCCTTCGCTGTGTTTTTTCATACACCATCTATTCGCCTGGCGTGCCGGATAATCGCACTCTGCGCCTGCTGGGAACAAAAGGCGAAATGACCTGGGGCATCGGCACGGCGGAGGAAATGCGCGGCACCGGCAATGCGGAGATCGTAGTGATTCCCTATTCCGGCAAAGCCGAGAAGGTGGTGGTGCCGCGCCTGACGCCGGAGGAGCGAGCCAGTTGGCACGAAGAAGCGGGCGGGGTGAGCACCGACGTTGAGTCGCTGCGGGAACACATAGCCTTTCTGGCCTCGGTGACCAAAGGCGCGCCGGTGTTCGCCGATGGCCAGGTGGGAAAAGACGCGGCGCACATTTCTCTGGCCGCCGAGCGCTCCCTGCGTACCGGCCGGGTCTTCCCGTGGAGTGAAGAGTCGGCCATTTGACAATCGACCCGTGCGACACGTGCCGGTCCCGCCGAGGGGGGAGCGGCGCTACATCACGAATTCTTACCATGCCTTCAAGGCGAAAGTTCATAGCCACAACGGCGTTCGGCCTCGCGGCTGCGGGCGTCCGGCGGCTTTTCGCAAAAGGCACGTTGCATGCCGGGTGTCAAACCAACGCCTGGGCCATCAACCCTGCGGACTTCTCCTCGCTTCTGACGGTTCTAAACACCATCAAGCGGCTGGGCTTTGAAGGATTTGAGACGGGCTTCCGCAACGTCGAACAGCAATTTGGCAACACCGCGCCCGCCCGCGCACAAATCGAGAAGACCGGCTTGCAATTTTTCGGCGTGCATATTTTTCTCGGCAATCAATACGATCCACAAACTTCAATTCCCCCGATTGAACTAATTTCCCGCGTCGCCGATGGAGGCAAGAAGCTGGGAGCGGAGCGAGTAATTGTCAGCGGCGCATCCGTGACGGCAAATGGGAAGGTGGACGCGGAGGCCTTGCGCCGAAAAGCGGCGGGAATGAACAACGCAGCAGCCTATTGCCACAAGATCGGATTGGGGTTCTGCTACCACAACCACCCGGCGGAATTCATGGCCGGCGGCGAGGAAATGTCGCAGCTGGTGCGGCAAACCGACCCTCACCGGGTGGATTTCCTGATCGACGCCGGCCACGCCTTTCAGGCTCGCGCTGACGTGCCGGCATTCTTTTCGCAGCACGCGAGCCGGATTGTGGGGTTTCACCTCCGCGATTCCAAAAACGGCCAGGAAGTGATTCTGGGTCAGGGCGAATTTGACTACCGGCCGCTTGCCAAGGCCATTGAGGCGGCCGGCTGGTCCGGGTGGATTCTGTCCGAAGAAGAGCGCCTGAGCGGCGAGAAGCTGGGTGAGTCCGCAACTGGCCCGGCGCGTGAGTACGTCCGCCGTGTGTTCGGAGTTTGATCTTCTCATTGCCTCACCTGTTATCACCGTCCCCCAGTTTCCGCTCAAATCATATTTGCAAATGGCTGTGACCGATGTCATCTTAATTGCCGTAACGTCCTTAGGCGGCTTCGCTTGCAATTGGTGCCTATGGGCCGGGCGGTTTCTCGAACACCGTGAGCTGATTCCCTGTTCGCATGCCCAAACTCGAGAGCCACATCAAACCGGATACGCCAGCGTTCCAATCCAACTTCGCGCACAACCAGGAACTTGTTGAGGAGTTGCGCGCGCGTGTGCGAACCGCGGCCTTGGGCGGGCCGGAGGCGGCGCGGTCGCGGCACATTTCGCGCGGCAAGCTCCTGGCCCGTGACCGCGTCACGCACTTGCTCGACCCCGGCGCACCGTTCCTGGAAATCGGGCAACTGGCTGCCTGGGAGATGTATGACGGAGAGGCTCCGTGCGCAGGCGTCATCACCGGAATCGGCCGCGTCTGTGGCCGCGAGGTGATGATCGTTGCCAACGACGCCACGGTCAAAGGCGGCGCTTACTTTCCCATGACAGTGAAGAAACATCTGCGCGCACAGGAAATCGCGCAGCAGAACCGCCTGCCCTGTGTCTATCTGGTGGACAGTGGCGGCGCCAATCTGCCCCACCAGGCGGAAATTTTCCCCGACCGCGAACACTTCGGCCGAATTTTTTTCAACCAGGCGCGAATGAGCCTGATGGGAATCGCGCAAATCGCCTGCGTCATGGGATCCTGCACGGCCGGCGGAGCTTATGTTCCGGCCATGAGCGACGAAACCGTAATCGTTGCGAACCAGGGAACCATTTTCCTCGGCGGGCCGCCGCTGGTGAAAGCCGCCACGGGCGAGATTATCAGCGCGGAGGAACTGGGCGGCGCCGAGACGCACGGCCGGCGCTCCGGCGTTGTGGATTATGTGGCAGTCAATGACGAGCACGCGCTTTCCCTGGTCCGATCGACTGTGGCCCATTTGAACTCGACCAAGAAAACGGAGATGGAAGTTCGCAGCCCGCGCCCTCCCGCCCACGATCCCAAGGAGCTCTATGGAATCATTCCCATCGACGTCCGCGCGCCTTACGATGTGCATGAGGTCATCGCCCGAATCGTAGACGCATCCGAATTCGACGAATTCAAATCCCTCTATGGAACTACCCTGGTCTGCGGCGTGGCGCACATCTGGGGATTTCCCGTGGCCATCCTTGCCAGCAACGGAGTACTATTTTCCGAAAGCGCCTTGAAAGGCGCGCACTTCATTGAGCTGGCATGTAAACGTCGGATTCCTCTTTTGTTTTTGCAAAACATCTCCGGCTTCATGGTGGGGGGGAAGTATGAGGCGGGTGGAATCGCCAAGGACGGGGCGAAACTGGTCACGGCGGTGGCCTCCGCCGAAGTGCCGAAATTCACAGTGCTGATTGGGGGCAGCTTCGGAGCCGGGAACTACGGAATGTGCGGGCGAGCCTATTCACCCCGCCTGCTGTTCACCTGGCCCAACAGCCGCATCAGTGTGATGGGCGGCGAGCAGGCAGCCAGCGTTCTTGCCACGATCAAGCGCGATGGGATGGATGCCAAAGGGGAAACGTGGAGCGCCGAAGACGAGGAGGCCTTCAAGGCGCCGGTCCGCGCGCGTTATGAGGCCGAAGGTCATCCGTATTTCGCCACGGCCCGTCTGTGGGACGACGGCATTATCGATCCTGTTCAGACTCGCGACCTGCTGGGGCTCGCGATCAGTGCCAGCCTGAACGCGCCCATCCCGGAGACCGCCTTCGGCATCTTC
>JASHTY010000288.1 GCA_030040315.1 Terriglobia bacterium | reverse complement strand
AGGTCGTATTGGGGAGCGGGCGATTTCGCAGCGGTTGTCGCAGCGAGGCAAGCAAGAACGATGGCCAGAGTGATGAATCGGGCGCGCGAGTAATCTGTCATGGGATGCTCCTTTGTGGCACGGGCATCCTGCCCGTGGCCCCGCCTTGTTGGGACAGGATGGCCATCACGATCCTCCCGGGAATGCAATCACAGCGCTACGGCGTTCTGCTTGATGTATTGTTCCAGCACTGACTCCGTCGGGCCGATGTAGTGGAATGCTTCCGCCCACTCCAGGCCGTATTTGCGGCCCACCGCGCGGTCAGAGGGGACGCCACGCTGATACTCCGAGTCAATGTCCAGAACGATGTTCTTGATGTAGGCGCGGTTCGCGGAGTCATCACTGTCGCCGAGGATGGGCAGGCGCATTTTCTGTGCGGCCAGCCGGGCACGCAGGCGCGCGCCGTGATCGCCTGAGGCTCCTTGGGCTTTGTTGACGAGGTTCGCTTCTACTTTGTGATCGAGCCACGGCGCAATATCGACCACGCGGTTCACCCGTTGCGGGCCGCGGGCGAAATAATACTTCTCTTTCACACCATGCGGCTCCAGCCCCGCCTCAAGCTGCTCCGGGTAGTCCTTGGACATCCCCGCCATCCAGCAAGCCGCCTCCACCATTTGCGCCGTGACGTAATGGTCGGGGTTCTCCTCGTATGCTCCCCAGGGGTCGTAGCAGACAACCGTATCGACTTTCATTTGGCGGAAAATGAGGATGAGCCGTTCGCGGATTTCCAAGCGCGACTCGCCGTCCATTTCGTGATTGGTGTATTGAAGGTTGAAGACCTTGGCGAGTCCGAGGGCCTTCGCGACGGCCGCATTGTCATTTTCATTGTCAAGTTCACCCTGCGCCACGGTGCCGGGGCCGGTTTTGTCGTCGTTGGTCATGCGAATGAGACATCCGGAATACCCTTCGCTGATGAGCTTGGCCACGGTTCCCGCCGCGAAAAACGGAATGTCATCGGCATGGGGCTGAATCGCCGCCAATACCTTGCCCGAATGCGGCTGACCGGCCGCGGGCCGCTCGATCACCACGCTTCCGGCTTGCGATTCCGACTGCTCGCGCGCAGAAGGTTCCTGCCGGGCCCAGGCTTCCCGTGGTGTTCCCCACGCGGCGCTTCCTGCAAGTATTCCACTCACAAAATCACGGCGTTGCATAGCTCCTCCTCGATGTCTCAAAGAACACATGAAATTATCACACGCCTGGGTTCGGAAAAAGGCCGGCTGCGCTCCCCAGGATGAGCCTTGACAGGCTCATTGGCAGGGCGCTAGCGTCAGTAATGAGAGGTTTTGCATGGGACTATTCTCTTCATCTCGACGGACGTTTCTTGGCGCGGCTACCGTTCTCGCCGGCGCGACGCGTGCGCTCGCGGCGGGCGCGCGGCCAACGGGGGGCAACGCGGTTGAGGCCGGACCGAATATCTACGAGCGCCTGGGCGTGCGCACACGCATCAACGCCAAGGGGACGTTCACCTATCTCACCGGCTCGCTGATTTTTCCCGAAGTCTCCCGAGCGATGGAAGAAGCGGCGCAACACTACGTTTACCTCGAAGAGCTTCAGCAGAAAGCCGGAGAAAAGATTGCGCAATTGCTGGGAGTCGAGGCGGCGATGGTGACCTCGGGTGCGGCGGCCGCTATCATGCTGGGCACCGCCGCGTGCCTGACCGGCATGGACCCGAAAAAAGTATCGCAACTGCCCGATCTTACCGGCTTGAAGAGCGAGGTGCTGATCCAGAAGTCGCATCGCAATTCCTTCGATCACGCGATTCGCAACGCCGGCGTGCGCCTGTTGGAAGTTGAGAGCCGCGATGATCTGGAAAACGCTTTCAGTGAAAAGACTGCCATGATGTACTTCCTGAACGCCGCGCAGCACAAGGGCCAAATCAGTCTGGAAGAGTGGGTGGAGGCCGGAAAGAAGCATGGAGTTGTTACCTTTAACGATGCCGCCGCCGATGTGCCGCCAGTGGAGCATTTGAGCGAATACACCCGCATGGGCTTTGACCTGGTGGCCTTCAGCGGCGGTAAAGGACTGCGCGGGCCGCAGTGCGCCGGCTTGATGCTGGGCCGCAAGGACCTGATTGACGCGGCGCTGCTGAACAACAACCCCCACGAAGATGCCATCGGCCGGCCGTGCAAAGTAGGCAAGGAGGAAATTGCCGGTATGCTGGCCGCCGTGGAGCGTTATCTCCAGATCGATCATGACGCCGAATGGCGCGATTGGGAACGAAGGCTGGATGCCATGGCTGCCGTCCTGACCTCCATTCCGGGCGTCACCACCGGGCGCTTTGTCCCCGATGTTGCCAATCATGTTCCACACCTTTATGTTCACTGGGATGAGCAGAAGCTGGGAATCAGCCGGGAGCAGTGCGGCAAGGAACTGCAAGACGGCGAGCCGAGCATCGAGGTGCTGGTGAATCAGTACCCACAAGGACTGGCTGTGACGCCGTTCATGATGAAGCCGGAGGAGGATCAGATTGTGGCCGGAAGGATCAAGGCCATATTGACCTCAGCAAAGGCCGCAGGATAAGGGATTCGCTCCAGCGGAGTTCATTGGAAATCGGTTTGCACCCAGAAGCCAAGGTGATTTGGCAATAGCCAGCGTGGCGGAGGGAGAGGGATTCGAACCCCCGAGCCCCTTTCGGGGCTAACGGTTTTCAAGACCGCCGGTTTCAACCGCTCACCCATCCCTCCGATTGCCAGGTCATTCATAGCGTACTCCATGGAAAGGCGGTTTGTCTTGAGGAATAGCGAAACAGATGTTCCCTTCTCGTGAATACGCGCCCGCCTCATGGCCGCGCCTTCGCGGTACAATCGAAAATCGGCGGTTCGATGGAGTTTAAACTTGCCATCGCAAGTGAACGAAGGTGGATTCTTGATGCCCAATGTTAGGGACAGCCCAAGCCGGGATGCACTAACTTGCAGCCTGGCCGGAATTCTTCTGCTCGCCGCGTGCGCGGGCATGGCACAGACACCGAGTCCTTCATCCGACGAAGACGCTATCATCCATCATCTGAACATCGCCATAAGCTGGTACAAGCAGGTTTCAAGAGCCAACGAGGCGGCGGGCCAGGCGACCGACGCTTTTTATTTCGAGAACGCAAGAAGCCTTGCGCGCCAGGCCTTGAAGTCAGCTTTTGACTCGGCGGAAGCCCAGGCCGACCTCCTGCCGGCAGCAAGCGGTGCGGCCAACGCTCCCGCCTCCGGCACAGCCCAGGAGCGCTCCAACCTGACCGCGGCTGCGGCCAACGCCGCGGCGCAGACCCAGCAGGTGCAGGCTCAAATCGACGCTCTGGACAAGCAAATAGCCAAAGCCGCAGGAAGCAAGCGCCAGGCGCTGACCTTGCAGCGGCAAAACCTGCAAGCGGTGCTGGCGCTGGATCAGTCTGTGCAGGACGCGATCGGGAAATTGCAGAAATTCGCTTCGGGCAGCGAAGCACGGCAAGCAGGCTTGCCCGCTGAGATCGCGGACCTGAAGAAGTCTGTCCCGGATGTTTTCGAGAACGCGCCGTCAAAAGGTGAAAAAACCGTAGCGGCCGCGCCCGCCACCCAGCAGCCCGTTCCCTCCAGCGGAGGGCTCATCGGTCAGGCCTCCGAACTGCTCTCGCGGCTGGAGGATTTGCACAGCGTGGATGAGCTCAAGTCGGGTGCGGCGAACCTCGCGAATCTCGCCCGCGGCCTTCAGACGCCCCTTCTCGCCCAGCTCCGCGGCGACATTAAGCAGGCGCGCGCCCTCGGCAGCCAGCCGCCCCCTGCGGATCCCGCCCAGGCCCAGGCCACGCAGCAGCGCCTGGAAGCCCTTACCACTGAATTTAAAAAGGTCTCAGGCACGACGCTTCCCCTCAGCCAGGAAATTATCGCACTCGATCAGTGCAACTCCGACCTTCAGGAGTGGCAGGACTCCATTCACCGGGAATGCATCAGCGTGCTGTGGCTGCTGCTGGTGCGGATCTTCGCTGTCCTGATCGGCCTTGGGGCGGTCATGATCTTTTCCCGGCTTTGGCAAAGGGGCGCGCTCAAGTATGTGCGTGAGCCGCGCCGCCGGCATCAACTCCTGCTGGTGCAGCGCTTCGTCACCGTTTTTCTAATGGTGATGGTCATCATCCTTGGGTTCATCAGTGAGTTCAGTTCGTTAGCCACCTTTGCGGGCTTCATTACCGCTGGAATTGCCGTCGCGCTGCAAACGGTGATTCTTTCTGTTGCCGCCTATTTCTTTTTAGTAGGACGATATGGCGTGCGAGTGGGTGACCGCATCACCGCGTCCGGAGTGACCGGCGACGTGGTGGATGTGGGGTTGGTTCGATTCTACGTCATGGAATTGGCGGGAACCGGCGCCGACGCGTATCCCACCGGCAGGCTGGTGGTGCTCCCGAATTCCCTGCTCTTCCAGAATACTCCGTTCTACAAGCAAATTCCCGGCACCGCCTATGCCTGGCATGAGGTTTCGATGACCCTGCCGTCAGGAAGCGATTTTGGACGTGCAGAAAGCCAATTGCTCGATGCAGTCAACCAAGTCTACGCGGAGTATAGCCGCGGAATCGAGTCACAATATGAGACGTCCGAGAGTTTGATAAACAGCCGTTTCTCCTCACCCAAACCGCAGGCCTGCTGGCAACTGGATGGAAATGGACTCGACCTCATCGTCCGTTACCCGGTTGACATTCATCGGGAAGCGGAAATCGACAGCAGGATTTCACGCAAAGTGATGGAGGTCATCGGCGGCGACTCCGCGCTCAAGAACGCCGCTGCCTCAATGCACATTCGCTCCACCGTCAAGATCTGATTCTCGCGATAAAGAACTTTAATCGCGGGTCACTCTCCCACCCCACGAGCAGGTCGCACTCCTTGCCAGACGGCCATAATACGGTATACTGCCTCGCACATCCTGCGAGGAGGTCATTGATGCGCCGATTGGTTGCCGTTGTAAGCGTGTATCTGATGTTGTTTGTCGCTCGCCCGGTAAATCCCGTGCCGGCGTCGGCGGAGCCCGCAGGTGCGGCGGACTCGCCGGATTCGCCCGCTGTGCTGGCCGGATACTCCGCGGATTCCTCACACGCCGAGCGCGATTGGGAGGGCAAATTTCGCGCCATCCCCTCTCCCGACAATCTGCGCAGCTACATGCAGCGGCTCTCCGCGCATCCCCACCACGTGGGCACCGATTATGACCGCGAGAACGCGGAATGGATTCTCTCCCTCTTCAAGCAATGGGGTTGGGACGCGCACATCGAGAACTTTGATGTTCTCTTCCCCACGCCCAAGGAGCGAGCGGTGGAATTGGTCGCGCCCACGCATTTCACCGCGACGCTCGAAGAACCCACGGTCAGTGTTGATCCGACCTCCGACCAGCACTCGGAGCAACTTCCCACTTACAATGCCTATTCGGCAGACGGCGATGTCACCGCGCCGCTGGTATATGTCAACTACGGCATCCCTGCTGACTACGAGGAGTTGGAGCGCCTGGGCGTATCGGTGAAAGGTGCGATCGTCATCGCTCGCTACGGGATGTCGTGGCGGGGCATCAAGCCGAAAGTGGCGGCGGAGCACGGCGCCGTGGGATGCCTCATCTATTCCGACCCGCATGAGGATGGTTATTTCCATGGCGACGTCTTCCCTGCTGGAGCCTGGCGCCCGCTTCAGGGCGTGCAGCGCGGCAGCGTGATGGACATGGTCCTATATCCCGGCGACCCGCTCACACCGGGAGTGGGCGCAACCAAGGATGCCAAGCGCCTGCCGCTGAGTGAAGTCAAGACTATTACCAAAATCCCGGTGCTGCCCATTTCCTACGGCGACGCGCAACCGTTGCTCTCCGCTTTGCGCGGCCCTGTGGCGCCCGAGCACTGGCGCGGCTCGCTGGCCATCACCTATCACGTCGGTCCCGGACCTGCCAAAGTTCACTTGAAAGTCAAAGCCAATTGGGACACCAAGACCCTCTACGACGTCATCGCCCGCCTTCCCGGCTCGACTTCTCCCGATGAATGGGTGGTGCGCGGCAATCACGAAGACGGCTGGGTGAATGGCGCCGAAGATCCCGTTTCCGGCACGGCCGCCGAAATGGAAGAAGCGCGCGCCATGGGCGAGTTGCTGAAGCAAGGTTGGAAACCCCATCGTACCCTGATCTATTGCGTCTGGGACGGCGAGGAGGAGGGCCTGCTCGGCTCCACCGAGTGGGGCGAAGAGCACGCCGACGAGCTTCGCCAGCACGCCGCGGTGTACATCAATTCCGACAGCAACGGACGCGGTTATCTTGGCGCGGAGGGCTCACACACGCTCGAAAAGTTTATCAACGGCGTGGCGCGCGACATCGAGGACCCGGAGACCAAACTGAGCGTGTGGAAACGCCGCCAGCTTGAGCTAATCGCGCACGGGAGCGCCGAAGAACGCAAGGAAGCGCGCAGCCGCAACGATTGGCACATCAGCGCGCTCGGCTCGGGGTCGGATTACACCGTATTCATCGATCACCTGGGCATCGCCTCCCTCAATCTGGGGTACAGCGGCGAGAGCGGTGGCGGGATTTACCACTCTATTTATGATGATTTCTATTGGTATACCCGTTTTGGAGATACGGACTTTGTGTATGGCCGCGCACTGGCGCAAACCGCCGGATCGGCCATGATGCGCCTGGGCGATGCCGACCTGCTGCCCTATGATTTCACCGGTTTGGCCGAAACCATTCACACCTACGATGACGAACTGAAAAAGTTGCTGAAAGACAAGCAGGAAGCGGTTCGCGAGCGCAACCTGGAAATCG
>JASHTY010000287.1 GCA_030040315.1 Terriglobia bacterium | reverse complement strand
CTACGGTGTGTGTTTTGCTCAAAGGCGGGCCAGCCCCGTGATTCTAATAACTATCGAAAAATCAATAAACTCCAGCCAGTGCTCGCCAAGACCGAAGACCCAATCTACTGATTTTCGATCAGTTGCTCTCCCCCTCGGGTAAGCCTATTGTTTTCAGCACAAGGATCAGTGCAGCGCGAGGGAGCCACCCCAAGAATTGAGGTCGAAGACCGCAGGTCAAATGCTGCTATTTTATTTACTTTCAATCAGGTGGTGAGCCGTGAGGGAATCGAACCCCCAACCTACTGATTAAGAGGCAACTAAGCTTTTCCCATTCCTTAGCTTTATCCCCATTCCTTCCATAACCTTACACCAATTCAGGGGTTCAGCTTTCGCTCAAAGGCTAGAACCCGTTTTCTTAAACTTACATGCGATGAAAATGGCATTCTGCTACGGTTCTGCTACGTTGCCAAATCCCGCAAGCCAGAAACCAGGCCACGAGTGAACATGATTGAGCGCCTCACTCCCAGCCCAGTCTCCCTTCAGCCTGAAACTACTTCTCCAACGCGAGTCGGTTCCGCACTTGCTCAGTACCGAGTCACAAATCGCAAACTTAAAAAACTACACGCCATCGCGAGCGTCAAAGATTTGCATTGCCATTCCCAACGGACCTACATCGCCCGTCCTTTCGTGCTTTGTGACATTCCGGTCCGCCGACCCCACCATCACGCGCTCGAATACTCCCGCCGCAACGGCCGTTCCCGCCTCCGAATCATTGGCCACCCTGATTATGGACTCCCGTTTGGTCAGGACCGCCTTCTCCTGATTTGGATTGCCTTAATGGCCACCTGGCAGAAGAGCCGGGAAACCCGCTTTCGCTCCGCGGCTGCAATCCTTGAAACCCTCGGCTTGCCCAAGGACGGCCGCTATTACAAGCGCCTGATCGCTGGCTTCGACCGTGTTTTCTACTCGACGTTCTACTTCACTAGAAGCTATTTGGCTCTGTTGACATCCTCAAGGAAGAGTAGCGATGCTTCAAGCGATAGAGATTGAAGCTCAACCCCAACAGCAGGGCTTGGCGTTGCTGCATGGGCAGCAAGCGGCCGGGGGCGCGAGCCGAGAGCTTGCGCTTCATCGACGAGAAGACGTTCTCGATCAGAGACCGTCGCCGATAGAGGTGGCGCGGAAATGCCCGCCGCATTTCGGCGCGCACTCCCCGCACGCGCCAAGTCTTCTTCCCCCGCTTGGCCGGGATGACGCTCCGTGCGCCGAGTTGCTTTCGAATGTAGCAGTGGTTCCTCTCGCTGTCGAATTCGGCATCGGCCAGCACCAACCCGATGCGAGTCTGTTCGGAAGCGGTCTCGACGACTGCCGGCAAACTCGCGCAGTCGTTCCAGGGGCCGCGTCACGCCCTTTGCGCCAACACGCACTGCCGGTCCAAGTCGACCACCACGATCCACTTCAGCCAGTATCTCCAAGGCAGCGGCCGTTGCCCGTGATCATGCAGGCGCCGCACAAAGAACGTGCTCACCGCCCCCGATACCAAGCCCGTGGCATCGTCCGCCACCCGGGCGCGCGCTCGGCCGCTGGGCCCGACGCCGTGCAACCGGTGGACGGTCTCGTCCAGCGCTCGGGCCAGCGTGCGTTCGTCCACTCGTTGCAGGAAGCGGTACAGCGTGGTGAAATCGGGGACGCTCTCCAATCCCAGGGCTTGTCGCAGTTCGCCATGTTCCCGCAGGCGCACCTCGGCCTCGCGAAAGGTCCAATCCTCGTAGCGCATCAGGCCCAGAATGGCCAGCAACTGCGGCTGCGTAAACTGACGCTTGCAGAAACGAGTCCGATAGGGTGGAAGCACGGCCCGACCCACTTGTAAGGCGGTCCGAGCGAATGCCAACAATCCAACCTCCGCCATCGCGCTTGCGGCCTCCTGGCAAACGGACCCCTGCGAAGGGCTGGCGCACTCGAATTCTCGCGGGTTGGATAAAGGATGTCAACAGAGCCAAATGACTTGTAGCGACTATCAAACAGCCGAAGCTGTAACAATCACTCGAACAAGCCTTCCGTTCTTCAAGGATCTTCAGCTTTGGTATCATCGCGCACCTGCTTCCGACCAAGATCCTGGTCAGCATGAAAACGTCGTCGTACTCTCCGAAGAGTTCTGGCGAGAAATCCAGGAGCACCGCACCCTGAAATCCGATACCTGCTTTTCTCATTGCGCGCCCCATGCGGACGTTGCTGGAATGCTGAACGTGCTGGCGGGAATCCCTGAATTCACCGCCACGCTGGTGATGCTGAGGTCAAACAAGAGCGAATTGTTAATGAACTTCTGGATGTGCGCGTCAAAAGAAATGCAGTTGCTCATTTGATAGTTCCCGTATAGGACCTCGATAGGGATATCAACCTTTTCGTTGTTGGCAGGGTGAGCGTTGAAATCGATGGCCACAGGTAAGGAATTGGCTGCGGCAAAATAAACGTCCACTGCCGTCAGGTGTCCGAAGATTTGGACCGAGTCGCTGCTGACGCGGGACGGTAGGACTCGCCAGAATTGGATGTGCGTGACGGCGACGCCTCCTATCGAACCTGGGCCCAGAGAGGCAAGTTGAACGGTTGGATCGTTGAGGGCCTCCGCCAGCACCAGAGCGGGGAAAACCAAACGGCCGGCACCAGCGCCAAGGAATCGTGCCATATTCTCCGGCCAATCGAGAGCGGCACTGCAGAACGCGATAAATGAGGCCAATACCTCCCCTACGGGTCAAAACCGGATCGTGTTTGTCGACCCTGGGCCTGGGCCGCAAAGCCCCGTGTTCGCGCCAACAAGCTGGATTTTCGGCGTGAATAACGACATCAATCTTTCCCCTCAGGAAGATGCGGTTGATGCTCGTCATCAAGCCTGCAATTTGGACGAACGCGATCCCATCCAGCCGCTGGTCTGCTACCGAGCTTCGGCTGGCCATGCCAGACCGCTAGGGGCCAGGTAGTTTGCCAATGTAATACTCAAGGTGCTTTGAACTCGAACCAGTAAAAGATGGATGCTGAACGCGTCGTAGGATTCCTTTTACGGCGATACTCCGATACCTCATCACCAAAGATACCGACAACTTCAACCGGTTTTCCTTTTCGGTTTTGGCGAAGGCGGCATCTCGATGAAGTAATTCGGATTTGCTTAAGTGGCGGGTCGTTCCAAAACTGTTTTCCCTCCCGTCATCTTCAGAAGCGCTTGGAGGCGCAGGGCTGCCGAGTGTTCACTCACGCCGACTTCCGCTGCGGCGAAGGGGCAACAGTTTGGGGCAAGTAGTTGTCGCTGCCCATCAGCGGATGGCATAGTTCTACCTCCGTTACCCCACTTTGACGCAACGCTCTATGGCCGTGGTCCCCTTCAGCACTACCGGACTGGGGAGAGTGGCGCTTTGAGGGCGTCATCTGTTCCGAAGAGATACGTTGAAATCTTTTTGATCAGTATGTTGGGATCCCCCGAGTTATAGCCGCTATCGTCCAAAGCCACCAGATAACTGCGCAAGTCCGCATTCTGAGGGCTTATACCTGTAACCGCCGCCGGCTTCTTGAACGAGAGCTGCATGGTAGAGAAATAGGGGGCATATCCAAACGTCATCAGGCCGACAAGCTCGCGTGCGAAGACGCGCGGACAATTGCCCAGAGGATTCCAGAACATCTCCGGAGCCAAAAAGTTGAAGAAATTCTTCCATCGCAGCTGGACTTCGCTGAGGGGAAGATCGAGGGGGTTCGGGGGTCTGACGACGGGGCCCGCGGGTTTCGCCTCGAATTTGCTTTTCTTGTCGCTTGCGGTGGCCACGCGGTCGTCCGCCAAGTGAAACTCCAGGCCTTTGTGGAGTCCGGCCACGATATAACAATCGTTCATGATCTTGCTCCAACGACAGTCGCTAAGGATCGCGCCCCCGGTTACCACGGGCGGGGAAGTGGTCAAAGGACGGGGTGACTGCCACAGGTCAGCGCGCTTCTTTTGCATTTCGTCGATGAACTTTTTTTCATCCGGATCGTCAGGGCCTTTGCCCGCAAGCCCGAAATTGAACACCAAGTTCGGACACAAACGGATTTTCGTTTCGCCCAAGAGAAGCATTCCCGTCGAAGGAGACTGAGCAGACTGATACACATAGTAAGCATCTCTCAGGTGGCCGAAATTATCGCCCCACGTATACCAAGTGTTGTCATTCTTATATTTCTGAAAAACTTCGGCTGGCAACGCATTTATCGCAAAGTCTTTTAAGCTCATCCATGCCATGACTGTCACTCCTTAAGATTGAATTGGCGATCCGCGCTGAAGCTCGGCGCGCTTCCGTGGATTCGCCTGTGCTTTTCCCTGCCTTTTTACCACGCGCCTCTAAACAAAGATATTTTTCCGGTATACCCAGATTTCAAAACCGGTCGCCGATTCCAGGGTTTCGAGGCGGGCACCCGACATTCCTGCAAAAGCAAAATACGAATCTGAATCTGCCCGTGAGACATATGGCTGAAGCTCGGATTAATGGCAATTTCCTATGTGGATCGGCGGGTGGATTTCCGGCCTATTCCAGATTTGTGAAACAGCGGATTCGTTGCTGAGCGATCCTTATCGTCTGGAGGTAAGAATCAGCAGACACCTGGGCAATCGCGAAAAGCCGCACAATGGATTTCACGATGTTACGGATGGGGATGCCATCGAGAAGGCGCGATGATGGGCCGCCCCGTGGAGCGAGTTCTGCTTGGCTCGGGTCAATCATTCTTCTTCCTGTAACATTTCTAAGTCCTTTTCGGTGACCTCGAGAATTCCTTTTCCAGGCTTTGGAGCTCAACGGGGCTTTCAAAGCCCTGAGTTAGTTCGTAGTCATCCAGAGCCTTGCGCGCTTCCAGCATTCGGAGTTTTGCCATTTGCAGCTCAGTTGAAGGAAGCGGAGCGATTATGGTTGCAGGACAATATGCCACGGCCATTACGGCAACCTTAAGAAGACAAGACAGACGCAGCGTGTACGTTAGCACGCACAATATGCTTTCGTCCTCAATCGCAGCCCAGCTTCGACAATTGTCACTCGCCGGGGATGCTTATTTACGGCCTCGATCAAAATAACTTCACAGATTCCTCCGGCGGTCCCCATAACCCTTCTGCAGTTCACACCGATGCTGCGATTAGTCCTCATATGCCCTCGGGCGCAAAAAATCTCATGACTTGGGCGACTTAACTTTCTTCCATAAATGGAAGGGAAATCACACACGAAAAATTCGCGGTTTGGGAGGCGAGTCAAAAAGTCAGATTTCGATTTCTTAACACAGCCGTAATGAAGCTGGCATAAAATCCTGCGGCCATGAACTCCGCACCTTTTCCAGAGGATGTAGATTTGGCCGTTCTGAACATGTTGGAGGCACGGAAGGCCCTTGACGAGTACGAACTGTCTCACGGCTTTGACGAGTCCGTTGAATACCGGAAGCTGGAAAAGGAATTCTCCGAGGCCGCAGAAAGGTATCGGCGGGTTTCGAGCGAGAAGCAATAGAAACGAGAAAGATTGACATTGATTAACCGGCGTTTTTTGTAACCACTTTTCATGATTTTGAAGCTGCGATTGGCGTTGTTTATCGTGGGAGCTTTCTTCGTCATTGCCCTGGGATCCGTCATCCTGTATCTCATCGTGCTCCCTGAGGACGACGGCTAAAACGAGTCTCCTTAAATCTGGGGAGTCACGACGTAGCTTCCTGATCCGATGGAAGCGCGAGCCACGCGGAGACGTGAGGGACGTATGGCACCGGGATTAGACGCGGCAACGGGTGTTAAGGCGTGGAAGTAGGGGAGGTGGGCATCACCGACGAAGAACTAAGGAACACCACCATTTCGGAGTTGAATGAGGCGTGAACCGGCGTTTCCGCCTGGATGGAGCACTTGAATCGACGAGAACTTTCTGAACTTCTGGCAGCGGTCCAATCAGGCGTAAACTGAAGGGAAATCGCCGCATATCATCAAGAAGGAAAAAATCGATGACGCCGGACCGTAGGTCAACGACTGGTGAATTCCTAGGGTCATAAGATGGAAAACCTACCGTACAGTAAACGCCTGTCGCAGGCAGCCATCGCGGGATTCAAGAAGTCTTGGCGCGGGTATCGAATACTCGTTGCACTTTCTGGTTTGGCGTCTCTACTCATAATGCAAATGCAGAAGGGTCATCATTCTTTGATAAGTCTGGGGGAGGCCGTGGTAGGTTGCGCTGTCGGATTGGCACTTTCAGTCATCGGAACTTACCTCTATTCAAGAAAAAAAGCAGCGGAGGGAATAGATGGCCAGTGGTGCGAAGAAAACGCTCACTTCCGTGAGGCGCTTAGCGCGGCGATAAAAAAAGCAGCTCAACTCACAGACGAAATAAATGCGCTTCGAAAGCCAAAGATCGAACCGAAACAGAAGTGGATTTTCGAAAAGCTAAAACCGCTCATGGTCGCTTATGACGACGAATACAGGGTTATGCTAAAGCAGCTCCATGTTGCGGAGGAAATGACTCACAGTTCAAATCGGCATCTATTCCCGTTACCAGAAGGCGTCAGTCATCGCCGAGCCCTCCAAATCCTCCATGACCTGTACAAAGATCATCTGGCATGTATGACTGAGAGCCAAACGGACTATGGGTGGAGGATAACTTGGAAAATCTCCCCTCACGCTAAGCCCATAATGGATTCACTACTCTTAAAGGACTAATCCATCCGTGCCATGGTATCGCGGAGTTGAGTGGAAGAGGTGCGAGAGCCAGATAGCTTTGAAAAGGCTCGTTAGGCCAGAGGAAGGACCGATTGACCGTGGCCGGTTACCTGGGCCGATGGGAACAGCTATCCGCTGCCGAAATTGCGGTGCCGCGAATGTTTACGGTCGAACAGAATTCATCATATTTGAAACCTTCGAGCCGATAGAGGGAGATGCTCCTAATCCAAGGCCATCTGGCAATCTCAACTAGCAAACATTTGATGAACTGAGAAACCGGTAAACTCTCTCATTTCGAGTGGTACCAAAACCCGGGCAGCTCAGTCGTGCTCCCCAAAGACGAGGAGCGCTGAACACATCAGTGCGCACTTAGTTTGATGTCGAATGCCCTGCCCGCTTGACCATTTCACGAGCAAGCGATATGAGCAACGGCTTGTCTTCCTTTGAAACCTTGCCAAAAAGCCCCAAGAGCGTCCGCTCCTGAGCCCCGATAGAAGTTTCTTTTTGGAGTTCGAGGGCATGAGGCTCTTCGCCCCCCGCTGCGAACAATTGAGGCAGGCCGACCTTCAAGGCCCCAGCCAATCTTTCCAGAACGGGAATAGAGGGCACTGTGTGTCCGTTCTCCACCCGGGAAAGATAACAGCGGAGCAGACCCGTGGCGTGTTCAATGTCTCCCTGGCTCATTCCTTTTAGCGCCCTTAACTCCCTTAGTCGTTTGCCAATGTCCATGAGAACCCCTCCATTGATCCCTTCATTCATCCCGCAATTTGTCGAGTGGAAACGTGCCGAGTAAACGCCAAGCGCATTCTGATATCCGTTTCGATTTCGTGCGCCTGTTCTGGTGACTGACAAGCCAGAAAAGTCATGAATATCAGCAGGGTTTCCATAGCGATTAGGTCAAAATCATGAAAGCAAGAACCCAATCGAATCCACAACTCATCGGAGCAGTCAAAGGTGATTGCCCCCTCTGAAGACGAGCGGCTGAAATCTCTGGCCAGACGGGTGCTGGCGCTCGATAGGAATCGCAGTTGGAGCAGCAATCGACTCTGAGGATTGAAGACAGCCTGATCCATGAGCTCGTGTATTTTAACGATATCCAGGACGGCGCGAGACTTGAAGCAATCCATTGCGACCCGGCGCATGATTACAATTCCCTTTGTAATAGGCAAGAGCGTGCCTACCAAGTAGTGGATGCCTCGGACGAGTTCCATCAACTGCTCGCATTCGCGGCGGGCGTGTGCCATTGCCTCCCAAGCCTTTGCGGGTCGATTGGTCCCCTCGTTCCTCAAAAGCAATGTCAGCGGTCAGGGCAACGGCTGCTGCTCGCCTGTCCACTTCCTGCGAAAGGCGACGATAAATGGCACGCAAATCTCCGCGCATGTCACCTCGGACACCCTCGGTTTTTTTCCCAGTACCTCGACCATGACGGCCCCAGTGGAAAAATTCTTTGATGTCACGCATGAAATTTTTGATACGCCAGCCCACAACTGACAATTATCACTTAAGTACATCCATATTTCAATGGTAAAGTGCACCAGCCGCTGGGCGAGAGATCGCTTCGCGAGGGTTGGTGAGTGTTCCCGTCGTAGATTCCTGCGTGAGCGCCTGAGATGCTTGTATCGAGCGGAAACTTGCTCTACAGTTCAATCCGTCATTCAAGGAACCATTTGCATGAGTTGGCACAGGGGGTTTGTCATCTTGGTTGCTACATTGAGTGCCTTGGTTGCACTTGCGCCTCCACCACAACCGCACCGCGTCGGCCCGACGGAAATCTACCCCGACGCTGTGAGGGCGCCGGGAGCCGCAAACCCGCAGGTCATGCAGCAGAATATCGGCGACACGATTTGTAGTCCGCATTGGAGCACTAAGGAAATACGACCTCCGTCGGAATACACGAGCCAACTGAAGAGGAGACTGCTTCGGGAATATGGGAACACGGTACATCAAACGAGGGCGGAGCTTATTAACCCCAACACGGGGAAACTCGATACGACCCGCTGCGTGGGGCACTCCGACAACATGGCCTGCTACGAGGAGGGCCAACTAATTCCGCTGGAAGATGGGGGCAATCCAACCGAACCCAAGAACCCGACTGGCTAACGAGTGAATTCTATCGCGAGAAGATTCAACCGCGACCCTTAGGGATCACCGTCCCGGCCATATCATCGGCCCTTGGACTCTCCGTACTTTACCCAGCGGAAATTCGCGCCTGTCGGCAATTGCCGCATCCCCGGCACTGGCTCGCGCTTGCACTACTCGCACAGGTTGTACCAGCGTTTCCCCGAATGCAAGAATGTCGAAATATCACGCCCTAATCCTGATGATCTCCAAGAGTGCCCCCCAGTCGTGCGCTTAAACCTGCAGTAATTTAGACCTCTGTTTTTCCCTTTCTCTTATGCCTGTGTTTATCTCAAACACCTCACCACAATTTGGACATATCCACAAAACTCCTTGCACTGAAGATGAGAGTCATCGATCTAAACTACTCACAAGACGCGACTTAAGGATCACCTTGTCCCCTGCCCGACTGGCAAGCCTCTTGCCTTAAGAGGAGAGCGAGAACGCTAGAAAGTCGAAATGGAAGGACGGAAATACCACGACCAATGAAGCACGCGCTCAAGGCGGGGGTCAAGGCAAGACCTGATTGGGCCGATATTACTTGCAGGGAAAAAAACGGAGGAATAGGAAAATGGTCGGCACCATTCGAGTGATGCGGCGATCTCAAGGCTCGGTCAGGGGAAGGCGGTACAACCGCTATTCTGTCGTTTTCACGCTTGCCCTAGCTTGCTGGGTGAGCCCCGCGTCACTTCTGACTGCCAACCCCCAGGGTAGCACCGACCCAATCGTGTATACGCCGTCATTCGCAGGTTCAGACTGCGGACTGCGCACTGCGGCTGCGCTGAGCGCGATTTACTCGGAGGGTGGCGGAGCCGTGGACATGCGGGGCGAAACCAACTGCACCCTGAACCACGACCTCTATTTGGGCGACGGGATACACCCCGTCTCGGTATACATGCCGATCGGCACGATTACCGCCAATCACACGCCAGAAACCGGGGTACGAGCGGTTGTGTATTACAACTCGTACCTTACGCTGATCGCACCGCAGACGACGATTTCGGGTGATAACACCGCGGTGGCGCTGGAACAGGCGTACGAAGGCGGAGGCGTGATCAACGTAAATTTCAATGGTCCAAACGTTGCTGATACGGGACCCGTTGTGCCGGGTACGGCGGCCGTGGAGATTGGCGGACCCAACGTCAGTGTGCCTGTACCGGCCGGCCCTGCCAATATCAGCTACCCGAACAATTTGCTGATGAGCTCGATGGGAGGGTACGGTGGAATGTTCGCGGTCTACAGCACTACATTGAGCGCTGCCACCATACTCAAACACTATGACTGCGGGACGCTGCACGACGCGAACTGCACTGGTTCCAATGGCGACTATGAAACAACTGTGGAGGCAGATAGCCCACTTTCATTTTGGCCGCTAGTAGATACGGCTGGCACAAGCGCAGTAGACGTGGTTGGTGGACGAAACGGCACTTACAGCGGCACAGTAACCCTCAGTTCTGGTTCCGCCCTAGCAGGCCAGCCGGGAGCCAACTTCCCGCTTTTTGACCAATCTACGGGCAGTGTGACTTTACCTCCTTATAATTGGTTTCCCAACGCGAATGCCTTCACCCTAGAAGGTTGGGTTAATCCCACGAGCGCACCAGGTCCCTGGCGTGGAGCCATGACGTTCTACGATTCCTGGCTGGTCCACATGGTGGGATTGAACGATTGGACCCAGAACTGTGGTTGCATATACGTCTATGTGGAGAACGGTGGCGATCAAGCTAACATGCGTCCGACTTTTCCTCAGGAGGGCTTCGGCCAAAACGCCCTTGTTTATTTTGCCTATACTTATTCAGGCGGAAGCGTAGCATTGTATTTGAACGGAGCCAGGGTCAGGATAGGAACGGACGTTATGAGCAGCAACTTCGAGAATATGAACATAGGCGGAGCCGACATCGGCGTGTTCGCAGACAGTGAACATGGATGCAACCTTTGTTACTCGCAGTTGGACAACGTCAATGCGACCGGGGTGACATATGGCGCATTGATCGAAAATAGTTCGGGTTACGCATTTGGAAACAATCAGTTCGAATGGAGCAACAGCAGGTTCGGTGGGGCGGTGGGGAAGTATTTGGCGCCAAACAGTGTATCCAACGCAGTATTCAACCACGACGATTACGAGGGCAATCAGAGCACTACCGGCAGCATATTGTTTGTCTACCCTCACGGGACCAATAGCGGGTTTTCCGGTACAAGTTGCAATGTGGGGGACACCGTACGTCCCGGGGGCGGGAACAATAATGCCGTACTCACCTTGGCGGGAGCAACCGGTGGTGTGCCTTACGCCTGGACGATTACTATGCCGGGAACCGGCTATGGAAACGTGATGGGCGACAGCACAACAATTCTAACCGGGAGCTGTACGGGAGCCACGGTTGACATCGTCGTGTCGGCGGCCTCCATCTTTGACTCAAACGGCGGCGTGGAGGAGACAAACGCTTATGAAGAAGGTAGCGCACCGGACTACGTCTGCGGTACGGGAACAGTCATAGACAATCCATCATTCAGTGGCTCGGGCGCGGTCTACTCACCCGAAATGTGTACGGGTCCTTCGGGGACCTACGGCGGTCCGAATTCCGACGTGGTGATTAGTGATAACTCAAGCGGGATGACCGTGAACCGGTTGACTGTTGGGAGCCTTGTAAACAATTCAGAATTATGGACAAATCCGTGTACGAATTGGAATGCCGGCGGCAGCATGACATGGGATTTGGGCGGGAACACCAGAGGAAATTGTATGGTCCAAGCGGTCTACCCGGGCGGTACCAGCACGCTAAACCTCGCCAATGTTGCGCCAGCCGGGCACTATAGCATTCTCTTCTTCGGTGGAGGCAGTCCTGGGACGGCAACGCTCAATTTGGGCAGCGGCTGTGGTACGTGGTTTGGGAATACTAGTATCAATCCGCTTTCTTCGGTGGGCCTCCTACCACCGCACACAGTTACCCCATTTCGGGCAGCCGGTGAAGTTATGGCGAATCCTGCTGCCACTGCGGCTGATTATGAGATAGTCACTTCGGCAACTCTCACCACCTCTGCGACCGTCGCAATTAATCGACTGAATATCGATGTTTTGGTGCCAGGTTGGGTCTGCTTGGTCAATTTCCAATAAACCAGACGGCAAGAGCATGAAGCGCGAGCGAAGGAACGCCGATCAAGACATGGATGAGGCATTATTATCCTTGTAGAATTCCGTTTCCAACAGTACGCAGCGTATTCGGGTTGAGTCTAACGCCTACTTACGCTGTCCACGTGACATTACGATTCGAGTGCGGACGAAGCAGTTCCTCAGCCCCCGCATGGACCAGGAATTGTGAGTAGTTTCCCGTGATTAGGCCGGGATGCGCAGCCAATTCTTCGGGCCGACGTCTGCGGCTATGTGGAGCGCATTTGAATGCAGCCTCGCTGACTTGCTGGCTACACCGGTCGGAGACCGCCGTTACAACCTATTGCGATAAAGGTTAATTTTTCCGGCTGGAAAACCCATAGCGCACCAGGCACCAGTGCGCGCGAACGCCGTCTTTCCACGAAAACTTCTTCCCTTCCGCGTAGGTGCGGTCGAAATAGGAGACGACGCTTCGTGCACGCGCTAGCCGCCGCTCCATCTTGATAGTAATTTCCTGCTCTGACCCAAAGCGATTTTCACGCAGGTGTCAAAATCAGGGTTTGTGAATGCGCTGCTGCTTTAGGGCGTCTAAGCGAGCTCCTCGACACTGGAACCTATTGTCGCCACGGCAGCAACTCGAGGGGCTTTCTCTTGCTCCAAGCGTGGTAGGCAGCGGCCAACCGGATTCTGTTTTCCAGTGGCCGGTACGTGTAAAACCAGAGCTTTATGAAAGGATTGGTGTCGGGCTCGGCCAGGTCTTCGTTGCCCATGGTTTGCAGCGATTCCACTTCGGCGGGATTAGGGTTGAGTACGATTCCATAGGCCACTTCCAGGCCCACATCCTGCTTCTTCCACCGGTAGAACGTCTGCTCGGATATACCCACGCGCCGGATTAACTCCGCCAGCGGCACTCCTGGCTCCGCCTGCTTCAACACCGCGACAATATGTTCCACGCTGAATCGCTTCTGCTTCACGGCAAATCTCCCTTCTTCGGGTACTAGATTTTGCCGGAAACTAACACTCGAAATGGACCAAAAATACCGGGGCCACTCAATTTTCTTCTAGGGAATTGCGAAAAAGCAAGAATCACAAAATCTGGATAGTTATTGAGCGCTAGTATTTATGCGGCAGTTTTCGCAGAATTTGTCGCGCGCAGACATGAGCGCAAGAACGAGACACATTCCTTGCGGGGAGGGACGCTCTCACCGTCTTCCTGACCACTTAACAAATCCTAAGCGAAGCTTCAAAGTTGCGCCAGCAAACCAGGAGACTGGGGAGAGTATCCGCGCTCAAATCATCAGCAATTTCCTGCGCCGAGTGATAACGCATGTGCGGTTCCTTTTGAAGGCAGCGATGAATAACCTTCGATAGCGTTGGCGCGATTCCCCTTGCAGGGGCGACCGGGTCCGAAACCAGAATCCTTGACGAAAGTTCAAACGGTGTACAGCCCTGAAACGGAAGTTTGCCGGTGGCAAGCTCGTAAAGCGAAACCCCGACGGACCAAATGTCGGACCATACGCCCCGCCGCTCCCCACGTAACACCTCGGGCGCCAAGTAAGGGAATGTGCCAACCACAATTCCGGAAGAGGAAGGCAAGTTAGGTGAATATTCAGGACTGATATTAAAGCGCTTCCCCAGACCGAAGTCGAGGATCTTTAATTCCCCTGATCGACTGACGATCATATTCCCAGGTTTAACGTCCCCGTGGATAATCCCACGCTCGTGCGCATGTGCAAACCCAACCGACATGAGTCGGCCAAAATGATTGACGAGGTCGTGCGGAAGTCCAGCGGGGAAAAGGAGAGCGGACAAGCGCATTCCGACAATGTATTCCATGGCGATATAGGCTATGCCGTCTTCTTCGCCCACGTCATATATTGTGCAAATGCAGGGATGACTTAACGCGCTCGCTAGCCGGGCTTCCCTGATCAGCCGACCCCACGCTGGTGACTTTGGTTCAACTTCTAAGAAATTGATTTTAACGGCCACAAGCCGTTCTAACCTCAAATCTAACGCCCGGTATACCACGCCTGTCGCCCCCCGCCCTATTTCGCACTGGAGTTTGAAGTGCCCGAGTATAGCGCCAGACGATACTTTGCTCCCGAACCTACGGAGGGTTTTGAAACCGGAAACTAACAACTCTTCGACTCGTTTCACATTTAGCTTTCCACTGCTCTGTAGCATACTCCCTCCAGGTTCGCTCGGACCGTTTGTGCTACCTTACCGTGGTCTTGCCGCCACTCAAGGACAGGTCAATGACTTAACGTCCTCCGATCTAATACGAGGATCCGATGTGGAATACGAGTTATCATTCACAGTTGAATATGGCGCCCATTAAGCCCGTTATAGGCATTGCCCTCAGCAAAACGAGGTTCGAGATAATTTGTTGTACTCTAGGCCTCGCATTTGCCTAACTCTCTCTCAGGGAAGCGACGCCCTTTGCAGTCCTTTGTCACAGACTAATTTGACGAAGCCTTCCGCGTTCCATGAGTTTCTGCACGTCTAAGGCGATCAGATGAAGTCCGTCAGCCGCCTGACAAGCCATCACGGTCAGGAACGCCAGCAAAGTCTCCCTGGTTAGCAGGTTAGAATCGTAATGAGCCATATACAAACGCCTCACGTCTCCTTTGGGACCAAAATCCCCGGCATCTCCTGCGAAATTGCCGCGGAGGATCTCCCGCAGAAGGCTCGCAACCGCGGCCCGAACGTCATTACCAGACCTCCATATCTCAACTGACTAACCCATCATGCTATATCTACCTCATAGGTTATGATATTTCAAGAGTAAAATTAAAATACCTTCATGCGATACCCACGTCGGGCCCGAACTGACCCAGGATGTTTAGATCATACTAAAATCATAATCGCCCTATTGCCTTTGGTGGGACTTTTGCTTCTGCCTATGCTAGGGTGTGACGCACGCCCCTCTCGGGAGCTTTAACGTGTATAACAGCGAATATTAAAACCCGCTGCAACATTGCGAGAAAGCGGGAGGATTTGAGGACAGCTCAGCCCTTGAACCGCCAGACCGTGTTCGACATACGCCTTGGCTGGAGACCGGATACGGCGAAACGCCTGCTATGGGAGGGGATTGACCCGCCCGAGATTCTGTAGCAAAAAAGCAAGTACATTCAGAAGGTCTACGGCGAAATAGAAATCAAGGTCGGTCGCGCGGTCAGAGACGATGAAATTGCCGCCGCCATGGGACTGACCCTCGCGCAATGTATCTATGCTGTGTTTCGCTCTGAGCCCGACCAGCAAGGCGTGGCGGAAAGATCGAAAGGAGACCTCCTTTTCACAATGCGCTATAATCTCTGCCGGATTCACAAGAGCCTGAGGGTTACCCCGGCAATGGAAGCGGGCCTGCCCGACCATGTGGACTATCGAAGTGATGCTTGAGAGAATCGGCCTGTGAAACTGTACCAATACCCGTCATATCTAGAACCATTGCGAATTTCGGCGGGGTGACGTCATGTGCGGAAAACCGGCCGTTGCAGGCGAATTTATGAGCGGACAAGAAGCCTCTTGCAGATTCTTTAGCCTCTCATCAGCGGATTTTACGCGAAGTGGAGCGCGAATGTCAGGTTTTGCTGGTCGAGGGGGCTACCTAGCTGTTCTTTTATCTCACAGAGCAACGACGCCTGAATACCACAGCCCGCCTTTCCTGGGTAAGATGCTTCTGTCATGGCATTAGTAGTCGTAAATAGCTTTGGGTGTGATATTCGGCATCGAGGGCAAGGTGTTTTCCGAAGACTCCTCTCGATTGTCCAATTCTCAAATCGAGGCCGAACTGGAACGGAGGGCCACACAAAGCGTTGAAGCACGCGGAGTTATCTCAGTAAACTACGGGAAGAACCCTGGGGGCACTAGTCAGAGCGTCCCATTGTGTATAATTTGAAACTTGCAAGTACTCTGAAAATCCGTACCCCGGAGCGCTAGTCAACTAGAACGCGTTGCAAAACCCTGTACAAGGGATTGAATTTCGAGTAGTTATTTTGCGGTGGGGGTGGATCGCGAGCGTCAACTGCGCCAAAGGGAGGGCCGATGGCGCGATACGGTCGGTTGCTGAGCGACGTGCAATGGGAAAGGATTCGGCCCTTGCTCCCCAAGCGCCCGCCGCGCCCGCGTGGTGGCCGCCCTGCGGCCGCAGACCGCAAAGTGCTGGAAGGCATTTTGTGGATTTTGCGCAGTGGGGCGCGCTGGCAAGACTTGCCGGAGGAATTTCCGCATCCCTCGACCTGCTGGCGGCGACTACGGGACTGGGAAGAGCAAGGGGTCTGGCTCAACATCTGGCGTGCGTTCCTGAGTGAACTCAACGAACGCCAGCAAGTGCGATG